>USLH01000024.1 GCA_900555435.1 uncultured Oscillospiraceae bacterium | reverse complement strand
TTCTGGGTCCCCTCCCGCAGGGCGGTAAAGAGCCACGCCTGCTGGATGTCCTTCTGCTTTTTCTTGAAGTATTTGCTCAGCGCCGCTTCCAGTTCCTCCGGCTCCTCTTTCAGCTTGCCGATGAGGAAACGGGGCGGAGCCACCTTCAAAAGCTCCAGACGCCGTTTGGGCAGATTCTCAATCATTTCCTTGGAAAAGGTGATATTTGCGCCGAAGGGGTTGATCACGACACCTTTGGCGTCCTTATTCTTGTCCAGCATGGCGGCAAACGCCGGCAGCGGCACCGTCAGGGCATCCTTTTTCTCTTCCTTTGCCCATTTCTGCAGCTCCGCCTGATCGGTGAAGGCAAGATAGAACTGCTCACCCTTATCGCTGGTGATGAGGAAGTGCTGGAACCGGGTAGAGGATTCCATCTTTCCGTCCACCAGCTCGTCCAGCAGATTGATGGGGGTCAGCAGCCGGGCGCTGAAGAAAAGGTTAATCATGTCCAGCTCCGTCCGGGGAGATGGAGTTTTTTTAAATGTGTCCATCGCCTGCACCAAGGCAGGGTTTGTAATCAGTTGATTCAGTTCCAGCATAGCATTTCAGAGATCCAAAAGATCTCCTACTCCTTTCCAAAAGATGCACAAAGCGTGTCCGAAGCGGGCTTTACCGACTTCTTTTTTATTGTACCATATTTTTCACAAAAAGAAAAGGGTTTCTTACGACTTTTCCGGATAAATCAATGCCGCCGCCACATCGTTGACGTTGGTTCCCGTGGGGCCGGTCATCAGAAGCCCGCCGCAGCGTTCCAACGCAGGGTAGGCATCGTTTTGCCGGAGCACCTCCGGAATGGAGATCCCGCAGATTTTAAGCGTGCCCGCTGTTTTTCCATCCACGATCCCTCCGGCTGCATCCGTAGGCCCGTCGGTCCCGTCGGAGCCAGCGGAAACGACACAGACGCCGTCCATACCTGCGATCTCTGCCGCAGCCGCAAGAGCAAGTTCCTGGTTCCGGCCGCCCTTCCCGTGGCCGGTCAGCTCCACCACCGTTTCGCCGCCGGCGATCAGAGCCAACGGTTCTACGGCGTGAAGCCGCTGGTACCTTGCGCAGGCTCCCAGAAACGCACCGGCCTCCTTCGCCTGACAGCCGAGAGAATCGGTAAGGATCACCGGCCGGTATCCCAGCCTTCCCGCTTCTTCCGCCGCTGCCCGACAAAGCTCCGATACGCTGCCGGTGATGCAGGTCTCTACGTTTTCAAGAGCCTTAGGCGTTTCTTTCTGCAGCAGCTCCATGGCCTTCTCCGAAAGCTGCAGACCGTACCGCTTCACTGTTTCTGCCGCTTCTTTGCAGGTGGACCGATCCGGAGCCGCCGGTCCGGAAGCGATCACGTCCAGCCGGTCGCCGATCACATCGGACAAAACCACGGCAAACACCTTTGCCGGCCGGCAAAGCTCCGCAAACCTGCCGCCCTTTACTGCGGACAAACGCTTTCGGATGCCGTTCATCTCCCCGATGGACGCTCCGCAGGCCAGGAGCTGCCGGTTCACCTCCGCCAGCTCCGAAAGCGGGATCAGCGGCTTTTCAAATAGCGCCGATCCCCCCCCGGACACCAGAAACAGCACCGTATCCGATGGGGCAAGCCCCTTTACCAGCTCTAAGATCCGCTCTGTTCCGGCCACGGAAGCCTCGTCCACCACCGGGTGTCCGGCTTCATAAAGCTCCAAGTTCCCGATGGGTCCAGACAAATGCCCGTATTTGGTCAGCACAACACCTTTCGAGATTTTTCCGTTCAGCGTCTTCCAGACGGCGTCCGCCATCCTCCACGCCGCTTTTCCCACGGAAACGAGCACCACCCGTCCCGGAAATTCCTTTCCCTCCAGCGCCCGCCGCACCGCTTCATCCGGCAGACAGGCAGAGATCGCTTTCCGAACGACCCGCTCTGAGTCCTTGCGAAGATCCCGTTCCATATGATCCCTCCATTTCCTCCATCATATCACATCCGCCCAAAAAAGGAAACCCTCACATGCGCTTCCCTAACATCTAAATTCATAATTACCGAACCCACCACACAAGCTTTGAAAATCCGTAATTGCCGTTTTCCTATCCCTTTTCGGCACCGGTCATTTCCATGAACCGTACGAAGATCAGCCGGTTGTGACCACTTACAGCCCTCCTTTTCCGGCGACTCTTCCCCAGATTTCCGCTGCTTTCTGCAGAAAAAGAGACGGAACGAAAACCGCCCCGTCTCTTTTTCTTATTCCTGTTTGATTGCCGTCAGAGCGCTGATCTTTACGGCGCGGTTTGCCGGTGAGAAGCCGGAAACCAGTCCTACCAGCGTGGCGAAAATCAAAGCGCCGATCACAAGCCACCATGGAATGATGGAAAGTCCTCCGATGGAGAGCCCTCCGATGTCCCAGATGTCTCCTCCGCCTCCGCTTCCGAAGGTGTTGATGAGGAAGGAAATCAGGTAGCTGATCCCTACGCCCACGATGCCGCCCAGAAGGCCGATGGTGCCCGCCTCCATCAGGAACATCGTCCGGATGTCGCTGATGACGCAGCCTAAAACCTTCATGACGCCGATTTCCCGGGTCCGCTCATAAATGGACATAATCATGGTGTTGGTGATGCCCAAAGCCGCAACCAGCAGAGAGATCGCACCCAAGCCGCCGAAGATCATCTGCTGCTGCCGGGTCTGCTCCTCCAGAGGCTTCCGGATAGACTCCATGGAGTCGGTCTGGTACCCGTAGCCCTGCAGGATCTCCTCCACAGCCGCCACATGCTTCATGTCATCCACCTTGACGTACACATTGTTGTAGGAAAAGACCTTGTTCCTGTCTTCCTTGACGTTGTTTAACTTATTGTACTCCTTTTCCAAAGAGCGCAGATAGTTCACGTCCATGAAAACGCCATAGGGAGAAGGGTTCCGGCTCCAGTCCTCCACCATCACGCCGGTACAGGTAATCTTTTTCGCCTTTGTCTTGGAAGCAGTGCCGTCGTCCTTGTTGATGGTAAGCTCCAGCTTATCCTCCATGACGTTGACCGGAGGATCCCCGGAACGGTCATTCCACCAGTTGTTCTTTTTCGGATTATAGAAATCGTACCCGGCGGAAGAGCCGAACACGACGACCCCCTCATATCCGGTGGTGGAGTCGGGCATCTGCCCCTCCTGCATTTCGTAGCCCATGAGTTTCAGAGCGTCGAAATCCACGCCTGTAATCTGTCCGGAATACTGATACTTACCGCTTTTGATTGTAAAGGCATTCCAGTTGTTCGGGTTATACGCCGGCGTCACCGCCTGAACGTATTTGAGCTGCCGGATGGTGTCCAGCATGGAGTCGTCCAGCGCCGGCTTGTCGCTGCCGGAGCCGGAACTGGAGCTGCCGTAATTATAAATGCTGATAATGGTCAGGTCACCCATCTGGGCCAGAGAATCCTGCATGGTCTTCTGCATACCAAGACCCAAAGAGATCATGACCACGATGGCGCAAGTGCCGATGACGACACCGGTCACGGTCAGGAGCGTCCGGACCTTCCGTTTCCAGAGGTTCGAGAGGCTCATGGCGATCATATCTCTTAATCTCATTTTTCCGCATCCTCATCGTCGTAATCATCTTCGGCGTCCTGAGATTTCTGCTTTTTCTTCTTGGCCACCTTGACCACGATCACGACCACGACTACCGCCACAACAACGCCGCCGGCGATGATGGCGATCCATGCCCAAGTCGGCAGGCCGGTCTTTTCCGGTTCTACAGGGCCTACCGGATCATCGGGGCCTATGGGGTCAACCGGCTCGTACTCCATGACTTCGCTTTCGATGTCCTTGACGACTTCCTTGACCTCACCGTTGGCGTCCTCGTAAGAGAAGGTCAGGGTGGCCTTCAGCGTGCCCGCCTGGGTGGGGTTCAGAGAGATGTCAAAGCTGTCGCTGGAACCGGATTCCACGTTGCCGATGTAATTGTCGGTCTCTGCCGTAGTGAAGCCATCACCTTCGATCTTGACGGAGAGGTTGAAGATGGTGCTCTTGCCCTTGTTCACATAAGAAACGTTGCCGGAAAGGGTGTCGCCCACATAAACGGGACCCCACATCTGCACCTCGCCGACTTCGAACCGGTCAGGCTGGGTCAAGGGGATGGAAATGGTCTCAGTGGGGCTTAATTCGATCCGCTCTTTGTTGACTACAGCTTCATAGTTGAAGGAAATGTCTAACCCGTAAGACTTGGGAGCAGCGTCCGCTTTCGGCAGCAGGTCGATAGATTCCTCAATGGTGCCGCCTGCGGGGATGCTCTCCACAAAGAAGGTGTTGGAGGAGTTAGCGGGCGAGAACACGCCGCCGGTGGTGGCGTCCGCCGCAGAGGAAACGGTGATCTTCACGTTTTCAATGGCAACCTTGCCGGCATTTTTGATCTTCATAGTCAGGGTGAAGACCTTTCCACCGGTAACAGAGGTTTCCCCGTTGCTGCCGTAGGTGTAGCTTTCGATCACGATCTGGGGCTTGCCGGAAGGAACGCCGTTTTCATCGCTGCCGGAGGCAGAATTGGCCTTTACGGGGATGAACGCCTTGGCGGCGGAAGTGGCCTCCCCTGCCGTCAGGGAAACGTCCAGAATATAGTTGCCGCTTGCCATGGCGGAGCTGGTGCTGAGGTTGAAGGTCAGGTTGGTGGAAGCGCCGCTTGCTAAAGAGGTGATGTACTGGGTATCCAGACTGTTGTTCATGGTAAAGCCGGTGGTGGACAGGCCGCCTAAGGTGACAGCGCCGTTTTTCACGGTATTATTGCCGGTGTTTTTCACCGTCAGGGTCAGCTTGCAGCCGTTTCCGGCGGTCACGGTGCCGGGGTTCACAGAATAACCGGTCACTTCCAGCTTGCCTTCGCCGGTCTGGCCGGTGGAGCCGGTGACTTTTAAGTTCACGCTGAAGGATTCGGTCACCATCTCGCCGCTGTAGCGGTAAGTGGCGGTGATCTTCATGGTGGAAACGCCGGAAGCCGCATTGGCGGAAGCGACCAGCGGGATCTCCAGGTTCTTGCTCTCCTTCGAAGCAAAGGTCAGCTTCTGGGAAAAGGTGGCGCCGTCCACATACACGCCCTCCGGCAGCTCCACGGTGAACGTGGCGTCGGGAACCCGGCGGCTGGTGAGATTGGAGATGGGGAGGACGAGCTTTTTCGTCTCGCCGGCGCTGATGGAAGGAAGGGCGGTGCCGTTCTTCACGCCGAAGGTGTTGCCGGAAGGTTTTACCGGCGTATCGTTACCGTCGTCCTTGCCGAAAAAGATGCCGCTGACGGTGCAGTCGGCGGATTCGCCGTTCACCTCTACCAGCACGGCAGGGCTGCCGTCGCCGCTGTGGGTCAGGCTTACGGTAAAGGAGGCGCTGCCGTTGGCGTCAAAAGAAACGCCGGTCTTCGTAGCGCTGTCGGTGATGCTGCCAAGACCCGTAACGCTTACGTCGGCAGTGGTGTTCTTCGTGGAGGAGCCGCTGATGGTGATGTTCGCAGCAAAGCGGTTCCCCGCCGAAACGGTGGCGGAGGTGGAAGCGGAAACGCTCATGCCCGCCGCTTTTACGGGCACTGCGCCCAAAACGACCAGCATCATCATGGCGAAAGCGGTCAGGAACCCGGCTGCTCTCTTAAAAATCGTCTGATTCATCATTCTGCCCTCAGTTTTCCGGAAAACGGAAAACTCCTTTCTTTCAAAAATGTCACGCCAGCTTATCGCCGGACAGATCTACGTTCTTCTCGACGGGAAGCGCTTCTTTCTTCTCCGCCGTGTGGACTTCCGCTTCTGCGTCCGCCCGGGTGATGGTCGACTGGTTTTTCTCATCACTGACAATATCGCCGTCCACCAGATGGACGATCCGGTCGGCATACTGTGCGATGTCCCGGTCGTGGGTCACTAAGATCAGTGTCTCGTTGTGCCGCCGGGCGATGCCGACGATCATCTCCATGACTTCTTTTGTGGTTTTGGAATCCAGGTTGCCGGTGGGCTCGTCAGCGAAGACGATCTTCGGCTTCGCTACGAAGGCTCTTGCAATGCCGACCCGCTGCTGCTGGCCGCCGGACATCTGGGTGGGCTTGTGCAGCATCCGCTCCTCCAGATTGACCGCCTTCAGCATCCGCTTGGCTTCCTTGACCCGTTTTTGCTTCGGCACGCCCTTGAATTCCAAAGGCAGCGCCACGTTCTCGATGGCCGTCATGGTGGGGAGGAGGTTATAGGACTGGAAGATAAAGCCGATGTTCTTCTGCCGGAACAGCGCCAGCTGCTTTTCGTTTAACTTTACCATGTCCACACCGTCGATGAAAACGGCGCCCTTCGTAGGCTTTTCCAGCCCCGCCATAATGTTCAAAAGAGTGGATTTACCGGATCCGGAGGTACCCAGAATGCAGCAGATCTCTCCGGTTTCGATCTCCAGATTGATCCGGTTCAGGGCCACCACCCGTTCTTTATCCACCCGATACACTTTTCGGATATCCTTGACTCTTATCAGGCTCATTGTGGTTCTCCTAACGTCAGATTTTACGAATCGTTTCCTCCAATCCTGGAATTTCGTGTCAGTCAGGCTGCGGCGTTTTCTCTTTTTTCCGCCAGTTTCAGTATAACATATACGCTTTCGGAAATCCAATGAAAATCTGGTTACAATCCTTAAGGTTTCCTTAACCGTATCGTCATAAAGGTGTCGCAGAAGTTAAAATCTGTTGCAAATTTTAGGAATTTTACCGCATGATTTTTTTCAGCAGCGAAAGCTTTCCCTTGTACGGCGGATACCGAACCGGAAGATCCATCCACATTCCCCGCCTAAGGATCGGCTTCCAGTGGGTAAAGGTGTCGAATCCCGCCTTTCCATGGCAGCTTCCCATGCCCGATTCCCCTACCCCGCCGAAGGGCAGGTTGTGGGGCAGCAGGTGGACGATGGTGTCGTTTAAGCACCCGCCCCCGAAGCTTATCTCCCGGAACACCCGGCAGCTCAGCTCCCGGTCCTTCGTAAAGAGGTAAAGCGCCAGCGGCTTCGGCCGATCCAGAATGAGGGTCATCGCCCCGTCGATCGAATCATAGGGGATTACCGGCAGAACGGGCCCGAAGATCTCCTCTTTCATCACCGGCGATTCCAGATCCGGCACATCCAGAGCAGTCAGCTCGATTTTGAGCGTTTCCGGATCCGACTTTCCCCCGAACAGGATCTTCTCTCCGTCCATCAGTTTGACCACCCGGTCAAAGTGCTTCCGGTTCACCAGATGGGGATAGTCCCCATTGGAGAGCATCCCGCCCGGGAAAAGGGCATCCGCCTGCTTTTTCAGTTCTTTTACAAATGCTTCCCGGACGCTTTTTTCCACCAGCACATAGTCCGGTGCGACACAAGTCTGCCCGGCGTTCAGGCATTTCCCCCATGCGATCCGCTTCGCCGCCAGCGGAAGATCTGCCGTTTTGTCCACGATGCAGGGACTTTTTCCGCCCAGCTCCAGCGTCACCGGCGTTAAATTTTTTGCAGCCGCACCCATGACGATCCGCCCCACCCGAAGGCTCCCCGTAAAGAAAATGTGGTCGAAGGGCAGGGATAAAAACCGCCCGTTCCCTTCCACCGACGCCGGAGCCGAGGCAATGTACTCCTCCGGATAGAGTTTTTTTATCATCCGGGCAAGCGCCCCTGACGTCTCCGGCGCATCTTCCGGCAGCAGCAGGATGGCGCAGTTCCCCGCCGCAATGGCCGATACCAGCGGCGCTAGGATCAGCTGCACCGGATAGTTCCACGGCGCTAAGATCAGCACGCAGCCCTTCGGCTCCGCCATCAGTCGCCCGGAAGAGGGGAACTGGGTCAGCGGCCCCACCGTTTTTCGGGTGCGGCTCCAGCTTTTGAGCTTCCGGAGAGCCGCCCGGATCTCCCCCCGGACGACCCCCAACTCGGTTGCGTACCCTTCAAAGGGGTGCTTCCCCAGATCTGCTTCCAGCGCCTTCAAAAGGATGTCCTCCTCTTCGGAAAGCCCCTGCAGGAGCTTTTGAAGCTGCGCCTTTCGGAAAACGAGGCTCCTTGTCTCTCCCCTTCGGAAAAACGCCCGTTGTTTTTCAACAAGTTCCCGTTCCATAGTAAGTACCCCCATTCACCTTTAACCATAGCGAAAAACGCCTGCGTTGTCAAGAAAATTGCTTCGAATTTTTTTCTTGACAAGGGGTTAAAATTCTGCTATATTGTAATGATTTAGCAGAAGCTGAATGGGCGGTAAGGGGGAGAAGGAGGAAATAAAAATGTATGAGTATGTTACAAAAGCCGAATACAAACCGCTGAAAGCGGAAGCGACCCGCATTCTGCAAAAGATGCAGTCTCAGTTGAAAAAGAAATTTCCTTTTTCCTTTCAACTGGTCGGCAGCGGCAAACGCCATCTGGTCACCCGAATCAAAAACGGAAATAAAGGCTTCGATTTGGATTACAACCTGATACTGGACGACGATTGCTACGACTATGATGCAAAAGAAGTCAAAAATCGTTTCATAAACGCCATGAAAAACGCTTTAAAGGACAGTCGTTTTCACTTTTCCAATCCGAAGGATTCATCATCTGTTATTACGCTTCAATCCGTTGACCGAAAAAACAGCAAGATTAAATACGGCTGCGACTTTGCCATTATTTGCTACACCTATGACGAAGACTCTAATCTTGACGGATACAATTATCTCAAAAACGACAAAAAATCCGGAAACTACATCTGGAATTTCCGTCCGATCAACTCTGACCCGGAGGAACGGGTCGAAGAAATCTGTAAATACGAAAATGGCTGGAACTGTGTCCGGGAAGAATATCTGCGGCTCAAAAACTGCAACATAAAAAACGAAAAACGTTCCTATGACATTTATCGGGAAGCGGTCAACAACGTATACGAATGGCTCGTGGAACAGGACGAAGAAGAACCGGAGCAATCCCCTTTTCGCTATCTGTAAAAATCGCCCCGCCCGTCTCCCTTCCGGAAACAGGCGGGGCAGCTTTGTCAGCTGTTTTTCATCATAACGCTTTCCACGACGTTTGCGACGTGTTCGCAGGCATCGCAGCAGCTTTCCATCCGGTCGAAGATCTTCGTCCACGCCAAGATCTCCACCGGATCCTTGCAGTTCACATAAAGATTCCGCACGGCTTCGGTGTACATCCGGTCGCCGACCTCCTCCAAGCGGTTGATCTCCACCACGCTGTCGTGGAGGGTGGTGGATTTCCGGAAGTTCTGGAAGTCCTCCATGGTCTTTTTTAAGCCGTTGCAGCACTGGACGATCACGTCCACAAAATCAATGGCTTCCGGCCGGATGGAGAGGATGTTGTACATATAAACGCCCATGAGCACGTCTTCGATGCTGTCAGTGACGTTGTCGATCTCCTGCCCCAGCTCGATGATGTCCTCCCGCTCGATGGGGGCGATGAACTCCCGGGCCAGCCGATTCATCATGTCGTGCTTTCCCATGTCCGCTGCGTGCTCGATGCCGTGGAGGTTCTTCATCATCTCGGCAAGCCCCGTAGGGTTGAACCGCTTAAGCGAAGTCTCTAAGATCTCCGCCGACTGACAGGAGTAGTCCACCAGCTGCACAAAGGCTTCAAAGTAGTTGAAATCCCGCTTTTTTCCCATAGCCGTTTCCTTTCTTTCAGAAAATCCACATAAAGAGCTTCGCCATCAAATATCCGATAATCCCGCAGCCGGGAAAGGTCAGCACCCAGGTGAGCAGCATTTCCTTCACGGTCCCCCAGTTGACGGAGGAGAGCCGTTTGGAGGCACCCACGCCCATGATGGCGGTGGTTTTCGTATGGGTGGTGCTGACCGGCACGCCGGTCAGGGAGGAGAGGAGCATGCATCCTGTCGCCGCCAGATCTGCCGAGAACCCCTGATAGGTCTCCAGCTTCACCATATCCATTCCTACGGCCTTGATGATGCGGTAGCCTCCAATGGAAGTTCCCAGAGCCATTACCGCCGAGCAGAGCACCATGAGCCAAACCGGGATCTGGAAGTTGGAGGTGGTTCCGTTCCCGCCTGCAAGGGCGATCCCCAGAAGGAACACGCCCATGAATTTCTGCCCGTCCTGCGCCCCGTGCATGAAGGCCGTGGCAGCTCCGCCGGCGATCTGTGCCCCACGGAAGAACCGGGACGTCCGCCGCCGATCCATTCTCCGGCAGCAGCGCTCCACCAGCTTTGTCACCAGATACCCACTGCCAAAACCCAGAACGGTGGACAAAAACAGCCCGTAAAGGACTTTGACCCATTCTCCGCCGTTGATTCCGGAAAGCCCGCCCTGCAGGGCGATGGCCGCCCCGGAAAGCCCGGCGATCAGGGCGTGGCTCTCACTGGTGGGGATTCCGAAAGCCCACGCCGCAGTTGCCCACGTTACAATGGCGAAAAGTGCGGCGCACAGGGCGGTCAGCGCCTGGTGGCTGTCTCCATTGAAATCCACCATGTTATAGATCGTCATGGCAACCGTGCTGTTAATTGCCGTCATCAGTAAAACGCCGAAGAAGTTAAAAATCGCCGCCATCAGGATCGCATGCTTGGGTCGGATGGCCCGGGTGGAGACGCAGGTGGCGATGGCGTTCGGCGCATCCGTCCAGCCGTTGACCAGAATGACGCCCAAGGTCAAAACGACCGTGACCGCCAGCGCAGGGTTCCGGATCAGCTGACTTATAAATTCGGACAAGCGGATGGTCATAGGAAACCTCCTGTTATCGGAACGGTACCTTTTCACACCCGTTCCCCGACTCTATTTACCCTTCTATGCTACCATATTCTGCCCCTTTTCGCAAGAACGACACAACTTTTTTACCTAAACTTTACATTCTCCTATTGGCTTCCCTTAAAAAATCCTGTATAATGAGACTGATTTGTGCACACAACACAAGAGCGCCCACGGAGGTTTTCCATGAAAAAGTACCTGATCTATATCCTGAAAGGGCTGCTGGTCGGCGCTTCCATGCTGATCCCCGGAGTCAGCGGCGGAACCATGGCTATCATTTTGAACACCTACGACGACCTTCTTGCCGCCGTCAGCCATTTTTTCAAGAATCCGAAAAAGCACGCCCTGCTCCTTGCCACCTTCGGAGGCGGCGGGCTTTTGGGGATCTTCCTCTTTTCCCGGGTGATCTTAGCAGTCACAGAACGGTTCCGCTTCCCCATGCTCTTTCTCTTTCTGGGGGCCATTTTAGGCGGCGTTCCTGCCCTCTGGAAGAAAGCCGGGATCAAAAGATTCCGTCCCTATCAGATCCTTTTCCCTGTGGCGGGGTTTCTTTTTGTCTCCGCCCTCTCCCTGATCCCCGACAATCTTTTCACGGGAAGCAGCGGCGGCATCGTCCTGATCCCTCTTCTTTTCCTCGCCGGAATCCTGGAGGCGGTGGCTCTGATCCTTCCGGGCATCAGCCTTTCTTATATGCTGCTGATCTTAGGACTTTACGAGCCCACCATGGCCGCCATCCACCAGCTGCAGTTTTCCTTCCTGATCCCTATGGGTGTGGGGCTGATCATCGGCACCCTCGCCATGATCAAGGCACTGGAAAAGGCCATGGTCACCTACCCGCAGGTCACCTACCCGGTCATCATCGGGTTCCTTTTCGGGTCGCTTCCCGCCGTTTTCCCCGGGATTCCTTCCGGGATCAGCTGGCTTATCTGCCCGCTGACTTTTGCGGCAGGGTTTTTAGCCATCTTTTATCTTTCCCGCTTGACGGCGGACTGATCCTACACCGCAAAAACGCCTCCCTTGCAGCAGGAACCGCTGCGGGGAGGCGTTTTCTCATTCAGCTGATCTTCGCAGCCTTGATGGCCTGCCGTTTGCTTCTGAGCTCTGCCAGAGACTTGGCGACCTGCTCTTCCGTAGACTTCAAAACGCTGTCCACATAATCGCTGGTGGCTTTTTTCAACTCTCTCGCCTGAAGTTGGGAGGTGCTGAGGATCTCGTTTGCCTTGGCCTGCGCCTGCCGGACCACTTCATCGTGATCCACCAGCTTTTTGGCCCGCTCTTCCGCCACTCGGATGGTCATTTCCGCCTCTTTTTTGGCATCGTCCAGGATGATCTTCCGGTCGTTGACAATCTCTTTTGCTTTTTCCACTTCCACGGGGATGTGCATTTTCAGCTGAGACAGCAGATCCCGGATCTTATCCACGTCCACGGCGCCCTTACCGCCGGAAAGCGGAATGCTCCATGCGCCGTCCAGCAGATCCTCGATCATCAAGAGAATGCTGTCGATGTTTTCATAGTTGGTCATGGTTACTCCTCCTTCAAAGATGCCGGATCATTTGCGGGAAAGGCGGGCCTGGATCTCTCCCAAGATGCACGCCGGAACGAAATTGCTGATGTCGCCGCCGAAGCTGGCAATCTGTTTTACGATGCTGGAGCTTAAGTACATATTCTCCGCCGCCGCCGTGAAAAAGACGGTCTCCGCCTGAGGGTTGAGCATTTTGTTGGCAAGAGACATCTGGAACTCATACTCAAAGTCGGACACGGCCCGCAAACCCTTCACAATGGCGCAGGCTCCCTTCTCTCGAAGGTAATCCGCCAGCAGCCCGTCGGAGGAATCCACGCAGACGTTCGGAAGATCCGCCGTCACCCGTTTAATAAAGTCCACCCGTTCGGCGATGGTGAAGGCATAATTGGTCTTGGCGGGATTGATCGATACCAGAACAATGACCCGGTCAAAGAGCTTGGCCGCCCGGCTGATGATGTCCAGATGACCCAGTGTAATGGGGTCGAAGCTGCCGGGGCATACGGCGATTTTCATAGGATCTTCCTTTCGGTCAGGGAATCAGTCGGCTTCCGGGGAAGCCTTCACATAGGTGGTCACGGCTGTTTTTCCGTAGATGTAGCGTTTCTTCAGGGTCAGCCCGCCTGCCGCTTCCGGCATCTCCTCGCCTTTCCGGTGCTCGAAAAGAACGATCCCGTCGGGGGTAAGATGCTTCCCGAGAAGGGGCATCACCTGAGACACAAAGCCGGCGTCGTAAGGCGGGTCCAGAAAGATCACGTCAAAGTTCTCCTTCGTGCGGTTTAAAAAGGAGACCGCATCGTCGGACACCACCTGCGACTGCTTTCCAAAGCCCACGGTGTCGATGTTCTCCCGGATGACGTCCAAAGCTGCCTTAGAGTTGTCCACAAAAACGGCTTTTTCCGCTCCCCGGCTGAGGGCTTCGATGCCCATCTGGCCGGATCCGGCAAAAAGATCCAATACTTTCGCATAGGGCAGGCGGAAGTGGATGATGCTGAAAACGGCCTCCTTGACCACTTCCATGGTCGGACGGGTGGCAAGCCCTTCCAGCGTTTTCAGTTTCCGCCCACGGGCGGTGCCGGTAATCACTCGCATACGTTCTGTCCGGCGGGTCTCCCCGCACGTCCTTTCTTTTCGGAATCAATACCCGGAACCCGGGCGCTTGCGGTTGAAGGAATACACGCTCATCACCAGTCCCATGGCGAGATAGGAAGTCAGAAGCGAGGTGCCGCCGTAGCTGATAAAGGGCAGCGTGATGCCGATGACCGGCACCACTCCCAGCACCATGCCGATGTTAATCAGGGACTGGAAGAAAAACATACCGAAAACGCCGCTGCAGATGTAGCAGCCCAGCGGATCGGTGCTTCCCCGAGCCGTCAGTAATATTTTAACACAAATCGACGTTAATAGCAAGACAACGGCGGTACAACCGACAAATCCCAGCGTCTGGCCGATGTGAGCCAGAATAAAGTCGTTATGAATGGCGAACACATAGTTGAGGTCGTCAGAAAAAAGCCCCTTCCCGAAGATCTCGCCGGAGCCTAAGATCCGCCGCCCCACCTGCTGGTGATAGGCTTCCGCCAGCGTGGAATGCTCCACGTCCGCCAGCACCCGGATCCGGTTTTTCAGGTAATCGGGGAAGGTGCCGCTGAACCAGATCACCGGAACCAGTACGGCGATGCCGCCGAGCCCCGCCAGAATGTACCGCCACTGGAGCCCCGCCGTAAAGATCATGCAGAGGAAGATGAAAAAGAACACCAGCGCCGAGCCCATATCCCCCTGTTTGTAGATCAGCAGGCAGGGCACCGCCCCATGAAGGCAGAGAAGCAAAACGTGAAGCGGCTTATTCATCCGATCCCGCACCTTGGAAAGATGATAGGCGAAGGTCAGGATGAAGGAGATCTTCAAAAGCTCCGAAGGCTGAAGGGAGAAGCCCCCCACCCGCAGCCATGCGGCGTCATCGGAGCCGGGAGGCTGGTAGACGATGGGGAGATTGGTGAAGGTAATCAGCACCAGCCCCAGCGTCACCGGAAGATGCAGAAACCAGAACTTCGCCAGAAACCGGTAGCTCACCAGCGTCATGACGATCAGTGCCGTGATGCCCAGCGCTCCTGCCAGCAGCTGCATCTTGAACCGGCTGAAATCCAAAAAGCCTGCCCGCACCTCGGAATAAAGCAGCACCAAGCTGAATGCCGCCGCTGCCGCCGAAAGCAGCAGCAAGACCTTATCCAGCCTGCGGAAATAATTTTTGATAGCCTGCCAGACTGCTTTCATGAAACGCCTCCTGCCGCAGGGAAAATCCGATCAGAAAAGTCCCGTAATTACGCCGCTTTCGTCGATGTCGATCCGCTCGGCGGCCGGAACCTTGGGAAGCCCCGGCATGGTCATGATGTCACCGGTCTGGACCACCACGAATCCGGCTCCCGCCGACAGCCGCACTTCGGAAACATGAAGAGTGAAGCCCTCCGGACGCCCTAAAAGGGTGGGATCATCGGACAGGGAGTACTGGGTCTTCGCCATGCAGACAGGAAGACCGCCAAAGCCCATCCCTTCGATCTCTTTTAATGATTTTTCCGCCCTGGTCGAATATTCCACGCCGGCAGCTCCGTAGATCTCTTTTGCGATGATGCCGATCTTTTCTTTCAGGCTCCGATCCAGCGGGTAGATGGGGGCGAAGTTTGACTTACTGTGCTCCAGCACATCGAGAACCGTTTCCGCCAGCCGGATGCCTCCCTTTCCGCCTTTGGCGAAGACCTCGGACAGAGCATAGGGAACGTCCATTTCCCGGCAGCAGTCGTCAATGACCCGCAGCTCCGCTTCGGTGTCGCTGGGGAAACGGTTGATGGCAACCACGACGGGCACGCCGAACTTCCGCATATTCTCCACATGGGCTTTCAGGTTGACGCTGCCCTTCCGCAGCGCTTCCAGGTTTTCCAGGTTCAGATCCGCCTTGGCGACGCCGCCGTTATATTTCAATGCCCGCACCGTGGCCACTACCACGACGCAGTCGGGAGAAAGCCCCGCCTTCCGACACTTGATGTCGAAGAATTTTTCCGCGCCCAGATCGGAGCCGAAGCCCGCCTCCGTAATGACGTAATCTCCCAGCTTCAAGGCGAGCTTGGTCGCCCGCACCGAGTTGCAGCCGTGAGCGATGTTGGCAAACGGCCCGCCGTGCATCAGAACGGGGTTGTTTTCCAGCGTCTGCACCAGATTGGGCTTGATGGCGTCCTTTAAGAGAACGGTCATGGCGCCCTGTGCCTTCAAATCTTTTGCATAAACCGGATTTCCTTCGTAGGTGTAGCCCACCAGAATGTTCCCGACCCGCCTTTTCAGATCCATCAGGTCGTCGGCCAGACAGAGGATCGCCATGATCTCGCTGGCAACGGTGATGATAAAGCCGTCCTCCCGGGGGACGCCGTTGACCTTGCCACCCAAGCCGATCACCGTGTTCCGAAGTGCCCGGTCATTCATGTCAAGACAGCGCTTGACGAGGATCCGTCTGGGGTCAATCCCCAGAGCGTTCCCCTGCTGCATATGGTTGTCCAGCATGGCGCAGAGCAGGTTGTTGGCAGCCGTAATGGCGTGCATATCCCCGGTGAAGTGGAGATTGATGTCCTCCATAGGAACCACCTGAGAGTAACCGCCGCCGGCGGCGCCCCCCTTGATGCCGAAAACCGGCCCCAGAGAAGGCTCCCGCAGGGCGATGACCGTCTTTTTCCCCAGCTGCGTCATGGCTTCGCCCAAGCCGATGGAGGTGGTGGTTTTCCCCTCGCCGGCGGGGGTGGGGTTGATGGCGGTAAGAAGGATCAGCTTGCCGTCCGAGCGATCCTGCACCGAACGAAACAGCTCGTCCGAGATCTTCGCTTTGTATTTTCCGTAATATTCCAGATCCTCTTCCGGAATGTTCAAAGACGCCGCTACCTGTCCGATGGGACGCAGCTTCGCCTGCTGGGCAATTTCAATGTCTGTCAGCATAGAAAAAATCCCCCGATCTTTTTCATTCCCTCCTGGCAGGAGGGCATTTTCGGCAGGCGCTCTCTGTCTGAAGCCCGCCGCACTGCATCTTCTAGCATATGAGGTTATTATAGCACAGCCCGTGGGAAAATAGCAACCGGTATTCCCGAAAAGCCGCAGATTTTCCGGATTTTTCAAAAAACAACAGGTCTCTTATTTATGCACTTTGCATATCTTTTAATCTAATTTAATATGAAACTATCTTTTTCTACAAAGTTTTTGGATTTTTCAAAAATCAAAAAAATTCTCTCAGAATTCGACTTTCTTTGCTGTCAAAAACTGCTATACTTGACTTACACCGACAGACAAGTCTCCTGAACCGCTTGGGACACAAGGACACTTTCTGGGCAATGAATAGGAGGACATAAAAATGAAAGATCCAAAAATCCACTTTTTCAACCGCATTGCCTGCCTTTGCACCGCACTCCGCATTGAGCGGAAGCTCCGTCTGGAGCAGCGCCTCCGGAAAAAGCTCCAAAACTTGGAGGGGCCGCCTGCAAGACGGCTTCTCTATCGGATGGAGGAGCTGAACCTGCGCACCAAGGCGCTGGAGATCCGTTACCGGCGGCTCTCGGAAGATTCCTGCCGGCCGGATCTGTTGGCGATCGGATGACCTGCATCGACTGTAAAAAGCACCTGCCGTTTATAAAACGAACAGGTGCTTTTCCTCTTAATTCAACTATTCTCCGACGATCTTCTGGATCTCCCGGACATCCACGTCCCTCAAAGAGATGCCGTGAACAACGGACAACGCCGCTGCTGTGCCGGCTGCTTCGCCGATGGCAAGGCAGACCGACATGATACGGAAATTGGAATGCGCCAGATGCCCGCCGGAAATGTTCCGCCCGGAAAGCAGCAGCCCTTCCAACCCCACGGGGATCAGGCAGCCGTAAGGAATGGTGTAGGACTCCGGCTGATCCCATTTCTGCTGAACGCCGTTTTTATCGAGGCCGGGGCCTCCCAGATTGTGGATGTCGAAGTTAAAAAACGCCCGGCGCACGACCCAGTTCTCATAAACCCGTGCCGAGAGAATATCCGCCGGTTCCAGCGTCTGCTCGCCTTTGAAATGACGGGTCTCCCGGATCCCCATCAGGGAGCCTGCACTCATGAGCCAGCAGTGTTCGTACCCCGGCGCATACTCCCGCAAAAACTGGACGATGGGGCCGATCTGGGAGCGGCTGACCATCAGCGCCCGGGTCACATCAACGGCGTTGGTGCCGTCCACATCCGTCACATTGGTCATGTTGCAGCAGATGGTGCCCTCTTCCGGCTGTGCATAAAGAAGGACATGGCCGGCAGGCGCAGGGAGGATCTTTCGGGCAAGAGCCTGAAGCTCCCCTTTCGGCGTATCCACCAGCGTCTCAAACGACCCGGGAAGAACCGCACGCTCATAATCCACGCCGCCTACCTTGAACATCAGGGTGCAGGGCTGCATCTTCCCGTCTTCCTCCCGGCCTTTGGTGAAGGGGACGCCGCAGGCTGCCGCAGCGTCGCCGTCGCCGGTAGCATCGATCACACGCTGGGCACGGATTACACTGCGCCCGCTCTTATTTTGTACGATTACGCCCTGAACCGTCCCCTCTTCGACGATCGCACCGCAGACGATGGTGTAAAAAAGCACCTCGACTCCGGCTTCTTTCATCATCGTATCGAAAAGGATCTTCTGCACCTCGTGATTGATGGCGTTCTCACCGGCATTTCCCGGGATCCCCCCGTAAAGCGGACCCATGGCGGCGGCTCGGTCGTAAATTTCCTGCAGGATCTTGCTGGAGGATCTTCCGCCCCAGTGGGACATCATTCCTGCCGTGGCCATTCCGCCCAAGCAGTCCTGCATCTCGATCACCATCGTCCTGCATCCCAGCTGCGCCGCACGAAGCGCCGCCCCGATCCCCGCCGGGCCTCCTCCCGCAACAAGGACATCCACCTCTGCCAGCACGGGCAGCTTCTCTTCCGGATGCGTATAAAAATCCATAATCATCCTCCTTAACCGTTTTTTCCGAAAACCTCAAAGGAACTTGACTTCCTTTCTCTTCTACTATATAATAATTTTACAAAGTTTTCCTTTGAAAAATTGCCTTTTATCTTTGATTTTCGATACAAGAGGAGGGGTTTTGTGGAACTCCCAGGCAACCGTGCAGATGAGATCTTCCGGGACATCACTTCCTATCTGGACTTTGTGCGGGCAAAAGGGTATGAAATCAGCGTCTGCAGTTTCTCACCGGCGCTTTTCCCCTATCTGCCGACGCTTTATCAATATGAAGTACACACGCCGGAGGTCTGCGTTTATCTGAAATCCTGCCCGGAAATGCGGAAACGCTGCATCGCACACAAAGCGGTTTTGATGAAATGCCTTCCGAAGGAAGCCCGGTACGGCTGCTGCTATGCCGGCGTGGAAGAATATCTGATCCCCATTTTTTCCGAGGAAAACGAGCCCATCGTCTGCATCAACGTCTCCGGATACCGGGGAAACCTCCGGCGGTCTTTTTCCCGGTACACGGCGCTGCGAAAAAAACTGCCCGCCGCTTATGAACAAAGCTATGAAGCTCTTTCCCCTTCCCCGCCGGATCCGAAAGAGATCCGCACCGTAACGGCGCCGCTCTTTTATATGTTCCGGGCGCTTTATGCGGAATGCCGCAGTCACCAGGTGCCGGAAGACGTCTCCGACCGGATCTATCGGGAACTGTCCGGCTACTTTTACGCCCACTATCCGCAGGCGGACGTTTTTCACGCGGCCTGCCGGGAGCTTCACTATTCCGAGGCCTACCTCCGCCGGCTGTTCCGGCAAAAAAGCGGGAAGCCCCCCAATGCCTTCTTGACGCAGCTGCGGGTAAAGCGAGCCGCCGAGCTCCTGCGCAGCACCGACCAGCCGGTCACGAGGATCGCAGCCGCCTGCGGTTTTGACGACCCCAACTACTTCTCCGCCCTGTTTCACAACTGGTACGGGATGCCGCCAAGGGATTACCGGAAAAAGAAAAACACCCTCTCCCCATGAAATCCATGGGAAGAGGGCGTTTTCTCTTATCGGGGAAGGATCTTTTTGCGCAGATCCGCCAACCGGTTCAAAGCCTCGTTCAGCGTATCGTCCTTTTTGGCAAAGTGGAGACGCACCAGATGGTTCACCGGTTCCTTAAAGAAGCTGGAACCGGGAACGGCGCCTACGCCTACGTCCCTTGCCAGCACCTCGCAGAACACAAGGTCGCTGTCAAAACGAAACTCCGAGATGTCCAGAAGGATGTAATAAGCTCCCTGAGGGACGGTATGGGGGATCTTCAGGTCGTCCAGACCTTTTAAGAAAAG
>USLH01000023.1 GCA_900555435.1 uncultured Oscillospiraceae bacterium | reverse complement strand
GCCAGCGCGCGGTGACAAACTCCCGGGTGCTGGCGCAGGGGACGGTGGAGGGGCAGCCGCTTTCGCTGGTCGACTTTGTGCTGGAGACCGGCCGCACCCACCAGATCCGGGTACACTTCTCCTCCATCGGCCACCCTTTAGCCGGCGACGATCTCTACGGCGGCCACATCGACCGCATCACCCGGCAGGCACTCCACTGCGCAAAAATGTCCTTCCCCCAGCCCTTCACCGGGGAACCGATCGCAGTCTCCTCCCCTCTCCCCCCGGATATGGAAGCCCTGCTCTGACGAAAAAACGCTGCCTGATTTCTCAGACAGCGTTTTTCTTATTTCTTTTTGAACCGCCCCAGCAGGGTGGAAAGTACCTTCTGACTTAAAAACAGCATCGTCTCGTCTTTGGTCAGCAGCAGCACTCCGAAATAGATCGCTACGCAGACCGGTACAACAATCCCTGCGTTGAGCAGCTCCCCGAACCCCAACAGGTGCACCCCGATCGTCACCGGCACAAAGGTCAGCGACAGCAGCAGGTACTTCAGGTTGGTCTTCGTAAAGATATAGAAAGGGATCTCCATCTCCTTGTGGATATAGCGCATCAGTACGATCATCAGCACGATCTCCGCAAGGAAGGTGGTGGAAATGGCAACCAGCGGCGAAAAAATCCCGAAGAGTACCGCCGCCCCGTTGAAAATCACGTTGAGGATCCCGCCCATCAGCAGCATCTTCACCAGGAATTTTTCCCGGTTCTTGATGTAAAGGATCTGATTGGCGCAAACCATATAAACGGAAGATTCGATGCTCCGGATGGCAAAGACCGCCAGCACCGGGATCGCCGCATCGTAGCTGCTCCCGCTGTACAGCCGGATGACCTCTCTTGAAAGGCACGCAATGCCGATGCACGCCGGGAACACCACCAGCATAAAGCTCCGATAGCTCCGATTCAGAAGCTCCAGATATTCCTTCGGATGATCCTCGCTGTAATAGGCAAGCCTCGGCACCGCCACCATGACGATGGAGGCGATCAGCGTGGAGATCATATCGGTGATGGACTGGGGGATGGAATACATGGGCACCAGATCCGTGCTCAGCACCTGTCCCAGCATCACCCGGTCCAGCCGGGTGTACAAAAGGTTCACGTTGGAGATAATCAGCATACTGCAAATGGGCAGGATATGCCGCCGAATCTCCAAATGCCGAAAGGTTATGGGGATCTGCCGGTTGATATAGAAGAAGCTCAGCAGATTGTTCAGCAGGTCCATGGCCACGATAATGACGCAGTAAACCAGAATGTCCTCCGGCTTGTGGATACAGGCAAAAATCAGCACCATGTAGATCAGCCGGACCACAATGGTCTTAATGGTAATGAACCGGTAATTCTCAAAGGCCTCGTTGAGCCATTCCACCATAAAAAAGTTGCTGAATATCTTGAGTCCCAGAACCAGATAGATGCTCCGTCCCACCTTATCCACGGCAAGAAGCACCACTCCGCTGTACGCGGCCAGAACCACAGCGTTCATCACCAGGTTGATGAGGAACAGACTGGTAAACAGCTCCCGGCTCTTTTGCCGGTCGTCCCGGACCCGGGCGGCCTCCCGGATGCCGTAGGCGTAGACCCCGAAGATCAGGGCAATGGCCACCCAAGTCTCCGCGTCGGAGAAAATCCCGTACAGCGTAGGGTCCAGGGTGTGCAGGATATAGGTGCTGACCAGAATGGGCAGGATCAGCCGGAAAAACTTCAAGGCGAAGTTATAAAGGGAGTTGGCAGCAATGGATTTAGCCATTTTCCCCTCCTTTCTCCACATCCATGCCGGGGTGATAATCCCGGTCCGGCGAGAAGTAGTAGGGATGATGGTTGGACACCTGCTGCTCCGGAGGAGGCGGCGTCATATAATCGCCGTAGCAGACCCGCAGCGTGGCGTCGGTATCCGCCGGCACCGGCAGCAGAACCCCCTCAAAGGGGAGATATTGAGGCTCTCCCAGCCATTCCCGGCGGAAATCGTACTTGTGGCTGAAGGTAAAGGAGGTGATGTCGCTGCACATCGCCGGGTCCTTTTTCAGTTTGGGGTATACCTTTTGATACCACCACCGGTAAATGCCCCCCTTCCGGAAAATCCGGTTGGTCACGGCATACAGCGCCCCCCGCCTCCCGGCGGGGCGGTAATTCCGGGATGCGTTGTAATCGAACAGCGTAATCAGTTCCCCCACTCTCCGAAGGAAGCCGTTTTCCACATAATCATCCAGCACGAATAAATCGACCCACACCCCATGGTGCATCTCCACGTCCTTGGCAGGCTCTTCCACCAGAGCCGTGCCGTTTTTCCGGATCTTCGTGATCTTCACCTTGTAGTTGGGGTCCGTCTCCCCGTCCTGATAGAAATACCCTTCCGGCGGATCCTTTTTCCACTCTTCCCGGAATTTCTCAAAATCCTTCCGGAAAAGGATCAGATCGATGTCATCGTCCCAGGGGATGAACCCCATGTGCCGCACCGCCCCCAGCTCCGTCCCGTAAAAGAGGTAGTAGGTGATCCCCTTTTCCCGGCAGAACCGGTCGATGGTCTTTAAGATCTCAAGCCCGATCTCCTGAACAGCTCTTACTTCTTCAGCCACGTTCTGTTCCCCCTGCCTTTTTCCGGTCAAACAGCTTGTGGGAGAGCTTCGCCAAAAGCGGTTCCTCATCGAGCTTCAGCTCCGGATCCTCCTTCGCCGCCTTCTCGATGAAATACATCAGATACCCCGCAAGGCTCCAGAACAGCACCGACGAATAATAAACGCTGTACAAAAGCCCGATCTCCGTCATGCTCCGGCAGAGGATTGTTAAAATCGCCGCCGCCAGCACCGTGGTCACCGGCTCCACCTTCTTCCGTTTACAGGCCCGCACGAAATAGAGGATCATCCGTACAAGGAAACAGACCACCATCGCCCCGATGACCAGCAGCCCCAGCAACCCGGAGCACACCGCCACCTGCATGATCATATTGTGCATCCCGCCGTTCTGGATCCCCGGCAGGTAGGGCGCTTCATACTCCTCACTGTCCGGATCGACCCCGACCATTTCCGGCGCTAGGGAATATTTTACCGCATAGTCCGCAACGTTTGCGGACCCCACCCCCAGAACGGGATGGTTCTTCACAATCTTTAACCCTGCTTTCCACAGGTAGTACCGCCCGCCCAGCTTGGAGCCGAACTGATCCCGCTCCAGATCCGTGGGGACGTCGAACTCCTCCGGGTCCTCTTCCGGATCCGGGCTGTCGCTGCCGGGAAGCTGTGCCAGCTGCCGGCTGAAAAAGGTGGTGTCAATGACCAGATGAGGCAGCACCGACTTCGCAAAGGTGTTCGCTCCCGTAAAGCAAAGCGCCGCAATCACGGCCACCGCCGCCGTCCGCTTTGCCATCGCCCCCATCTTCATGCCTTTTAAAAAGGTGAAGGACTCCCGCTTGTCCTTTACGGTCATCAGCAGGAAGAAAGGTACGACCAGCAGATAGAAGGTCATGCACAGCCACGCCGTCCGGGAGTTGGCCAAAAAGAAGATCAGCGTCTGCACCACGAAATTGGCGGCATAGAACCGCTTCTTTCCCTTGCTGATCGACCGCCCCAGGATCACAAGGCAGATCATCATCAGCATCACGTTCAGCACCGCAAAATCACTGGACGTGTTGGGATTGGAGAAAAAGCCCCACATCCGTCCGCTGTAGAACCCGAACCAGCACTGCACCTCTTCCCCGCCGGAAAAGTAAGTGAAACGGTAATGGATGTTCAGAACGAACGCTAAAAGGCTTACAAGGTTCCCCCCGAAAGTCACATACAGGAAGACGTGGGAAAGCCGTAAGAGCTCCTCCTTCACCGTCCGCCGGTCTTTTTTTAAGTCATAGGCATACATGACCATCAGGTTGGTGGTCATGTAAAGCAGGGAAACGCCGTTTCTCACAAAATTGCTTCCCCGCATGACCAGCGCCGTCCCGGCGTAGAGGATCAGGAAAAGATAGAGAAACCCCCGGAACCGGTTGGTAAACAGCAGCCGCTCCGTAAAAAGGTCCTTCACAAGGATCGCTGCCGACCAGATCAGCGTGAATTTCACCAAAGGCCCCACATACATATTGAGGAACAGACAGCTGCGCAATGTGACCATAATAAGCAGCACCATTCGCAGCGCCTCATGGGAGAAAACTACCTCCAGCGCCCGCCGGAATTTTCCGTTTTTTTCCATCCGTCTTATGCATCCTTTCCTGCTTTTTGGGAAGACCGGACGCTGTCGTAAATGGCTTCCATCGTCTTCACCTGATTTTCAAGGCCGTAGCCCAGCTCTTCCAGAAGCGCCCGCTGTCCTTTCCGGATGCCGTGAGCTCCCCGCTCGCTCAAGATCCGTTCCGCCAAAGCGCCCTTGTCCGCATCCAGTGGGAAGGTCTCCACCATCCCGCCTACGATTGCCTCTTCGGGAAGCACATCCGAAACGTAGCAGTAAAGCCCCGTGCTCACCGCTTCGATGACCACGTACCCTAACCCTTCGAACCGGGAGGGCAGAACGAAGCAGTCCATGGCGCAGAGATACCGTTCCGGATCCGCCACCTGCCCGGTGAAACAGATCTTTCCTTCGATTCCAAGGCTCTCCGCCAGCGAGCGGAGCTCCTCCTCCATCTCCCCGGAGCCCACATACAAAAGGGCGCTTTCCGGCTCTCTTTTTGCGATCTCCGCAAACAGCTCCAGCAAAAATTTCGGGTTCTTCGCCTCGGTCATCCGCCCGACGTGCCCGACCACGAATTTTCCCTGCAGCCCCCGCTCTTCCCGGACGGCGCTCCTCACTTCCCCCGAAAAAACGAACCGGTCCAGATCAATGGCGTTCTTGACCACCTTGAAATCGGCGTCCCCGTAAAGGAACCGCCCCGCTAACTTCGAGCAGGCGAGCCGTTCGTCGGTACACGCTGCGATCTTCGGCACATTTTTCCCATGCATCCAGCGAGAAAGGGCATTCCCCGAAAGCCCCGCATTGTGGGAGTGGGCAATCACCAGCGGCACCCCTGCCTTCTTCGCCTCGACCAAGGGGTCGATGTTGCTGGCGCTGGACAAATGGATGTGGCAGATGTCGTATTTTCCTTCCGCAAGGATCTTCCGCAGCGCTTTTTTGTGCGCCATCGGATGCTTCATCCGGGACGGGATCACCCGGATCTTCCCGCTGTGCTTCCGGATCTCTTCCCCGAAAAACGGCTCCGGATCGTTGGAAAGGAAGGTGAATTCGTACTTTTCCGGGTCAAGGGTCTTTAAAAGGCTCACCGCATAATAGGAAAGCCCCCCTCTCCCTTTTCCGATCACCCCGGTCAGGATGCGGATCTTACTCATGCGCCTTCTCCTGACTCTCCAGATCGTGCTTGATTTTCGTGGTGGAGATCTCCGGCGTCCGGGGCAGATACAGCACCTCGCAGTAATCCTTCAAGAAGTCGAACTTTCCCTTCCAGTCGTCGCCCATGACGAAAACGTCTACTTTAAACTCCTTCACGTCGGAAACCTTCTGCTCCCAGCAGGTCTCCGGGATCACCAGATCCACATACCGGATGGCTTCCAGAAGCTGCTTGCGCACCTCGTAAGGGAAGTAGCACTCCTTCCCCTTTCCCCGGTTGAACTCATCGGTGGACAGAGCCACAATCAGATAATCCCCCTGCTCTTTCGCCCGCTTCAGCAGATTGATGTGCCCGTAATGCAGAAGGTCAAAGGTACCGTATGTGATGACTTTTCTCATTTGCTTTCTTCCTTTTCTTCAAACGTAATTCCCGCAATTGCCAGAGCCCGCAAAGCGTCCTTCCCGTCGTCGTATTTGTTGGTCAGCTCCTTCACCCGGAGCCGTTCCTCTCCGTAGGGGTCCCGCCCCTCTAAAAGGTCGCTTAAAAAGCCGCAGAAATCCTCCGGTGTGTTCAAAAACTGCCCCGGCATCAGCGGACGGGGATCGTCCACCACAAAGCCCCGGTTCTTCATATATTCTTCCATATCGTCCACCGTAAAGCCGATGGGCCGATTCAAAAGCAGATAGTCGAAATAAACCGACGAATAATCGGTGATGAGCCCGTCCGCCTGCCCTAACAGGGCGTACAGGTCGCACTGGCTCTCCTGCATCTGCCCGTTTGTCACCACCCGGATGTTGCTGTAAGCCGTAAGGTCGATGGAGTCCAAGTCCTGCGCCGGATGGATCTTCGCAAGAAGCAGGGCGTTCTTTTCCCGAAGCAGCTCATTGACCCGCTCCATGTCCTCTTTTCTGGAAAGGATGGGGAGCCCCGTCCCCTCCGTCTTTGCCGCATCGGAAACGCCTAAAAAGCCCGACTGCCGGAAAGTAGGCATCCAGAGGATCAGCTTGTCCCACCCCGTATCGAGCCCCAGCTTCCGCAGGGCGTTTTCCCCTTTGAACATGGCGTCGTTCCTCGGATGCCCGCAGACCTTCACCTGCCCGTCCCGGCAGTTGAAGGCTTTCTTCATAATGGGCGCAAAAAAGTCCGACGCCGCCAGCACATAGGTGAAAAAGTTTTCGTCCTTGTCGTCGGTGTAGTTCCCGATTTTTTTCAAGGGCGACCCGTGCCAGACGTTCACCACCCTCTGCTTTTTGGACGGCTTCACCGGATATTTTCCAAAAGAATAGAAGAAATACTTCCCGAAGAAAAAGTGCCGCACCCCCGCCGTGGGGCTTACGAACCGCACGTTGTCCGGATGGGGACGGTTTTCAAAATCCTCCCAGTCGCTGACGGCGCAGACAATCTGATACTTTCCGCAGTCGTGAGAGATCAGTTCATCGTAAACCGCCTTCACATTGTCCCGGAAGCCCATATTGCTGTAAAAAACAATCTTGTCCGGATCCTTCGGCAGGATCCGGTTGATGGCGGACATCACCCCGCTCATCTTCTCGATCAACGCTTTTTTATTCATCGTTTCCGCCCTTCCGCAGGAATTTCTGATAAAACCGCCGCCGCAATCCGTTGGGCATCAGCCCCACTACGATCTGCCCCCCGGCGGAGACCAGAAAGTCCCCGAACCCGGACACGCCCAGCTTCCAGATCTTGCGCTTTACCGAAACCGCACTCTTCACATACTTGAAGCCGCCCCGGCGCCCGAACATATCCTCTCCCGCCCGGAACCACAAAAGCTCCTCGGGCAGATTCCTCGTCTTACTCCCCTGCGCCAGCATCCTGGCCCAGAGATAGTAGTCCTCGAACCACATGGCGTGCTGATAGCTCCCCGCCCGGAGGACTTCGGATTTTTTATACATCACCGTCGGATGGTTGAAGGGGTTCCGCTTCCGTGCGTACTGCCGGATCTCTTCGTCGGTCAGCGGCACCTTTTTATGCGCCGTCACATTTTCCGGCGTGTCTCTAAACTCCGCCGCCTGCGTCCCGCAGAGAGAGAGCTCCGGATCCGCCGCAAAGGCTGCCAGCTGTTTTTCAAACCGCTCCGGCTTTGCGATGTCGTCGGTGTCCATCCGCGCCACCAGCTCATAGCTGCAAGCCTCAAGCCCGGCGTTCAGCGCCTTCCCAAGCCCCACATTCTCCGGCAGCGGCACGGCCTTCCACCGGGGATCCTTTTTATATCCGTCCAGAACCTTATAAAGCTCGTCCGTCAGCGGCCCGTCCTCCACCATCACGATCTCCGTAGGCGGAACGGTCTGCGTGAAAATGCTGTCGATGCTCTGTTTCAAATACTCCGGGTTTTCCTTCCGGTAAACCGAAAGAAGAACAGAAAAATTCATGGGTCATGCCTTCTTTCCTGCAAAATTCCTTTTCTCATCTCCGAAAAAAGGGAATACCCGATTTTATTATAGCAAAACTCCCCTGCAGAATCAACCGGAAAATTCCGAAAATTCCCCGCCTTCGGACAGAAGCCGTCGGAGAATGCCTCCCTCTCCCTTCCAAGCCCCAAAAAACGTCCTCAGATCCGCCTGCAGCACCCCACACAACCCCTTGTTTTCCATCTGTACGCCAACACGAACCGTCTGACCCCCTGCAAAATCTTTCTCTCCCTTCTTTCCGGCTTTTCCGGAAAGATTTCCCCTTCCCTGCGGGATTCGACGTTTTTTTCGTCCGAAATGCGCTATTCTATCCTACGAAGACCGCTTGTCCGGTCCCTCAACTCGGAAGGAGGATCCCCATGCCCGTCACCTTTTCCGCCCAGGCCGATCTCCTCGTCGCCTACCTCTCCGGCGAGGTGGATCACCACGCCGCCGCTTCCATCCGGGAAGCCGTGGACGAAATGGCCGAAAGCACCCGCCCCAAGGAGCTGATCCTTGATTTTGAAAAAGTCCCCTTTATGGACTCCAGCGGCATCGGACTCATCATGGGGCGCTACCGGACCATGACCGCTCTGGGCGGCTCCCTTTCCGTCGAACACGCTTCTCCCCGGCTGAGGCGGATGATGCTTTTGGGTGGCCTTTCCCGTCTCCCCATCCCTATTCGCTGACTGCCCGCACATTCAGTCCTCGTTGCTTCCCGAACGGTTTCTTAAGCCCGTTTTTTATCCGATCAACCCGTTCCCCCACAAATCCCGCCGAAAGGACGGATCCGACACCATGAAAACACCCTTGAACGAAATGACCCTGACTTTTTTGAGCCGTTCCGCCAACGAAGCCTTCGCCCGGGCGGCGGCAGCCTCTTTTCTGGTTCAATTAGACCCTACCGTGGAGGAGCTGTCCGACGTCCGCACCGCCGTCAGCGAAGCCGTGACCAATTGCATCGTCCATGCCTATAAAGACGCCATCGGTAAGATCACCCTGACCCTCCGGATCTGGGAGGGACGCCGCATAACCGTAAAAATCAGGGACACCGGCTGCGGCATCCCCGATGTCAAACAGGCCATGGAGCCTCTTTTCACCACCGCCCCCTCCGAAGAGCGCTCCGGCCTGGGCTTTGCGGTGATGCAGGTCTTCATGGATCGGGTCACCGTCCGCTCCACCCCCGGAAAGGGCACGGTCGTCACCTTGGAAAAAACGCTGAGCGCCCGGGGGAACTCCCATGGACCCGCAGAATAAGGACACCTTTACCGCCGCAAATCTGGGGCTGGTCCACTCGCTGGCCCACCGCTTAAAAGGACGGGGCATCGAGTATGAGGAACTCTACGCCGCCGGCTGTTTGGGGCTTGTCAAGGCGGTGGAGCACTTCGACGAAAGCCGGGGGCTTAAATTCTCCACCTACGCCGTCCCCGTAATCCTGGGAGAGATGAAGCGCCTCTTCCGGGACGGCGGCAGCGTCAAGGTCAGCCGCTCCCTAAAAGAATTTTCCCTCAAGGTGACAAAGGAAAAGGAGCGTCTTTCCAAAGCCCTCGACCGGGATCCCACTCTTTCGGAGCTTTCCGCCGCATTGGGCGAGCCCCCCGACCACATCGCCGAAGCCCTTTCCGTCAGCCTTCCCGCCCTTTCCCTGACCCAGCCCGACGAAGACGGCGGCGGTCAGCTGGATCTGGCCACTGACCCGCCGGAGGAAGCCATCTCCGACCGCCTTGCCCTCCGGGAGCTTTTAAAGCGGCTGGACGAAAAGGACCGGCAGCTCCTGACCCTCCGCTACTTCAAAAACCTCACTCAAGCAAAGACCGCTGCCCTCCTCTCCATGACCCAGGTCCAGGTCTCCCGCCGGGAGAAAAAGCTCCTGACCCTCCTGCGGTCCCAGCTGCTGGAATAGCCCCCGCCCCGCACTCTCTTCCCGCAAACCGCCCCTTTCCATCTGCAAAGATCCCTTTCCCTTCTCTCCACAGCCCAGTTTCACCCCCGCCGGGAGAAAAGCTCCTGACCCTCCTGCGGTCCCAGCCGCTGAAACAGTTCCTCTCTCCGACCACTACAGACCCGCCGGTTTTCCTGCTGCCTAAAAGTCTCATCTCTCAATTTCAACTTTCCCGCCAAAAAGCCCTCACCCCCTGCC
Organism: uncultured Oscillospiraceae bacterium; assembly: GCA_900555435.1. GTDB lineage: Bacteria > Bacillota > Clostridia > Oscillospirales > Ruminococcaceae > Merdivicinus. The sequence continues at coordinate 9,709 of USLH01000023.1, read as the reverse complement.
GTCCACCGCATGCCCCAAAAATCCGCCAGCTCCCCTGCTGCTCACTATAAAAAATTTTGACCTCCCGCTGCCCGCCGAAAGTTTCCCATTGACCGTCCTTTTCTTGGGAGCCCCCAATGCCCCGAACCGAAAAAGGCCGATTCCCGCCCGGAAGGATTTTTCTCCGTCCTGGCCTTCCTCCAATCCACTCCCTTTCCGACCCATCCGGTAAAATGCCAAAGGTCAGCGAAAAACAATCCGCAAAAAACCTCTCTGAACGGATGATAAAATTCAATTTTTTAATAACTTCCCCGCCGCATTCTTTTCTGAAAATCGGATCCAACCTTACACCATTGGGTTCCCTGCGTTCGGCTTCCAAACGCCTCCTCTTCCGTTCCCTTTCAATCCCTTTTCGCACCCCTTTTTACCCCCTGAAAACCGCAAAAAAAGATCCCGGCAGGAACCTCGTCCCACCGGGATCTTTTTTCATTCGATTTTTTACCCGCAAATATCGATGATCGCCTGAGCGTAGATCGCCGCCGAAAGCAGCAGCTGATCCAGCTCCGCAAACTCGTCGTCGCCGTGCATCCGGTTGTCAACCCCCTCCTTGGCACAGCCGAAGGCCACGCCGTTTTTCAGGTGATGGACATAGGTGCCGCCGCCGATGGCGATGCACCGGCCCTTCTCCCCGGTGTACTCCTCATAGCACCGGAGCAGGGTCTGGATGAGGGGCGTGTCCGCCGGGACATAGTGGGGTGCAAACACCGCACAGGGCTCCAGGGTGACGCCGGCTTTCGCCAGCTCGTCCCGGATCACGTCCCGGAGGTTCTCGTCGTTTGCGAGAATGCTCGCCCGGCAGTCGAATTCGCCTTTGAAGCCGGTGACGCCGTAATGCAGGATGTCATAGCTCAGGGTCGTAGCGCCGGAAAGCTCGTCTTCCATGGCGACCCCGGCGGCCTTCCCGCTCCAGTCCCCATGGGGAAAGAGCTCCTCCACTGCCTTCAGTTTCCGGAACCCTTCGCTGTCCGCCAGCGGCAGGGAGACTGCCAGCTTCATCAGAGCCGTCACCGCATTGATGCCCTCGCCGGGGGTGGATGCGTGGGCGCCGTGCCCCTTCACGTCCACCCGCAGCAAAGCACCTTCCTCCGACACGGCAAACACTGCCCCGGTCTCATCCGCCGCTTTCCGGCAGGCTTCCTCCAGAGCGCCTTTTTCCATGCCCTCGATCCGGCCGAACGCCTTATCGGGAACCACATTGAGCTTGGTCCCGCCGGATAACTCGATGATCCGGGGCAGCGTCTTGTCCTCTGGATAGGAAGCGGTCATCGCCCCCCGGAGCCCGCCTTTTTCCAGATTGATGATGGGAAAATCCGCATCGGGGGAAACGCTGGCCGGCGCTTCCTCCTCTTTGGAGTAGTAGTGCTCCAGATCCCCGCTGCCGCACTCCTCGTCGGTGCCCAGCAGCAGCCGGACCCGCTTCTTCAGCGGGATTTCCAGCGCCTTCACCGTCTGCATGGCGTAGAGAGCTGCGACCGCCGGCCCCTTGTCGTCCGCCGTGCCCCGGCCATAGAGCCGCCCGTCCTTTAAAACCGGCTCGAACGGCTGGGTCACCGTCCAGCTGTCGCTGACCGGCACCACATCCAGGTGGGCCAGGATGTCAACCCCCGGCTCCGTGCCGCCTAAGTCAACGGCCATGACGCAGTTGTCGTAATTTTTCACCGGGAAGCCCTTTTCCTTCACCATTTTCACGGCTTCCGCCAGCGCTTTTGCCGGGCCTGCCCCGAAGGGGGCGCCTTCTTCCGGCTCGCCCCGGTCGCTGCGGATCCGTACCAGCCGGAAGATGTCTTCCACCATTTCGTCCTTATGCTCCGCCAGATAGGCGGTGATCTTCTCCTTCATTTCAAACGCTCCTCTCTTACGGATTTGCCTGATATTCCTGAAGCGAACGCACCGATTCCATGCCCTTTTCCAGGACGGCACGGATGCCCTGGACCGATGCCTGCGCCGCCGCCATGGTGGTCATGTAGCAGATGCGGTTCTTGATGGCCGCTTTGCGGATGTAGCTGTCGTCGTGAGCCGACTGCTTGCCGACAGGGGTGTTGATGATCAGGTCGATCTTCTTTTCCCCGATGAGATCGGCGATGTTGGGCGAGCCTTCGTAGATCTTCTTTACCTTTTCCGCTTCCACGCCGTTTTTCTTCAGCATCTCGTAGGTGCCGCCGGTCGCCAGAAGTTCAAAGCCCAGCTGTTTGAACGCCCGTGCTACCTGGAGCGCCTCGGGCTTGTCCCGGTCGCTGACGCTGATGAGGACGGTGCCCTTTAAGGGCAGCCGGGTGCCGGTGGCCTCCTCGGCCTTGAAGAAGGCTTCGCCAAAGTCGGCGGAAAGCCCCAGGACCTCGCCGGTGGAGCGCATCTCCGGCCCCAAGACCGGGTCGACCTCCTGGAACATATTGAAGGGGAGCACCGCTTCCTTCACGCCGTAGTGTCGGATCAGAGGCCGCTTCATGGCAGGAACGGGAGACTCCTTCCCCTCTAAATCGGCGATAATGGCGGAGGTCGCCGCCCGCACCATGTTGATGCCGTAGACTTTCGAGACCAGCGGCACCGTCCGGCTGGCTCTGGGGTTTGCCTCCAGAACATAGACCACGCCGTTTTCAATGGCGTACTGCATATTCATCAGGCCGCAGACCTCTAAGGATACGGCGATCCGACGGGTGTAGTCCTCGATGGTGTGCACCTGCACCGGCGTCAAGGACACAGGCGGCAGCACGCAGGCCGAGTCGCCGGAATGGATGCCCGCCAGCTCGATGTGCTGCATGACGCCGGGGACGAAGCAGTTTTTCCCGTCGCAGACGGCGTCGGCTTCCGCCTCCACCGCATGGTTCAGAAAGCGGTCGATGAGGATGGGACGGTCAGGGGTGACGCCGATGGCGCCGGCCATATAGACCCGCATTTCCTCGTCGTCGTGGACGACCTCCATGCCCCGTCCGCCTAAAACGTAAGAGGGCCGCACCATCACCGGGTACCCGATCCGTGCCGCAGCAGCCAGCGCTCCGTCTACATCGGAAGCCATATCCGACTCCGGCATGGGGATCGAGAGCTTCTCCATCATTTCCCGGAACTGGTCCCGGTCTTCTGCCAGATCGATGGAATCGGGAGAGGTGCCTAAGATCCGGGCGCCTGCCGCCTGCAGGGCTCTTGCAAGATTAAGAGGCGTCTGCCCGCCGAACTGGGCGATGATGCCCACGGGGTTTTCCTCCCGGTAGATGCTCATGACGTCCTCGAAGGTCAGCGGTTCAAAATAGAGCTTATCGGAGGTATCATAGTCAGTGGAAACGGTCTCCGGGTTGCAGTTGACCATCACCGTCTCATACCCCAGCTCCCGCAAAGCCAAGGCACTGTGGACGCAGCAGTAGTCGAATTCGATGCCCTGACCAATCCGGTTGGGGCCGCCGCCTAAGACCATCACCTTTTTGGGGTTTTTGCTCACCGGGGCCGGATGGGAAACCGGATGATAGGTGGAATAATAGTAAGCCGCATCCTGGGTGCCGCTGACGTGGACGCCGTCCCAGTGCTCCACCACGCCGATGGCTTCCCGTTTTTCCGCCACTTCCGTTTCCCTGCAGCCCAGAATGCCCGCCAGATACCGGTCGGCAAAGCCGTCCAGCTTCGCCTGCTTCAAAAGCTCCTCCGGCAGGGTGTCCAGCCGGTACTTCGCCACTTCCTCTTCCTCGGCGATCAGCTCCTGCATGGCGGTAAGGAATTCCCGCTTGATCTTGGTAAGCTCCCACGCCTTTTCGATGGGAAGCCCCTTCTTCAAGGCTTCGTAAAGGATGAACTGCCGCTGGCTGGTGGGGGTCTCCAGCATTTTTGTCAGCTCTTCCAGGCTCTTTTCTTCAAAAGCCGGGACATGCCCCAAGCCGTACCGCCCGATCTCCAGGCTGCGGATGGCCTTCTGATAGGCTTCCTTGAAGGTGCGGCCGATGCTCATGACCTCGCCTACCGCCTTCATCTGGGTGGTCAGCTGGTCCTTGGCACCTTTGAACTTTTCAAACGCCCATTTTGCAAACTTGATGACCACATAGTCCCCGTCGGGAACGTATTTGGACAGGTCGCCGTACTTCCCGCAGGGGATCTCGTCCAGCGTAAGCCCCGCCGCCAGCATCGCCGATACCAGTGCGATGGGGAAGCCCGTCGCCTTGGACGCCAGCGCCGAAGAACGGGAGGTCCGGGGGTTTATTTCGATGACCACGATCCGGTCGGACACCGGGTCATGGGCAAACTGCACGTTGGTGCCGCCGATGACGCCTACGGATTCCACAATCCGCATGGCCTGCTCCTGAAGCCGCATCTGCAGCTCTTTGGAAATGGTCAGCATGGGGGCGGCGCAGAAGCTGTCGCCGGTGTGTACCCCCAGCGGGTCGATGTTTTCGATGAAGCAGACGGTGATCATCTGTCCCTTGCTGTCCCGGACAATCTCCAGCTCCAGCTCTTCCCAGCCCAGGATGGACTCCTCCACCAGCACCTGCCCTACGATGGAGGCCTGGATGCCCCGGCTGACGATGGTCTCCAGCTCCTCATCGTTGTGGACGAAGCCTCCGCCTGCGCCGCCCATGGTGAAGGCAGGACGGATCACGACGGGGTAGCCCAGCTCCTTTACGATCGCCTTTGCCTCTTCCACGGAATAGGCAGGAGCGCTCCGGGGCATATCGATCCCCAGCTCCTTCATAGCTTCCTTGAAAGCGATCCGGTCCTCGCCCCGCTCGATGGCGTCGATCTTAACGCCGATGACCTTTACGTTATACTCGTCTAAGACCCCGGCTTTCCAGAGCTCCAGGCAGAGGTTCAGCCCCGACTGGCCGCCTAAATTCGGCAGAACGGCGTCCGGCCGCTCCTTGCGGATGATCTCGCTGACCCGCTCCACGTTCAGCGGCTCGATGTAGGTGACGTCTGCCGTCCCCGGATCGGTCATGATGGTAGCCGGATTGGAGTTGACCAGTACGATCTCATATCCCAGCTTCCGCAGCGCCTTGCACGCCTGGGTGCCGGAGTAGTCGAACTCGCAGGCCTGGCCGATGATGATGGGTCCCGAACCGATGATCAGGATCTTTTTGATGTCTTCTCTCTTGGGCATAAAACCCCTCGCTTTCCTCTTCCGCTTGAAACGGCCCTTTTCCCGACGTTTTCCGGGAAAAGTCTTTCCTTTTTATTGTACCGCCAACCGCTTCATTTTGCAAGAAAAAATCCGTGAATTTCCCTTTTTCCCACCCGGATCGTCCCGCTTTCCCAAAACACAACATCTTGTACCCCATCCGGAAACGGCTTTCCACATTTCTCCACCATTTTATGTGGAAAACGTTTTTCGGAAAAACCCGATTCTACGGGATTTTTTCAAAATCCCGCTTTTTTGGTGGAAAAGCATGGGTTATCCGACCCTTTCCTGTGAATAACCCTGTGGAAAAGGTGGAAAAGCCGTATTTTTACCCCCTTTTTTACAATCCGTATTTCCCGACTTTTCAAAGAGCCTTTATTTTCCGGGCTTTTCCGTTTTTTTCCGTTTAGAAAAATAGGTTTCCTTTTCCACAGCGTTCTCTTCTCCCCCTCGTTTTTTCCACGGAAACGCCCGGAAAAAGAGAAAAAGACTCCTCCCCAAAATATGGGGCTTCCCTCAAAAATCTCCTTGCAAAAAGCAAAAAACCGCCCTCCAAAAAGAGGACGGTTCAGCAGGCAGGACCAAGCAGCCTTAGAAACGCCGCAAGAAAAGCGTCATCATCGGCAGAGGTGCGTTTTTTCGGGTTCGGACCGTGCTTCCCCGCCCGCCGGAGCTTTTTTCCAACGTGGCGCTCAAATAAAAGCCGGTCGATGTTTCCGGAGGTATATATCAGCCCGTTCTGAGAAAGAGCAGCTGCCCCTTTCCCCAGAGCCATAGCAGCCACGCCGAAATCCTGGGTCACCACAAGATCCCCGGGGGATAAGAGATTTATCAGCTTTAAGTCTGCGCTGTCCGCCCCCTTATCCACGGTGATGGACTGACTGTAGCCATCGGACAGCTCATGGCTGGTGTCGTGGATCATCAGCACGGGAAGGGATCGCCTTTTCGCCTCCCGAAGGATCAACTCCTTCACCGGGCAGGCGTCGGCGTCCACTAAGATCCGCATTCTTCCCTCTCCTTTCCGAACAGGCAGAGCCAGATGCAGGCGGGGCTCACCGAAGTCGCCGCCACCCGGTGCTTTTTGTGTGCTGGGATCCGGAGGGTGTCCCCCCGCTCCAGAAAAACGAGGCAGTCGGAAAATTCCAACAACGCACAGCCGGAAAGGAGAGATACCCATTCCGTCTCCTCCTGATCGTACCAGAAGCCCGCCGGGGAAACATCCCCCCGGGAAACGATCCGTTCCAGCCGGAAGGCAGAATTCTCCCACAGCGGCTCGGCCACCTCGCCGGGAGCCGCCGGGGGAAGAGCAAAAAGGTTCATAGGATCTCCTACTCCCGATTAAAGTCCAGCACCTTGATGGCAGCGCCGTTTCTGAGATACACCCGGGGCACCCGCTTGCTGACCAGACAGAGGAGCTCGTAGTGGATGGTCCCGGCAATGGCTGCCAGCTCGCCGAAGGAGACCGTTTCCTCCCCGTCGGAGCCCGCCAGTGTGACCCGATCGTCCACGGCGGCTTCGGGAATGTCCGTCACGTCCACCATCATCTGATCCATGCAGACGTTGCCCACCACCGGCGCCCGCTTTCCCCGGATCAGCACCTCGGCTTTGTTGGACAGCGCCCGGAGATACCCGTCGGCATACCCCACCGGGACGGTAGCGATGCGCATGGGCTTTTCCGCCCGGAAGGTCCGGGAATAACTGATGCAGTCCCCCGGCTCCACTTCTTTTATCATGGCGATGGTGGAACGAAGGCTCATCACCGGCTTTAAAGGAATGCTGTGTCCGGGAAGGGTATCCACCGGCTGGCCGTAAAGGATGATCCCGGCACGGGCGCCGTCGAACTGATACTCCGGATAGCTGATGATCCCCGCCGAATTCTGCAGGTGGCAGAAAAGCGGCGAGACTCCGGCGGCCTTCAGCCCATCGGTGGCTTCTTTGAAACGCCGGTACTGCTCCCTTGTATAGGCGATTCCTTCCCTGGAGACATCGTCGGAGGAGGAAAAGTGGGAAAAGGCCCCGGTGACGGAAAGCCCCGGCAGCCGGCAGGCAGACAGGAGCGTTTCCGGCGAACCGGAGGGACGGCCCACCACAAACCCGATGCGCCCCATGCCGGTGTCCAGCTTCAGATGTCCCTTTACGGTGACCCCGGCTGCGACAGCGGCGTCCGAAAGCGCCTTGGCGTAATCGGCGTTCAGGATCGCCTGGGTGATGTCATTTTCCGCCAGCTCTTTGGCAAGCTCCGGAGGGGTGACGCCGAAAATCAGGATCTCCCCGTCAATCCCGGCGTGGCGCAGCCCCACTGCTTCCTCCAGATTGGAAACGCCAAAACGGGTAACGCCGGATCTTGTAAGTTCCTTTGCAATCATCCGGTCGCCGTGACCGTAAGCGTCAGCCTTGACCACCGCCAAAAGCTCCGTCGAATCGGACAGGCAGGTGCGGATAGCCGAAACGTTCTGATCCAAGGCGTCCAAATCAATCTCCGCCCAGGTGCGTCTTAAAAACTCCATAAAAAGGCAACCTTTCAAACAAATGTTTAAAAATTCATACTTTCGTAACATTTCCTCCGCCGGATATGATACAATAAACATAGAACGGCGAAAGGAGAACGAGGATGGAACGGGAAAAAACGGTCTGCTTCACCGGCCATCGGCCGGAAAAGATCTGTCCGGCCTTTTCGGAGGAAGCGCCCTTCATTGATGCGGTGAAGCACCAGCTGCAAAGCCGGATCTTAACGGCGGTGGACGAAGGCTATACCACCTTCCTCTGCGGAATGGCAAGAGGGGTGGACATCTGGGCCGGGGAGATCGTAGCGGGGCTCTGGGAGTCTTTCCGGAATCTGGAGCTGGTGGCCGTCCTCCCCTTTCCGGAACAGACCCGGGGCTGGAGCCGGGAATGGGAGCTGCGGCACCGGCGGCTGCTCCGCTACTGCAGTCAGGTCATCACCGTGGAAGACCGCTACGGAAAAGACAGCTTTCTAAAAAGGAACCGCTATCTGGTGGAGCACTCCTCCCGGCTCATCGGTGTCTGCCGCAAGGAAGAGGGAGGAACCGGCTACACCATTCGCTACGCCCGTTCAAAAGGTGTTTCACTGGATCTGATCCATCTGGAAGACCTGACGGACAGCGGCCTTTTCACCGAAATTTAAGCCGAGTGTTCTTTCCTATCATACACGGTTTTCCTTCCTTTTTCAAGAGGAAAATCGGCAGTTTTCCCCGCCGTTTCCGGATCTGCTTTATGACTGTCCCTGCCCGCAAAACGCCGGGCAGGGCGTTTCCTTTTTCTGACAGCCGGCACGCCGCCCTCTCCGGTTGAAAAATTCTTTCGTTTATGCTATGATGAAGGAAATGTCCCCATTTTTCCGAAAGGAGGCAGACCATGCGCACCGATCCCAAGGACATCCTTGCCGCCGCAAAAGATCCCGACGCCCTTGCCCGGCTGATCGAAGAATCCCGGGTCTTCCTCCTGCGGGAAGCCGCCGTGGCCTGCCGCCATGCCGTTACCGAACAGGACGACGAGTGGTCCATCGCCCTCTCCGCCTTTTCTCAAGCCGTCAGCCAGTATTCCCCGGATAAGGGCAACTTCTACTCCTTCGCCCGGCTGGTGATCCGCCGCCGGTTGGTGGACTATTACCGGAGCCAGCAGAAATTCGAAGCGGAGATCCCCGCTTCCCCTGCTTTCTCCGACCCGGAGCCGGACGAGGTTCCTGACCCACTGACCTTAAACGTCCGCTCCCGCTTATCTGAGGAGCCGCCGGAGAACCCCCTCCCCGACGAGATCCGAGAAGTGAGTGCCATCCTCATCGGCTATGGCTTTGACTTTATGGATCTGACGGAGGTGTCCCCCAAAGCGGGAAAGACCCGCACTGCCTGCGCAAAAGCCATCCGTTACCTGCTTTATAATCCTCTTCTGATGGAAGGAATGCGCCGCACCCGAACCCTCCCCATAAAAATTCTTGAAAAAAATGCGGAGGTACCCCGAAAAATCTTAGAGCGGCACCGAAAATATATAATAGCGGCAGCGGAGATCCTCGGGGGCGACTTCCCCGGGCTCGCCGCATACCTGCACTTCGTAAAGGAGAAAGGAATCGGATGAAAGCGGTAATCGTCGGAATCAAGGGCCGGTATGCCGCCGCCCTGACCAGAGACGGCCGTATCGTCCGGATCCGGAACTGCGGCTACACGGTAGGGCAAACGGTGGATCCCAAAGCCCTCACCTCAGCCCCTCCCCTCAAAAAGGCGGTCACATGGGTGGCTGCGGCTGCTGCAGCCCTTGCCCTTTGTATTGGCGGCGGCTCTCTCTATGCTGCCCCTTACGCCTTTGTCAGTCTGGACGTAAACCCCTCGGTGGAATACGTCCTGAACCGGTTTGACCGGGTTCTCAGCGTTACCGCCGTCAACGATGACGGGGCGGCGATTTTAGAGGACGTCCGTCTGACCAACAAGTCCATCGACGATGCCGTCCGAATGACCCTGAACCGCATCGCCGACGAGGGCTACTTTGGGGAAGCGAAGACAAACGGCCTGCTCATCGCCACGTCTTGTGGGAACGAAAAAGCGTCGGAACAGCTGGCGCTGCGTC
>USLH01000022.1 GCA_900555435.1 uncultured Oscillospiraceae bacterium | reverse complement strand
GAACGCGGACTCCCAGCCCGTAATTGTAACCTGGCCGAAACATCCCCTTCATAGTGAAATCATCCAGCTGTACGGCGTTTAGCTGCGGCGTTCGAATGGCTTCGATGCTTTCCTCGGAAAGGATTTGGACTCCGTTTGCTCCCACGCCTCCGCAGGCCAACGCATCCAGCAGCGCGGAATAGCCGTCCACCGTAGCAATGAGACCGGCGCCGCCGCTGTCATACTGGTCCGTCAGTTCAAAGGTGTTGCCCTGATGCCGGGATTTCCTACCGGTCTTAAAATCGCAGGAATACTGAGCGGCCAGTCTCCCCTTGTCTTCTTCCCGCAGATGGAAAAACACATCGCTCACGCCCAGCGGCTTGAAAACATGCTCGACAACATAATCGCCGAACCGCTGTCCGGTCACTGCCTCGATAACTGCGGCAACCACATCATGCCCCAGGCTGTAGGCGTGTCGAGTGCCGGGCTCATAAAGCAACGGCATCCTTGCAATAGCGCCTACCATCTCACGGGTGGAAGCGTGATTCCCGCTCTTTCGTTTCAGTTCTGCAATGGGCTCTGAGGCAGTGTTGTAGGAAAGCCCGGCAGTCATGGCCATCAGCTGCCGAATAAGGATGGGATTCTTCGCCGGATGTGACGGAGATGCTTGATTTGGCATATTTCCGAAATCGCCCAGCTCAAAATGATCCGCAACCTTCATGTGGGCAAACTCCGGCAGATACTCGGCCACGGGCGCGTCCAGTCGGATTCTTCCTGCCTCTACCTGCTGCATACAGGCAACCATCGTGGCGATTTTTGTACAAGAGTACAGATAATACAGGTCCTGTTCTGATACCAGCCTGGTGCAATCGTAATCGTTGCAGCCTTGCTTGTGACGATAGAGCACCTGATGATTTTTCTTAATAATCAGGTCCAGGCCCTCGATACCGTCGCTGTCCTTAAGGGACTCCAAATACTGGGTCAGCTTTTCAAATGACATCGTTTTCTCCATATATCGGCACAAATAGGAGAGGGGACGGATCAAGTCCCCTCCCGGTTCCTCAATCAGTTAGCGGCGCGCCAAGCGTCAAACTGTCTCTGCTCCTCGGTAATGACATCCTCGATACCGGCATCGCGGAGAGCCTGCTGGAAAACAGGAAGCGTTTCATCAATATCGACCACCGCATTGACAATGGGGGCATAATACTGCGCCAGAACATTGGCGCAAGCTGCATACTGGTCTGCTACCGCAGAAAGGTCAGGGGTAAAGCCCAAAGCTGTGGACTTGATTGCCTTGGCGTTGTCTTCCTTCAGCAGTTCATAGGCGTCCGGTCTGGAATAATTCCAGGTGGGGCAAAGGAAGCCGTTGGGACGAGCCGCATTGTACATGGCAAACCAGCCCGCTTCCTGATGATTGGTAACGCCCTCGGGATATTTCAGCTGTCCATTCTCGTCCTTGACATAGGTCACGCCTTCCAGACCATTCATGAGAATATTGGCAGCCTCCGGATCGGTGTAAAGCACATTCAGAACGCGCATTGCCGCCTCGGGCTCTTTGCAGAAGGAGGTAATATACCACATGTATGTGCTGGCATTGGCAGTGGTCAGATACTTCTCGCCAATCTGGGTGCCCACGATGGGACCGTCATAAGAGTTCTGCTTCTCTGCCTCATAAATGGTATTCTTCAAGTTGTAGTCATAACCCGTAATACCATATGTGACCTTATTGCTCAGATTGCCCAGAACTGCCGTATTGTTGCTCATCGGATCAGGAGAAATCAAGTCGTTTGCCTTCCAGATTTTCACATTCTCCAGGAAATTGAGGAAGTACTCAGACTCATAGTAGTTCTCGATTTTCGTGCTGTTGGCAGGATCCAGGATAACGCCCAGATAGTTATTATCGCCCAGGTAGTCGATGGTTTTGGGAATCCAGTAGGGCGAAGTGGACCCGGCGATGAAGTACTTATCAGGGTTGGCCTCCTTCAGCTTAAGAAGCAATGGGGTTAGTTCATCCAGATTCGCAATCTTTTCCGGGAACTCGATATTCGCTTTCTTGACGATATCTTCCATAACCAGATAGCAGTTTTCGCAGGTCCAGGCGCAAACAGAAGGAATTCCATACTGCTTGCCGTTTATACGTCCGCAATGAAGGATCTCGGGATACTCTTCAAAAATTTCTTGAATGCCTTGTCCGCTGGAGGCCAGCAGATCATCAATTTCCCGGACCTGGCCGTTAGCAACCAGCTCGCTCACGCCTGCATACCAGAAGCCGCTGAGCAGATCGAGAGAGTCATCGCCGCCTGTGAGCAGCAAATTCAGCTGCGTCGCCAGGTTCGACATCTGCACATAGACAAACTCTATTTCCGCATGAGCCTTTTCCCGCAAAATAACATTCAGCGCTTCCTGAATACGTTCGCCGTTGGCAGGAGGCTCGCCGTAGAAGGCCGTTTCGTTGATGCGGATAACAGGATAGTCGCCATCGGTCTTTGAACTGCCGCTGGTGCTCTCCCCCGTCTGGCCCGTGCTTGCAGTGTTGCTTGCGTCTCCGGATTGTGCTCTGCCGTTGCCGCAGGCAACGAGGGAAAGAACAAGTACGCAGGAAAGCAAGACAGAAAGGATGCGTTTCATTCAATATCACTCTCCATAAATTTATTCGCCATATTCCACGTTTTTTGTAGAATACTGACGTTTTGTACTTTTATTGTATTGGTTTTTCGACAACAAAACTACCTGTTTCTTGACATCAAGTATTGTTTTTCTGACCTTCCACGGAATATTTTTGGTTTATTTTCCACTGGACCAAGGTGAAAAGAATTCCTACAGCAAAAATGAATCCGCCCGCTCCGGCAAAAGTCGCCCCATAATCAAAGGCTCGGATAAAAAACGACCCGATCACAGGCGCCACGGCATTGGCAACATTCTGACCGATCATAATGGTGCTGGTCGCCACTCCGGCGGATGTCTCGTCCACCGTCTTTACACAATACGCCTGAATGGACGGAAGGCCGGTGCCGTGGCCAAAAGCTCCGAAAATACCGGCAATCAGGAACATGGCCAAAGTTCTGCCCGTCCCCACAAAGAGCATACAAAGTCCGCAGCCCAGAAAAGCCGGGATGATCAGCCAAAAGATCCCGCGCGTGTCCAAAAGGCGTCCGGTGGCAGGCCGCAGGACCACGGAAACGATGGAAAAAATGGTGAAATATACCGTAATATCCGCAATCTGCCGCAAATCCCCAATAATCGCCAAATAAGTGCTGATAAGTCCGCCGGCAGAACTAAACAAAAATGCCATTAGCATGAACATTGTGAATTTGGCGGCGAACAAATCCTTCAAGCGAATCCGTTTCCGCGTTTTCCCCATAGAATACCCCGCCGAATACGGCAGGATCGCAAGAAAGAAAACGCAAAGAAACGCAAAGCCCCCCGCTACAAAAAAAGTCAACGAATAGCCGCCCAACTCCTGAAGCTTCATTCCGACCATCGGCCCCAGCGCCTGGGCAAGAATGGAAGATAGCCCTGAATATCCCAGGCCTTCTCCCATCCTGCTTTTGGGAATATAAGCCGATGCATATGCCACGCTGGCTACGGTACAAACCGAAAAAAATGCTCCTGTTATCATGCGAATGACCATTAAGGACGGAATGGTCACACAAACGCTATGCAGTGCAAGAGCGATTCCATATCCGAGATTGGCCGCAATGAGGATATACTTTCGATTCCATTTATCACAGAGAACGCCGGCGAAAGGACAAACCACCAAAGAAACCAACGACATCAGCCCCGCAATGGCAGATGCCGTCGTCAAATCGGCTCCAATGGACAGCGCGTATTTTGCAACAATGGGATAGGTCATCATACCGGCGATGCCATTACAAAGCATGTTTAGCAAAACGACCACGTACTTCGGCGTCCAAAGCGGTTCTTTTTTCTTCAACAATTGCAACCCCTCCTGCATAAAAAGCCCACTAAAATCGAATAGTTGACAATGTGACAGAATTTGCTATAATAAGTATGAAAATACCATGCAATCTGCCATTCTCTTTTTGATTTTACCAAATTACACCTCTGAATTCTATGACAATTCCGATTTATATTGTTGTAATTTTGACCTGTTTTCCTTACCCATCACTCCAAAAGAAGGTCGGTTGAACTATGCAGCAACCCTTTTCCGTACAAAAATATCTCCGTCGGGTTTTCCGGATGGTCCTCCTGATCTTCGGCATTGTCTCGCTGCTTTATTCGATTTTCATGTCCTTTTATTCGACGAAATCGACTCTGTCCAAGTTTTCCGTCTCGATGCAAAGCTATATGGATAAGCTGTCGTCCGATCTGCAGGTCGAAAGCGACTTTAATCGAACCATCGCCACTTCTGACCCCAACTTTGCCTTGATTTCCACCAACAGCGCCTCTGATGTCAAGCGTCTGCCCCCTCTCTATCACCTTCGTCAGATCATCAACTATCACGATAATGAATACTGCGTGAATATGATTGCCGATTCCCAAAAGGATGACGTCTACTATCTCCCTTCTCTCCTTCCTACAAAGAAGCTACAGCTCTATCGGACCGCCTATCACCAAATCGGCACGGACGCTGCTGAGGATTCTGCCATCATCGGCCAATGGTTCCATAAAAAGATTGTGGATGAGGACTATCTGATCCTGCAAAATCAAAGGGGGCGATCGACCTTATGCACGATGTTCAGCCTGCAAAAATACACAGAGCAATATCCCATTCCCGCTCCTACCGCTCATTCTATCGTCACCGTCTTTTCATCGGACCAAATCCTTCGCTCCCAGGACGCCCTGAAAAATCTCGACATCCAACTGTCTGATTTACAAAGCGGTGCAGACCGCTCCCATCTGGTTCTGCGCGGCGGCAATCTGGTGCTTTCCTATTTCCTCAAGGAATGTCAAACCGGTGTGGCCGTTGTCACCCCGCTTTCAGAATTTGTATTTCTGGCCTCCGAACGTTTCCTGATGGCAGCGGTCTTCCTAGTTCTGATGGCGTTGATTTTTGTCATTTTTTACACCATCTCCAAGCGAATGCTGCTTATCCCGGTCATGGAGATTTCCGATTTCTCGAGGAAGATCGAACAATCCCGCGATTACTCCATCCCCAAGCTCAGCAGGATAGCTGAGGTGCAGGAAACGCAGAAAGCTCTGGTCTCCCTTGCTAAAACCATCTCCGATCTGGAAACCGCCCGCCGTATGGAGGAGGATGTGAAAGCCCACGCCCTTTTGCAGTATTATCAGCTGCAAACACGATCGCACTTTTTCATTAACTGCCTGAAAAGCCTTTACGGCATGCTGGAAAACCGACAGATCGATAAGATGAAGCTGATGATTATCGCATTCTCCAACCATCTGCGATACCTGTTCCACGATAACATCTCCACGGTTCCCCTTTCCCATGAACTCCGGGAAATCGACGACTACTACCAGATTCTCTCGCTGGATTCAGAGAAAATCTTTCTCCTGAATGTTGAGGTCGAGGACAATCTGGAGGACTCCTGCGTACCGCCTCTGATCATCCAGAGCTTCCTGGAAAACTCCTTTAAATACAATGCCGGAAAAAAGGGAATGGCGGTCTTCAGCGTAAAAATCAGCGCAGTGTCAGAAAATGATGCTGCATATCTGCGTATCCATATGCAGGATAACGGCAGCGGATATCCCGAAGATGTACTGAACGCCATCAATCAGCGGGTGAGCTATTCCTTTGATGACAACCATGTGGGCATCAATAACCTGAAGCATCGGCTCTCTATCCTCTACGGCGAAAACTACACCTTTGCCTTCTACAATCTTCCGACCGGCGGGGCCTGCTCCGTCATTTCCATCCCACTAGACCGAAAGGAGGAAACTCGGCAATGAACCTGTTGCTGGTAGATGATCAAACCAGTGTATTGGAAGGCATGCTCCATGGAATCGATTTTGCCTCACTGGGCTATTCCGAAGTCTTTACGGCTTCCAACGCTGCAGACGCCATAAAAATCTGCCACACGCACGCCATCAGCGTGTTGGTTACGGACATTGAGATGCCGGGACAGTCGGGAATCGAGCTAAACGAGTATCTGCAGCAGCACTTCCCGACCATTATTCGGATCGTGATGACTTCTTACGCCAAAATTTCCTATGCCCAAAGCAGTCTCCGACTGGGCTGTTTTGACTTCATCGTGCAGCCCGCCATTTATGAAACCATCGCTCAGTCCCTAAAGCGGGCTGCGGAAGCCTGGAACCTGAATTTCAACAACCGCAGGCTGATGGAATACGGCGCTTTGTTCAAAAGCAATCCCAATGAATTCCTGGCAAAGGCAATTGAAAATCTGTACGTCGGGACCACCGATGAGATCGAAGAGAGCATGGAACTCCTGAACAAGGCCGGTTATTCCTTTACGGAAAACAGCCTGGTACACCTCTTTTGGGTGGATGTTCATGCGTATACGCGCAAGAAGCCTGGCTATCCTTCGCAGCGTTACCTGATGAAAACGATCAATGACACGATCCCCGTCCTTTTCCCCATAGAGTCGCTGAGTCATTTTATCGTTATGACGCCATTTCGGATGTTCTCGATCTTTGTCATCGACAACAACAGCGAGGTCCGCCCCATTGAGGCGGACCACATTTACGATTTTTTTCTTTCCTTGCAAGAAAGGCTGAACACCGAAAACATCACCCTC
The DNA here is from genome assembly GCA_900555435.1 of uncultured Oscillospiraceae bacterium. Lineage (GTDB taxonomy): Bacteria > Bacillota > Clostridia > Oscillospirales > Ruminococcaceae > Merdivicinus. The sequence goes on along the minus strand of USLH01000022.1, from coordinate 13,596 downwards.
TACTTCTCCAATCCGGTGAAATACAAGAATATCCTGACGGAGATTCGCTACGCAAACAGAAACATTGGCAATAACGTCTCGGAAAAATCCGGCATTTTTAACACCTCTGCCGCAGAAGCTGCAGACCCGCCCGCCAATACCGACAGTTCCACCCATCAGAAATACTGGGCTTCCTTACTGCGTACCGGCCAAACCTCCATGCTGGAAAAAGAAATTCGATTTTACCTGGATCACAATATTCTGGATAAGCCCAACAGCTTAGAGCTTCTAAAAAGAACCCATCAGCAAATCATCAATCTTTGCTTGATTTATTTTTACGAAAATAACATCGAGGTCAGCTCTATCTTTTCCAAAGACTTCACCTACCAGGATTGCATGGACAGCTTTTCCACCATCGATGCAGTGATGAAAGCCGTACATTTCCTAATCGATGCCCTGAATAAGAATCAGAAAGCCGAAGAAACCGAGGAAGATTATGTCAACCGTGCAAAAAAATATGTGATCGAACACTACAACTCCGAATTGTCTATCAAGGAAATTGCGGACTTCGTCCATCTGAATCCGGAATACCTCACCCGGCTTTTCAAAAAAGAAACCGGCGCGCCTCTAAAGGACTACATCATCGAATACCGCATTTCCATGGCAAAGAATCTTTTGGCTAATTCTTCCCTTTCCATCAGCGCGATTGCTTCGGAGGTAGGCTATCAAAACTTTTCCTACTTCGCTAATCTTTTCAAGAAACTGGAGCAGCTCACGCCCCGGGAATACCGAAACACATTCGCCAAACAGCCCTTCCAAAAATAGTTATGAAATGCAAAAATCCTCCGTATGAATTTCGTCATACAGAGGATTTCCCATTTTTCTAGCGCACAATCGCGCATATCACCAAAACAAGGTTCCACAGAATCAGCAGATGGAGGATCATGTGGTACAAATCCGGGATCAGCCTGGTATCGCTGGCCGGGATCAGGTGTACCGTGTTCCGGAAGCACGCATTGTAGCCCTTGAGCTTCTTCTCCGAAGCCCCGAACAGCGTATAGTACCAGTGGCAGAAAAACTGAATGACCAGCCAAGCCGCCAGCACCGCCAGCCGCTTCCATGAATCCGGCGGCGACCAGCTCTCCCTCTTCCAGTCGGCGGAGGAGATCAAAGACCCCGGCAAGCGGGAGCGTCTGGAACAGGCTGTGGATCAGGTCCGCAGCCGCTACGGCCGCTCCGCCGTCTCCTTCGGCCGCATCTTAAAAAACGACATCGGCATCGGCGAAAAAGATGGAACAAATCCCAAAGGTGCGGAAAACGATCCGCAAATACCCGAAGCATGAAACCCCGCCCCTCCCCGCAGCGTATGCAGAGAGGGACGGGGTTTCTGTATCAAAAGAGGCTCCCGCTTCCGGGAGCCTCTTTCCTTTTCACAAATATGCTTTTAGTGGGAACGCTTCTGATAAGAGCCCCGCTTGCCGTCCATGGACTTTTTCAGGTCGGAGATCTTCTCGTCGCTGCGCTGCATAAACTTGCTGAGCATATCCTCAAAGCCCTTGCTGCCGCTGTCCTGCTGGCGGGGCTGAGAGAAATCCCGGGGACCCCGGTTGCCGCCGTTGTTGTTATAAGACGAGCGGGGGCGCTGCTGGGACTGCTGGGGACGCTGCTGCGCGGGAGCGGGATTCTCCACGGCACGCTTGATGGAAAGGCTGATCTTTCCGTCCTCGCCGATGTTCAGAACCCGAACCTTAACGGTTTCACCCATGGAGATAAAATCGGTGATCTCTTTCACAAAGGTCGGTGCGACCTCCGAGATATGAACCATACCGGTCTTGTTTTCACCCAGATCGATGAACGCTCCGAATTTGGTGATCCCGGTCACCTTTCCTTCGTAAATTTTCCCTACTTCAAGCTGCATAAATGTCTGCTGATCCTCCTTAACAGACTGCCTTTCCCTGCGGAAGGCAGAACAAATCAAAAGTTACTGATTTCCGGCGGCGTCGTAAAAGACCTGCTCGTCCGAAAAAATGAGCCCCAATTTTTCCCGTGCCATTTTCACGATATAATCAAAATCCGAACCCTTCTTCAAAAGGCTCTCCATTTCATCGTTCTGAACCTGCTGCTCCTCGCACTGCGCCTCCAAATCGGAAAGTCTCCGCCGATAAGAGGAAATGTCCGCCTGCAGCACCAAAAGAGAAACGGCGACATAGCAGATCATGGCAGCGATCGCAACGTTGACGATGCGGTTCACTTTACTTTTTTTCGCCTTCATCCTGCCCTGCGCCCTCCTTGTTCCGACCCGGTTTTTTATTATGTTTATTATACAACATCCCGTTGCGTCGTTGCAAGTGAAAGTTTCTGAGAATCGGCGCTCTTTTCAAACATTGTAGCAACCATCTAAAAAATACATTTATTTTTTGTGTAACAAAACGAATCCCCTGTCCAATCGGACGCAAAAAGATCCGGAAAATTCCACGTAATACCCACTTCACCACTGCCACGATCCCCCGCAGCAGCCGGATCACCAGCTCCCCCACCGTAAAGTGGTAAACGAGAAACCCTAAAAGTTCCCCGAACAGCGCATACGCCCGCACCCGCCCGCTGCACTGCTCTACCAAAAACCACAGTGTCAAAAGCGTGCAGATCCCCGAAAAAAACAGATCCTCCACAAAAACCGCCGCCCGGTTTTTCCAGAAAAGCCGCAGCAGCCGAAACCCGTCGTATAAAAAACCCAGCCCCGCTCCCAGCAGGCAGGAAGAGAGAAACCGCAGCACATCTCCGCTTATTTCCATTTCCCGTCCTCACCGGAAGATCCGGGCGAAAAAGCCGGATTTTCCCTTGGCCTCGTCGGAATATTCCACCCCGGAAATATCCCCCTCCATGGAGAATTCCCCGGTAGACACATCGAAGGCGTTGACATGGAGTCCCCTGCCCCGCACGGTCAGCTTCCCCATATTCGTGAAAAGGACCACCAGCGACTCATCAAAGCAATCCACGTCCTGCACACCAGAAACGGTCAGCTTCTTCCGATCCTCCAAAATCAGGTTGTGCGGCAGCTTCAAGGTGCTCTCTTGCATTTTGCCCCATCCTTTCCGGAATCTTTCCTGAAAGCCGGGGAATCCCCGGCCTCCCTTCATCTTATTCCGAAAAAGAACGGGTTATTCCCGCCGGATACAAAAACCGCCGGAAGCCCGCAAAATGCGATCCTTCCGGCGGTTTTCCCTCAACTGATGAGCTCGTAAAGCCCCGAAGCGTTTTCTTTGTTTGCGAATTCCGCAATGCTCAAAACCCGGGCTTTCAGGGGCTTTGCACCGATGCGCACCTCGATAATATCCCCCACCTTTACCTCGTAGGAGGCACGGGCGGGCTTGTCGTTGACCAGAACCTTGCCGGCGTCGCAGGCTTCGTTTGCCACGGTGCGGCGCTTGACTAAGCGGCTGATCTTCAGGTATTTATCCAGTCTCATAGGATCTCTCCTCTACTCAAAAAGGGACTTCCCCGACCGCAGCCGGGAAAGCCCCTTTTACTCTTCAATGGGTCTTATTTCGCAACGGCGTCTTTCAGAGCCTTGCCAGCCTTGAAAGCGGGAACCTTGCTGGCCTCGATTTTGATGGTTTCACCGGTAGCGGGATTCTTGCCTTCCCGGGCAGCACGGTCACGGACTTCAAAAGTGCCAAATCCAACCAGCTGGACTTTCTCACCGCTGGTCAGAGCGTCGGTAATGGCTTCCAGAACAGCAGAAACAGCCTTGTCTGCGTCCTTCTTGGAAAAACCAGCCTTTTCAGCAACAGCATTCATCAATTCCGTTTTCGTCATATCATTTGACCTCCATAATTTTTTGTATCCATAGGTTTTCACCTAGAATGAACGATTTCCTTCGCCTCTTTCCAAAGGCGGTCTTTGGTATCGGTGTCTGCGGTCTTCAGATCAATCCCCTCGGCTATTGCCAGTCTTTCCGTTTCCGCAAAACGGCGGATAAACTTATCACAGGAACGGGTCAGCGCATACTCGCTATCTACGCCCAAGAGCCTTGCCACATTGACGGCGGAAAAGAGCAGATCCCCCAGCTCCTCTTCCACATGGTCGGAATCTTTCTCCGTCACGGCTTCCCGCAGCTCGGAAACTTCGCTTTCCAGATCCTTCCACGCAGCTTCAGCGGTCTCATGATCCATGCCGGCCTTTGCAGCCCGTCCGGATACCTTCTGGCTCCGCATCAGAGCTGGATAGACCCGGGGCACAGCCTCCAGCCGCTCGGTCTGGGTCTTGGTGCCCTTCACCTGATTTTTAATGGCTTCCCAGTTGTTGAGGACTTCCTCGGTGCCGCACACCTTCACATCCCCGAAGATGTGCGGGTGCCGGATGATGAGCTTCTCACAGATATCGTTCACCACATCTCCGAAGTTGAAGGAGTTTACCTCCTCTTCCATCCGGGCATGGAACACCACCTGCAGCAGCACATCCCCCAGCTCCTCCCGAAGGAGGACAGGATCCTTCTTGTCGATGGCCTCTACAGCCTCGTAGGTTTCCTCAATAAAGTTGCCCCGGATGCTCTCATGGGTCTGTTCCCGATCCCACGGGCAACCATTTTCGCTGCGGAGGATCTCCATAATCTGTAAAAGATCCTGCATCCCGTAGCGTTCTTTCCTTTGAAAGTCCAGAAAAATCCCTCTTTTTCAACAACAGGTCTGAATACATTCTACCCTAATAATCCGTATTTTGCAAGTAGTTTTGCAAATTTTTCTCCTTTTGGAAGCATTCTTACGTCATCTTCCGTAATGGCACGCAAAAGCAGCACCGCAAGGAGGTAAACAATCCCGGCGACTCCGATGGCAAGAAGGGTCTTTAAGCTGTTGGAAGCGATGAAATGGGACAGCAGCCCATAAACGCCGTAAGCCGCTCCCGCGCAGAGAAGCCCGCCTACCAGCGGCTTCCAGAAAAGCCCCACGAACCGGAACTGGATCCCGGTGATCTTCGTAAGCCACACAAGGCACAGCACCATGATGACCGCATAGCAGATCATCGTGCCCATCGCCGCTCCCCGAACGTTGATAGCGGGGATCCCGATGGTGGCATAGTTGACGATAAATTTTAACGCCGCCCCCAGCAGCATGAATTTCGGCGGCAGATCCGCCCGCCCCAGCGCCTGAAGTGCTGCAAACAGCGGGGCACTCATCCCTAAGAATAAGAGCGAGATTCCCTGCAGGCTCAAAACCGGCGCCGCAATGGCCACCTCCGCCGCCTTTCCCGGATAGAGAAGAGTCAAAATCGGCGTCGCCATGGAAAAGATTCCAAGGCTCAAAGGAGCCGTAATCAAAAACGTCATCCGGATCAGCGATTCAATGTTCAACTTCGTCCCTTTCATGTCCCGGACGGTCCAGGCCGCCGTTACATTGGGCAGGGCGCTCTTCCCGAAAATGGTCGTAAACGCCGGGACCAGATTGAACACCGACAAAGCATATCCGCTGTAGGAACCGTAAATAAAGTTCGCACTGCCGTTTTCCTGCAAGACCTGCGCCGGAACGATGCTGCCGAAGAGCTTCATCATGACGTCGGCATGGTTCTGAAATGCGGCATCCAGCCGCCGGATAATGGTAAAGGTGTCGATGAACTGCGCCACGTTGACCACGATGGAGCCAAGCGAGATCGGAATGGCGATCTTCACCAGCCGCACCAGCAGCACCTTCCCCCGCATGGCACGGGGGGAATATTTGAGGTTTTCCTCGGTGACGCCGTCCCCCGCCCGCTTGCAGTGGATCAGCAGATAGACTGTCCCCACCACCGTCGAAAGGGTCACGCCGAAAATGGCAGCCGCCGCCGCATAAGGAGCGGCGATCCGCTGCATCTCCTCCAAAGAAGCCGCCTGCTGTCCGAAAACGACGCCGCTTTTCGCATACTGGGAGGAGGCGGTCTTCGTCACGACCAAAGCGAGACTCAGCCCGAAGACCAGCTTTGCCACCACCTCAACGACCTGAGAGACCGCCGTCGGCGTCATGTTCCGCAGGCCCTCATAATACCCCCGATAGGCCGAAGTGACGCACCCGAAGAGGATGGCCGGCGAAATGGCAAGGACGCTGTATAACGCACTGGGCGTCTTTGCAATGTTCACGAACAGCTTGCTGCCCAGCGCCATCAGCAAAAAGCCGCCGACCCCCAGGATCAGGAAGAACCGGGTCGAGATTTCGTGAATTTTCCGGATGTCCCGGTATCTTCCCCGAACCGACTGCTCCGCCACCATCTTGGAAATAGCGGCGGGCAGACCGGCCGTGGAGAAAGCGTAAATCATCGTGAAAACGCTGTACGCAGTAGAGAAATAACCCATCCCTTCCCCGTCGAGGATGTTCCCCAAGGGGATCTTGAAGACCGCCCCCACCAGCTTTACAATCAGCATAGCGGCGGCCAGGACGGACACGCCCTGCAAAAGGCTCTGACTCTTGCTGTTCTGCAAATGCAACACTCCCGTAGTTTCTATGCTTTGCGGAAATTACTCCTCGGAAGAGGTCTCCTCCGCAGGGGTCTCAGCGGGAGCTTCAGCCGCAGCTTCCGGCGCTTTCTCCTTGGCAGCGGGTGCCTCTTCGGCAGGCGCTTCCTCAGCGGGAGCGGTGAACTTGTTGCCGCACTTGGAGCAGTAGCAGGCGTCTTTCTCGTTCCGGCTGCCGCAGGCGGGGCAGATGCGGATGTTCTTCCGCTGGGCGATCTGGAAGTTCACATCGTCGATCTTCGCCTTCAGGCTGTCGATCTCCTCGATGAGGGAATCCATCAGCTCCTTGTTGTCAAAATCGGACTTGACCATGGTGTACACGGCGTTGCCCAGCTTCTCGTAAAGGCTCTTAAGCTCCGCAGACATCTGCACAGACTGATACTTCAGCTTGGAGATCTCCACCACATTGTCGGTTTTCTTCCCGGCGATATCCACCAGACTTTTCGCAGAACTGATCAGATCATCCAATACGTTGCTCATGATACTTTCATCCTTTCTTATCATTGGTCGCAGATACGAACCCGGCTCACCTGCCGGCTTTGTACCCATTATATTCCTTTTTTCCCCGTTATTCAAGGCAAAACGAGAAATTCCCGCAAAAGAGAATCCTCCGGTACGAAAAGCAAGGGCAGCTCCTCAAAGCATCGGACCGCATCCCGTAAAGCCGCTGCCGTTTCCCGCTGAGGGCACATCCGCACCTCCGGCCGATCCAGAAGCGAGAGCAAAAGCGGCCGATACACCATGGCTTCGTACCCATGGAAGGAATCCACCCAGTAGTCGGCGCTCAGCCGGAAGGGGCGGATGTAATGATCCTCCCCCCGGACCACGTTCTTCCACATGGAGAGGGTCACCTCCGGTGGGCAGGCCCGATAGTTGCTGTCCCGGATGATCCGCCGGATCAGGCGCAGCTGCCGGGTGCTCAGGATCCGCTCATCGTCCAGATAATATTCCGTCTTGATGGAAATGTAGACCTTCAGCGCCTTTTTGCAGAACTCCCGCCCGGCGATAAACGGGTTCAGGGCGTGAAGCCCCTCCACCACCACCGCTGTCCGGTCGTCTACGGCAAAATGGTTCACTTTTTCGCTGCGGCTCCCATTTTCAAAATCGAAAATGGGGAAATCGCAGCGCCCGGTCTCAAATAGCTCCCGGAAGCACCGATCCAAAAGCTCCGCATCCAAAAGCTCCACCGATTCCAGATCCCTCGTCCCGTCCTCTAAAAGCGGAGCCGCTCCCGGCCCCAGAAAAAAGTCGTCCAGGGACACCGGGATTGTGCGGATCCCCCGCCGGTGCAGTGCTTCCATAAGATTCAGGGACGTGGTGGTCTTCCCGGAGCTGCTTGGCCCCGCCAGCAGCAGCACCCGGCTCTCCCCCATGTGGGAAACAAAGTCTTCCGCCACCGCTTCCACCTGATCCCGGTAATGCTTTTCCCAGTAAGCCACCGCCTTCTCCGGATCCCGGCGGACGTTTTCATTCAGGACGCTCAGGTCAAGCCGTTCCTTCCGGTCGGTCACCAAGTCCGTCCCCTCCTTTCAAAAGCTCCCGCAGGGATTCCTTCCTTGTCAGTATATCGGAAAAGCGGGAGAGATATTCATACGGGTACTTGTAATTGAAGACCCGGTCGATCCGCCCCGGGCGGACCACCTTGCTCACCGCCCCGGCGCCCACCGCCAGGATAGTCTGGACTTCTTCCATGATGTAGACGTTGTATTTCCCGTAAAACCCGGGCTTTGCGTAGCCCACGTTTTCCAGGTTCCCCACGATGTTTTTCTGCCGATAAAGGTAGTAGGGAATGTACCCCGCCGCCTCCATGGCTTTCCCCGTATAGTCCACCATGGCCTGCACGTCGCTGTAATCCTCGCTGCCGTCCCGCTCCGCAAACAGATCCGCCGCCCGCTTCACCGAAAGCGTATGGACGGTGATGTTTTCCGGCGCTAAAGCAATCGCCCGGTCCAGCGAGTACCGGAACCCCTCCGGCGTATCCGTAGGCAGCCCGGCGATGAGATCCATGTTGATGGCCTCGAACCCGTATCCCTGCGCCAGCCGGTAGCATTCCTCCACCTGCAAAGCTGTATGCTTCCGACCCACCGCCGCTAAAACGCTGTCCTCGAAGCTCTGGGGGTTGATGCTGATGCGATTTGCCCCGGCGTCCCGGATCACCTGCAGCTTTTCCGGCGTGATCGTATCGGCACGCCCGGCTTCGATGGTGTATTCCAGCTCTTTGGGAGGGTCAAAATGCTCCCGCACGGCGTCGGTGACGAGCTTTAACTGCTCCGCCGTCAAAGCCGTGGGCGTTCCCCCTCCGATGTACACCGACCGTAGCCGAAGCCCAGTCTCACGGGCCAATTTTGCTGTAAAGGCGATCTCCTGTACAAGGCGGGAAAGGTATTCCGGCAGCAATTTTTTCGCCTTCGGCTGGTCGATGGAGTGGGAAACGAAGGAGCAGTAGCTGCACCGGGAAGGGCAGTAGGGGATGGACACATAAAGGCTGAAATCATTGGGCTGCAGATCGGAAAGAAGCTCCTTCTGCACGTCGGCGATCTGCATGGTAAGCCGGATCTTTTCCTCCGAAACCAGCCCTTCCTCCCGCATCTCCGCCATAGCCTCTTCCCGGCTCACGCCGGAATCCATAGCGAACTGCAGCCGTTTCACCGGCCGGATCCCCGTAAGGACGCCCCACCTGGGCGTCACACCGGTTGCCTTCTGCAAAAGCCGGTAAAGCATCCGGGCAAACTCCATCTCACAATCGTTCTCACCCTTTTCCCCGAAGGGAACAAAGGAAACAGCATCCTCCGAAAAAGAATCTGTCCGAACCTTCACGGTAAGCGTCCATCCGCCTTCCGTTTCCTTCCGGATAAAGACAAGGCAGTCCTCTGCCGGCTCTTCCTCCGGCGCATATCCGAAGGAAAACCGCCGCAGCGGGAAAAAGAGCCGCGCCACGTTCTCCATTTCGTATTTAAAATCGTTGCCTTCAAAAAAGATCGTCATACCCGTTCATTCCCATATATGGATTTTCCGCCCGCTGGGCAGCAAGCGTCGTAAAGCTCCCATGTCCCGGATCCACCTGATAGTCTCCCGGAAGCCCTGCGAGCTTCTTTAAAGACGCCGTCAGCTCCCGGCCGCTCCCGCCGTAGAGATCCGTCCGGCCCACCCCTCCGTCAAACAGGGTATCCCCCGTGAACAGGACGCCCCCGCACCGGTAGCAGCAGGATCCCTTACTGTGCCCCGGCGTGTGGATCAGGGTGAAGGCAAGCTCCCCTGCCCGAACCGTTTCTCCGTCCGAAAGCGTCTGTGCGCCGGAAACGGCCGCTTCCGGGAAGCCGAAGGCAAAGCTGCCGTTCTTCTCCCCGTCTGAAAGCATCTCCAGATCGTCCGTATGGATGTAGACCGGGATCCCGAAGGCTTTCTGCAGCGCCCCCACCGCCCCGATGTGGTCAAAATGCCCGTGAGTCAGCAGGATTGCCTTGGGCGTCAGCCCCTCTTCGGCAATGCAGGCGAGGATCCGCCGCCCCTCTGCACCGGGATCAATCACCGCAGCGTCCCCGTTCCCGTCGGAGACCAGATAGCAGTTTGTCCCCACTGGGCCTACCGTAAGAGCCGTTATCTTCATTGGGCGCCTCCCTTTTTCTTCATCTGATCCGTGTCCATCAGGATAGTGATCGGCCCGCTGGCGGTCATCCGGATCTCCATATGGGCGCCGAACCGCCCCGATTCCACCCGGACCCCCTGCTCCTGGAGCTTTTCCATATAAAGCTCATAAAGCTCCTCCGCCAGAGGCTGCTTCGCCGACCGGATAAAGGAAGGACGGTGCCCTTTTTTGCAGTCGCCCCCAAGGGTGAAGTTGGACACCGCCAATACGGCTCCTCCCACATCCTTTAAGGACCGGTTCAGCTTGTCGTCTTCGTCCGTAAAGACCCGAAGGTTGGCGGTCTTCTCCGCCAGATAGCCGCAGAGATCCTCCGTGTCCCCTTCCATGATCCCTACCAGGACCAGAAATCCCGGTCCGATGCGGCCGGTCTCTTCTCCTTCCGCCATTACGCAGGCATCCTTCACCCGCTGGATCACCAATTTCATGTCTGCCTCCTATTTACCGGAACGCTCCACCGACAAAACGCCGGGGACTTTGGAAATCTTCTGAATGATGCTGCTCAAGTGCTCCAATCCCTGGGTGCTGATGGTCACCAGCACATTGATGTTGCCGTTTTTCAGCTCTCTTGCGTTGAACTCGTGGGTGGGCACCCGCATATTGGCCAGCGCCACACTGATGTCCGCCAGCATGGTGTTGGAATTCTTCGCCACAATGTCAAGGGTAGAGCGGAACTGGGTCGCCGCATTGTCCGCCCACCGGACGGCCACCCACCGGTCCCGCTGGGTGGGATCGTTCATGGAAGCCTGAACATTCTGACAGTCCCGCTTGTGGACGGAAACGCCGTATCCTCGGGTGATGAAGCCCACCACATCGTCCCCGGGCAGGGGATTGCAGCACTGGGCAAATTTCACCAGACAATTGTTGATCCCCTCCACGATAACGCCGCTGGAGCTTTTTTTCGCCGTGGGCTTTACCTCTCCCGGCTCCCCTACAGGGACGGCGGCAGCCTTCTGCTGCTTGACATAATCGTCCTTGACCCGGGGCATGACCTTGGAAAGCGGGATCCCGCCATAGCCGATGGCGGCGTAAAAATCGTCTACACTTTCCCGGTGGTATCGCTTCACCAGCGCTTCCAGCAAAGCCTGATACTCGTCGCCTTCGTAGTGGATGTAGTTCCGCTTCAGCTCCCGCTCAAACTCGGCCCTGCCTTCCGCCACGTTTTCTTCCTTGCGTTCTTTTTTGAACCACGCCCGGATCTTGTTCCGGGCCTCGCTGGTCTTTGCTAACGTGAGCCAGTTCCGATTAGGCCCCGACTCCGCCTTGGAGGTCAGGATCTCCACGATCTCGCCGGTCTTCAGCTGATAATCAAGGGGCACGATCCGCCCGTCTACCTTCGCCCCGGTCATCCGGTTGCCTACCGCCGTATGGATGGCGTAGGCAAAGTCCACGATGGTGGATCCCACCGGCAGGCTCTTCACATCGCCCTTGGGAGTAAATACGAACACATCATCCACGGCAAGGTCGTTCTTAATGTTCTTGACGATGTCCTCGGCGCCCTCGGCCTCCTGCTGGTTCTCGATCATCTGCCGGATCCACGCCAGCCGCTCCTCCAGCTTATCCTTGCCCTGAATGCCCGCTTTGTATTTCCAGTGGGCAGCGATACCGAACTCCGCCGTATAATGCATCTCCCACGTCCGGATCTGGATCTCAAAGGGGATTCCCTTCTTGTCAATGACGGTAGTGTGCAGCGACTGGTACATATTGGGCTTGGGGGTGGAAATATAATCCTTGAACCGGTTGGGGATGGGCTGGAACAGGTCGTGGATGATGCCTAGGATGTTATAGCACTCGATCACCGTATTCACGATGACCCGGACGGCATAAACGTCGTAAAGCTCCTCGAAGCTCTTCCCCATCATATAGACCTTCCGGTAAATGCCGTAAATGCTCTTGACCCGCCCTTCGATATGGGGCTCGATGCCGTATTCCTTCAGCCGCTCGGCGATCTTTGCCTTGATCTCCACGATAAAGGCTTCCCGCTCCGGCTTCTTTAATTCCAGCGTATCTTCAATCTCTTTGTACCCCACAGGATCCAGATACCGGAGGGCCAGATCCTCCAGCTCCTCCTTCACTCCCCGGATGCCCAGCCGATGGGCAATGGGCGCATAGATCTCCATGGTCTCCAGCGAGATCTCCCGCTGCTTTTTGGGGCTTTTGAAGGAAAGGGTCCGCATATTGTGGAGCCGATCCGCCAGCTTGATGATGATGACCCGGATGTCCTCGCTCATGGCAAGGAGCATCTTCCGGACGTTCTCCGACTGCTGCTCCTCTTTGGTGGTCAAGGGAATCTGCCCCAACTTGGTCACGCCGTTTACCATCAGCGCCACGTCCGGCCCGAACTGCTTGCTGATCCCTTCCAGCGTCGCATCGGTATCCTCCACCACATCATGAAGCAGTGCGGCGCACAGACAGTCCGTATCCATCCCCAGCCCCACTAAAATAATGGCTACCGCCAGCGGATGAGAAATATACGGCTCCCCGGACTGCCGCTTCTGCCCTTGGTGACACTTGTCCGCATATTCGTAGGCCTTCCGGATCTTCTCCAGATCATAGATCTTGTCGCTCTGCTCCAGAGAAGCCATCAACGCTTCATACGTTGCCGTCATTTTTATACCCCCTTTCCGGCAGAATCCCCTGCCTGCCGCAGAGAAGTCAGGATTCTCGAGCTTTCCAGATCCACCTTCCCTACCTCTTCCATGGAAATGGAAGAGCCGTCCGGCGGGATCGAAATCAGTCCCAGCTCTTCAAATATATCCAGAATCAGCCGATATTTGCAGTAATTCATCCGGGAAGCCACCGCTTCCACATAAAAAAGATCCAGATGGTTTTTGGAGCCCTTCCTATTCCGCAGGAGCTTATAAAGCCCCCGCAGCTCCTCCAAAGAGGGCACGGAAATGGCGAGGATCTTCTCCGCCACCGGCTCCCCCCGGCGGATCTTCTGATAATAATGGAGCGCATTCCCGAATTTCTCGTCACTGAACCCGGCAGGCCGGATGTCCTTTAACCGCACGGCAATGGACACGTTCTCCCGGAAGGTGTTGAGCTCCAGATTGGCAAGAATGTCCACCGCCGCCCCGACGGGATAGATGAACCGGTCAGTGCTCATCCGGAAATAGAGAACGTAAATGCTCTTTTCCTCGAACCGCACCTTCAGCTTTAAGTGCCGGTTCTCCGACATGGGCTGGATTCCCTCGATGACACAGTTCTTCAAAAGGAACAGCGGCTGGGGGTTCCCCTCCCCGAAAGGTTCCAGCATCTCCAGAGCGGAAACATCGTTGACGTTTATATCGGAAGCGTGAAGGATCTTGTCGATCTTCTGACTTACCACCGGCATCTGATCGTGCTGCCGGGCGGCGTAGGCGTTGATCTGCCGGTCGAATTCCGGAATCTTCTCCGTCTGGAGGGTAAGCCCTGCCGCCATAGCGTGGCCGCCGTATTTTTCCAGCAGCCCTCCGCAGGAATGGATGGCCTTGAACATGGAGAAATACGGCGG
>USLH01000021.1 GCA_900555435.1 uncultured Oscillospiraceae bacterium | reverse complement strand
TTCCGCTTCCTCCTCCGGCACCGGGCAGTCCGCCCCCTGGGCGAAAAGGACCTCCGCGAGCGGCGCCAATCCCTTCTCCCTCGCGATGGTGGCACGGGTCCGGCGCTTCTGCTTGTAGGGCCGGTAGAGGTCCTCCACCTCCGCCAACGTCCCGGCGGCGTCGATGGCGGCGGCAAGCTCCTCCGTCAGCTTCCCCTGGGCCTCGATGGCCTTTTTTACGGCCTCCCGCCGCTCGGCGAGACCCCGGAGGTAGGAAAGCCGCTCCTCCAGCGTGGGAGGCGGAGGGACAGCCCCGTTTTCCAGAAGGCTCCGGATCTCCCGGAAGAGAAAGGGGTTCCCGTAGGTGCCCCTGCCCACCATGACCAGATCGCAGCCGGTCTCCTCATACATCCTTTTTGCATCCTCCGCCGTACAGATGTCCCCGTTCCCGATGACCGGGACGGAGACGGCCTCCTTCACCTGCCGGATGCAGTCCCAGTCGGCGGAGGGACGGTACATCTGGCTCCGGGTGCGGCCGTGGACGGTGATGGCGGCGGCTCCCGCCTGCTCCATCAATTGAGCGAAGGGGACGGCGTTCACATGATCCTCATCCCAGCCCCGGCGGATCTTGACTGTTACCGGGACCGGGCTGACGCTTACCACCGCACGGACGATCCCGGCGGCAAGCTCCGGTGTTTTCATCAGGGCCGATCCGGCGCCCGTCCCCACCACCTTGGGTACGGGGCAGCCCATGTTGATGTCTAAGATGTCCGGGGAATACTGCAGGGCGATCTTCGCCGCCTCCGCCATGGTTTCCGGTTCGCTTCCGAAGAGCTGCACCGCTGCAGGGCGCTCTTTCGGCGACAGCACCAGAAGCTCCCCCGTCTTCCGGTCGGAGTAGGTCAGCGCCTTGGCGGAAGCCAGCTCCCCTACGACGTAGGCTGCTCCGAATTCCTTGCAGATCTCCCGATAGGCCCGATCCGCCACCGACGCCATAGGCGCCAGCGCCGCTGTTTTCGGGATGGTCACGTTCCCGATCCGAATGCTTTCCAAAAACCTGTCCTCCCTGTGGATTTTCCGTTGAACAACGGGAAAAGCTATGGTATAATGAAGGTAATCGCTTTTTGCCTTCAAAGCGGCGGCTTTTTTGAGCCGTTCCGTTTTATTATACCGGCATCCTCCCGGCACGTCAAGTGCCGGAGTCCAACGAAAAGGAACCTTGCCATGAAAATTCTCGCCATCGACTTTAACTCCCTGATGAACCGGTCGTTCTACGCCATCCGCCACCTGTCCAACCGGGAGGGCTTTGAGACCAACGCCTTATTCGGGTTCACGAAGACCTATCTGAAGCTCCTTGCCGCCCACTCCCCCGACGTGGTGATCGCAGCCTACGACCTTCACGTCCCTACCTTCCGGCACAAGCTCTACGACGCCTATAAGGGCACCCGCTCCCCCATGCCGGAGGAGCTGCGGCCCCAGATGCCCGTGGGACGGGAATTCGTGGACTTAGCCGGCGGCACCGTCATCGGCATCGAAGGGTACGAAGCCGACGACATTTTAGGGACGGTGGCCCATTATGCCGACACCCACGAAGGGGTGAGCTGCGTCATCGCCACCGGCGACCGGGATTCCTTGCAGCTGGTTTCCGAAACCGTCACCGTTAGCCTTGCTACCAACAAGGGCGACGTCCTCTATACGCCCGACGTGATCCGGGAACAGTACGGTCTGGAGCCCCGGCAGCTGATCGAGGTCAAGGCTCTGATGGGCGACACCTCCGATAACATCCCCGGCGTCAAGGGCATCGGGGAAAAAACCGCCCTTTCCCTTATCGCACAGAACCACGACCTTTCGAACATTCTGGAGCATCTGGATACCATCTCCGCCACCCCCCGGATCAAAAAGCTCATTGCCGAGCATCGGGAGGACGCCCTCCTCAGCCGGAAGCTGGGGGAGATCGACCAAAACGTCCCCATGGACTTCGACCCGGAAGCGCTGGCAAAGAAAAAGCCTCAGGAGGAGGCGCTGGAAGCCCTGCTGCGGAGATATGAGCTGACCTCCGTCCTTTCTTCCTTCGGCTTTCAGAAAGAAGAGCAGCTGACCTTGGCGGCTCCCGCCGCCTCTGCTTCCGTGGAGGAGGAGCCGGAGGCGGAAGCGCTTTTCGCTGCCCTTCGGGAATACGGGCGCATCTCCTTCCTGATGGAAACGGATGAGGGGAAGATCGCCGCCTTAAAGATCCGCACTGGGGAAAGCTCCGGCGCTGTCTATCGAAAGGAGCCGGAGGAGATCCTCAAAAAGCTCCTCTCTTCCGATCTGCCGAAGATCACCTTCGATGCAAAACCGGTCTACCATTTTTCCATGGAGGCTGGGATCGATGCCGGAGAGCTGGAAGACGTGAAGCTCCAGGCATACCTTTTAAGCAACTCCGACAAGACCTACACCCTCCCGGAGCTGATCGGGGCCTACCTCCCCGCAGCCCCGGATTTCCCGGCAGATCTTCAGGCGGCAGCCGCTGTCCTGCCCCTTTTTGACGCCATGAACGCCCTTTTAAAGGAGCGGGAGATGACCTTCGTTTATGAGGGGATTGAACGCTCCCTCTGCCCGGTGCTGGCTTCCATGGAACGGGAAGGCGTGCTCATCGACCGACAGGGCGTCAGCGATTTCGGCGACTTATTAAGCGCCCGGATCGAGGAGCTGAAAACGGAGCTGGTGGAGCTGGCGGGGCAGCCCTTCAACCCCAACTCCCCCGCCCATCTGTCAGAAATCCTTTTTAAAAAGCTGGGGCTTCCCACGGGGAAAAAGACGAAAACCGGCTACTCCACCGATGTGGACGTGCTGGAAAAGCTCATCCCCTACCATCCCATCGTAGGGAAGATCTTAGAATATCGGAAGCTCGCCAAGCTCTATAACACCTATGTGGTAGGGCTGCAGAAATGCGTCCGTTCCGACGGGCGGATCCACTCCACCTTCAACCAGACCGAGACCCGCACCGGCCGGATCAGCTCCTCCGACCCCAACGTCCAGAACATCCCCGTCCGCACCGCCCTGGGAGCGGAAATGCGGAAATTCTTTGTGGCGAAGGAAGGCTGCACGCTGGTGGACGCCGACTATTCCCAGATCGAGCTGCGGGTTTTAGCGGCGGTGTCCGGGGATACCCACATGATCGAAGCCTTCCGGCAGGGTGCGGACATCCACCGGATGACCGCCTCCCAGGTCTTCCACGTCCCCTTTGACGAGGTGCCGCCGGAGCTGCGCAGCCGCTCCAAGGCCATCAACTTCGGCATCGTCTACGGCATCTCCGCCTTTTCCCTGTCCCAGGACATCGGCGTCACCGTCCGGGAAGCCCAGCAGTACATCGATGACTACTTAAGCACCTACTCCGGCGTTGCGGCGTACATGAAAAACTCCGTGGAAAAGGCACGGGCAGACGGCTATGTGGAAACGGTCTTCCACCGGCCCCGCTATCTGCCGGACATTCACTCCAAAAAGCCGGCACTGCGGAGCTTTTCCGAGCGGGTTGCCATGAATATGCCCATTCAGGGCACTGCTGCTGACATCATCAAGCTCGCCATGATCCATGTGTACCGGCGGCTGAAGGAGGAAGGGCTTGCTTCCCGGCTGATCTTGCAGGTCCACGACGAACTGATCGTGGAAGCGCCTCTTGAGGAAGCAGACCGTGCCGCCGCCATCGTCCGGGAGGAGATGGAAGGGGCGGTCAAGCTGGCGGTAGAAATGAAAGCCGACGTCCATCAGGGGAAGACCTGGTACGACGCAAAAGGATAAGAAAAGACCGCTCCCCTGCCAAAACGGGCGCTTCCCGATGCCCTTACCCTTTGCAGGCAAAACTTCCCGGATTCAGGCACCGCCCTTTCCTCGGAGGGGGAAGGCAGCGTTTGCCCGATTTCTCTCCGCCGAACCGATGGAGCGGGCGGCGGGCTCCAGGCTGATCCGGCTTTTGGGCGCTGGACAAAGGGACGGCTTACCGGTGTCGGGTCACTGCGGGGGCGAGAGTCATCTCTGCCTTTTGTTTGTGGAGAAGGAGAGCCGGGAAAAGGACATCGGCGGCACCTTGCTGAAAGAAATGGCATACTTTGCACGAAAGCGGGCACAGCCGCTCTAACCGTCAACGCTTCCCCGGCAGGCATCGCCTTTTACGAACGCCAAGGCTTCCGGCCGCTTTCGGAGGAGCGGCAGGCAGACGGCCTTCGCTTCACCCCTATGGAGCTTTCTTTGAAAGGAGAACCATCGTGTTTACCATCCGACCGCTGACTGAAGAGGAGATCCCCGCCGTTCAGGCGCTGGAAGCCCTCTGCTTTCCCGACCCGTGGAGCGCAAAGGGACTTCGGGACACCCTCCGGGAAGACTGCTCCTGCTTTCTGGGAGCGTGGAACGGGGAGACCCTCTGCGGCTATTTGAACGCCACCTGGGTCTTGGATGAAATAAACGTCAACCGCATCTGCACCCATCCCGCCTTCCGGCGGCAGGGAGCGGCGGGGCAGCTTTTTTCCGCCTTGGACGAATTCTGCAGGAAAAAGGGAATCATCCGGTTCTTTCTGGAGGTGCGGGAAAGCAATCTTCCGGCTCAGGTACTCTATAAGGGGCTGGGGTTCCTGCCCATCGGCACCCGGCCGAATTTCTATGAAAACCCCACAGAGGGAGCGGTGCTGATGTACCGCATCTTTTCAGAACAAGCATAAAGGAGACAGTTCATTGGAACACGAAGTAAAGATCCTGTCGATCGAAAGCTCCTGCGACGAAACCGCCGCAGCAGTGGTGGTAAACGGCCGGAAGGTCTTATCCTCCATCGTGGCTTCTCAGGTGGAAGAGCATCGGAAATACGGCGGCGTGGTGCCGGAGATCGCCTCCCGGCGCCACTGTGAAAACATCTGCTGGGTGGTGGACGGCGCCATGAAGGAGGCGGGACTTTCCTTCTCCGACCTGGACGCCATCGCCGTCACCTACGCCCCGGGACTGATTGGGGCGCTGCTGGTAGGGGTGAACTATGCGAAGGGGCTTTCCATGGCAACGGGGAAGCCGCTGGTCCCCACTCATCACATTCGCTCCCACATTGCGGCAAACTACATTGCCCATCCGGATCTGGAGCCGCCCTTCCTCTGCATGGTAGCATCCGGCGGACACAGCCACATCATCGAGGTGCTGGACTACACCCATTTCAAGGTCATCGGCCGCACCAGGGACGACGCCGCCGGAGAAGCCTTCGATAAAGCTGCCCGGGCCATGGGCTATCCCTATCCGGGAGGTGTCGCCATTGATAAGGCTGCCCAGCGTGGCAATCCGAAGACCTATCCCCTCCCCCACCCAAGAGTGGACGGGAGCCCTTACGATTTCAGCTTTTCAGGGTTAAAAACAGCCGTGCTGAACACGTTGAACCATGCCGCCCAGAAAGGCGAGGAGATCAATCGGGACGATCTCTGCGCCTCCTTCCAGCAGACGGTCTGCGACCTGATCGCCGGGAAGCTGATGCTGGCGGCGGAAGCCACCGGACATAAGAAGATCGTCTTCGCCGGCGGCGTGTCCGCAAACTCGGGGCTCAGGGCACGGCTGACGGATGAGTGCAAAAAGCGCGGGTATTCCTTCTACGTTCCTCCGTTGGAGCTGTGCGGGGACAACGGCGCCATGGTCGGGGCGCAGGGATATTACGAATTCATGGCCGGGAACCTTGCAGGGCTTGACCTGAACGCCGTGGCCAGCCTTTCGATCGAGTGACGGGTATCACCGCTGTGCCGGACTCCATCTGGGAACCGGCTTGGTGACCGGCTTTCCGAACATCTTCTCAGAAAGAAACGGGGGAATCCTATGCTTTCCGGAAAAACCGTAACAGCGCTGCTTTTGTCGATCACGGCGGTAGGGCTGTTCGCCGTAACCGGATATAACCTCCGGCACGGGCCGGTTTTACCGGAACCGGTGGCGGTCTCTGAAAGCTCAGAGCTGTTTCCGGAACTGGAAACGCCGGTCACGCCGGATGCGGAACACCCTCTGGATCTGAACATGGCTACAGCGGAGGAGCTGATGCGGCTTCCCGGCATCGGGGAGGTTTTGGCCGAACGGATCCTCGCCTACCGGGAGGAGATCGGCGGATTTTCCGATCCGGAAGAGCTTTTGAAGATTAAAGGCATCGGCGAAGCGACCCTGGAGGAGCTTCATCCCATAGTCATCGTAAAATAAAAAGCGGCAGATACCGAAACCCTCCGGTATCCGCCGCTTTTTTGTTTTTCTTATTCGTACAGGGGGTATTTGGCGCAGAGGGCTTCCACCATGCCCCGGACTTCTTCTTTGGAAGCCTCGAAGTCGGAAGCGACCTTCCAGATGCACTCTGCAACCACGTCCATGTCTTCGGTGGTGAAGCCGCGGGTGGTGACCGCCGGAGTGCCCAGACGGACGCCGCTGGTGATGAAGGGGCTCTGGGGGTCATTGGGAACCGCATTCTTGTTGGCGGTGATGTAGACCTCGTCCAGATTGTGCTCCAGCTCCTTACCGGTGATGCCAAGATTCTGCAGATCCACCAGCATCAGGTGGTTGTCGGTGCCGCCGGAGACCAGCTTGAAGCCCCGGTTCATCAGGCCGTTTGCCAGAGCGGAAGCGTTTGCCACCACGTTCTGGGCGTAGGTCTTGAAAGACGGCTGCAGCGCTTCACCCAGACAGACGGCTTTAGCGGCGATGATGTGCATCAGAGGACCGCCCTGAGTGCCGGGGAAGATCGCCTTATCAATGGCTTTCGCCAGGGATTCCTTGCAGAGGATCATGCCGCCCCGGGGGCCTCTCAGGGTCTTGTGGGTGGTGGTGGTGACCACATCGGCGTAGGGGACGGGGTTCTGGTGGACACCGCCGGCGACCAGACCGGCAATGTGAGCCATATCCACCATCAGGTAAGCGCCGCAGGCGTCGGCGACTTCCCGGAACTTCGCGAAATCGATGGCACGGGGGTAAGCGGAAGCGCCGGCTACGATCAGTTTGGGCTTCACTTCCATGGCCTGCTCCATCAGCTTTTCATAGTCGATGAAGCCGTCATCGTTGACGCCGTAGGGAACGAAGTTATAATACATACCGGACATATTTACGGGAGAACCGTGGGTCAGGTGCCCGCCGTGAGCCAGATTCATGCCCATCACGGTGTCGCCGGGCTTCAAAAGGGCGAAGTAGACCGCCAAATTCGCCTGAGCGCCGGAATGGGGCTGGACATTGGCGTGCTCGGCTCCGAAGAGCTTGCAGGCGCGGTCCCGAGCGATGTTTTCCACGATGTCTACGTCGACGCAGCCGCCGTAGTACCGCTTTCCGGGGTAGCCCTCGGCGTACTTGTTGGTCAGAATCGAACCCATAGCAGCCATGACTGCGGGAGAAACGATGTTCTCGCTGGCGATCAGCTCGATGTTGCGGCGCTGGCGCTTCAGCTCCAGATCCATCGCATCGGCAACTTCCGGGTCAGTGCGTCCCACGAACCCGATGGTGTCCATCAAATCTTTATACATACGATCCATTCCTTTCCGTTTCCGTCCGATTTAAGGCAAAAGGGAACTAATTCTTAGTATACAGGATTTTTCCCCTTTCCGCAAGGCACGAAACTGCCGAGAAAGTGACGGTTTCTCTCAGGCTTTTCGGTCATTCTGTCCACTAGCAAAAAATAGGTGTTTTTAATTAGCGCACAGTTTTTAATTTATCCTCCAACCAGCGACAAACGTCTTCCGTTACTGCCGCCCGGTTCAGCTCGTTTAACACCTCATGCCGCCCCTTGGGATAGAGATGACAGGACAGATCCTGCGCTCCGGCTTTCAGAAGCCGTGTGCCCACCTTGCGGACACCCTTGCCGTAATCGCCTACGGGATCGTCCTCGCCGGCGATCAGAAAAATCGGCAGATCCTGAGGGACGGACTTCGCCCAGTCGGAAGCGGACACCCGTTTTACCAGCGTGAACAGCTCTCGGTAGGCGGAGGCAGTGAAAGTAAAGGTGCAGAAGGGGTCTTTGTCGTATTTTGCCACCCGCTCCGCATCCCGGCTAAGCCAGGCGTTGGCGCTTTTCGGCTCGGTAAAGCGCTTGTTATAGGCGCCGAAGGCCATTTTTGTCAGCAGGGGGCTGCGGTACTTCTCCCCCTTCACCTTGGCGGTGAGCCCGGCGAGGAAGGCCCCCATGCCTGCCATGGGGTTACCGCCGGTAGTGCCGCAGATCACCGCCCCGGCCAGCTCCGAAGCATAGCGGGACAGGTACATCCGGGCGACAAAGGATCCCATGCTGTGACCGAATAAAAAGTACGGCAGCCCCGGATACCGGGATTTTGCCAGCTTCGTGACCTTTTCCAGATCCTCCACCAGCAAGTTTCCGCCGTCTTTCTCGGCGAAATATCCCAGCTCCGCTTCGCTGGGAGCCGTGTTCCCGTGGCCTAAATGGTCGTTTCCGCAGACCACAAAGCCCCGGCGGCAAAGCTCCTCCGCAAGCTCCTCGTACCGCTCCAGATATTCGCACATTCCATGGGAGATCTGGACGATGCCGACCGGCTCCCGTTCAACAGGAGTGTAAAAATAGCAGGCGGAAGCGGTTTTTCCATCGCTGCTCAAAAAAGTCTCAGTCGTTTTCTGAAACATCTTAATTTCCCTTTCTTTTTTCATTCTAAAAGTGATTGTTTTCTGAAAAGTTCCGTGCTATACTGGGATAAAAACTGGAGGTAATTGTTATGAAGCGTGTGGTTCTTCTAGGGGATTCCATCCGCCTGATCGGCTATGGAACAAAGGTGCCGGAGCTGCTGGGGGACGGCTACGAGGTCTGGCAGCCCGAGGACAACGGGCGTTTCGCTCAGTATACCCTACGGATGCTGTTTGACTTCCGGAAGCAGATCGAAGGCGCCGACGTAATCCACTGGAACAACGGGCACTGGGATCTTTGCGAGCTGTTCGGAGACGGCTCTTTTACTCCCCTGCCGATGTATGTGGAGACGATGGTGCGCATAGCAAGGCTCCTCAAGCAGTATGGGAAAAAGGTGATCTTTGCGACCACCACCCCGGCAGCTCCCGGGAACCCCTACAATCGGAACGAAGTGATCCGGAAATTCAACGAGGCCATCGTTCCCGCACTGAAAGCGGAAGGGGTCGAAATAAACGATCTGTATGGGCTGGTTTCCCCGGACATCGGCCGGTACATCTGCGAAGACAGGCTTCACCTTTCTGCCGAGGGCATCGACCTTTGCGCCGAAGCTGTCGCCCGCCGCATTAAAAACGCCGCAGACTCCCTTTGAAATTGAGCCGCCTGCTTAAAAAAGCGGGCGGCTTTTGCTTTCATAAAAACGGCGCAGACGGAAACCGCCTGCGCCGCCGGATGCATCATTCAGCGCGGTTCAACGATGAGCTTGATGGCCGTCCGCTCTTCGCCGTTGATCTCCACATTGGCGAAAGCAGGCTTGCAGATCAGATCCACCCCTGCCGGCGCTAAATAGCCCCGGGCGATGGCGATGGATTTGATGGCCTGATTTGCGGCGCCTGCGCCGATGGCCTGGATCTCCACGGCGCCCTTCTCCCGGATCACGCCTGCAATGGCGCCGGCAACGGAATTGGGTATCGATTTTGCTGAAACTTTGAGCACGTCCATTTCAAAATCCCTCCGAATCGTTTGTCAGGCAGGCCAATGGCCTTGCTTCAATTATAAAACAATCAACCAAAAAATTCAAGAGATTTTTACTAAAATTATAGATTATGACAATTGAAATCGGGAGATTTTCACACATTTTCCGGTTTTGCGATCCAGATCCAGAATGACTCCCTCCATTTTGCAGGGGGTGTTGTTGGGAACCTCGAACCGGGTGGGGAGATAAGTGGTCATCCGGCGGACGATGTTCTCCGGATTGACCCCCAGAATGGAGCGGATGGGTCCGGTCATTCCCAGGTCGGAAATGTACCCTGTCCCTTCCGGGAGGATCGTTTCATCGGCGGTCTGGACATGGGTGTGGGTTCCCGCTACGGCTGAGACCCGGCCGTCCAGATAATAGCCTAATGCCATCTTTTCCCCGGTGGCTTCAGCGTGGAAGTCTACCACGGTAAAATCGGCGGAGACCTCCTTTAAGATCCGGTCGCAGCAGGCAAACGGGCTGCCAATGGGCTCCAGATACACCTGCCCTAAGACGCTGATCACCAGAAGGGTGGCGCTTCCCAGATCCAGCTTGTACCAGCCGTTCCCGCAGCAGCCGTCGGGGTAGTTGGCAGGGCGGAGGAGGTTCGGGTGATCGTCCAGATAGTCCTGGATCTCCCGGCGGCGGAGGCTGTGGTTCCCGCCGGTGATCACGTCCACGCCGCTGTCAAAGAGAAAGTCCGCCGAATGGGGCAGGATGCCGTTTCCTACAGCGGAATTTTCGCCGTTGCAGACCACGGCGTCGATCTTCTGTTCCCGCTTGAAGGCGGGAAGGGTCTTCCGGAGAAAGTCGCAGCCCGGCTGGCTGACCACATCTCCGATCATCATTACTCGCATAGATCCGCCTTTCGCTGTCAATGAGTGGCACGCTCCAGAATGCTCCGGAGCGCTTCTTCGCTGAAGACGTACTTTTTGCCGCAGAAGTGGCAGCACACCTCGGTGCCGTGATCCTCGTCAATGAGCTGCTGCAGCTGCTGGCGGCCGAGGCTCACCACGGCGCGCTCTACCCGCTCCCGGCTGCAGTCACAGCGATAGGTGGGATGGCAGGTCTCGGTGATATGGGGGAAAAGCCCCTCTAAAAGCCGGTTGCAGATCTCCTCCGGCGTCATGCCTTCGTCGATCATGGCGGAGGCAGGCTCAATGTCCTTGATATTCCGCTCAATGGCGTCGATCACCTCCGGGCCGGCAAAGGGCAGGAGCTGGATCAGAAATCCGCCGGCCGCCCGGACAGTCAGGTCGGGGTTCACCAGCACGCCTAAGGCGCAGACGGTGGGAGTCTGCTCGCTGGTGGCATAGTAATTGGTGATGTCCTCGGCGATCTCGCCGGAGACGATGGGGGTCTGGCCGCTGTAGGGCTCTTTCAGGCCCAGATCCTTGATGACGCTCAGATAACCGCTTTTGCCCACGGCTCCGGAAACGTCCAGCTTGCCCTTGTCATTCAAAGGCAGCTCCACCACCGGGTTCTGGGCGTAGGCTTTGACGCAGCCCTCGCTGTCGGAAACGGCGATGATGGTGCCGGCAGGGCCGCCGCCGTCCAGCCGCAGAGTCAGGGAATCCCCCTCCCCTTTCAAGAGCAGCCCCATCATGGAAGCCGCCGTAGCCAGCCGCCCGGTGGCCGCCGTCATAACGGCAGAGGTGTGATGGATCTCTTCGATACGGGTGACGATGTCGGTGGAATCAATGGCCATAGCCATGACCGATCCGTCCGCCGAAAGAGCACGGGTCAATGTTGCCATAAAGAAAACTTCCTTTCTGTTCAGTCGATGTCGATCTTCCGGTTTTTATAATAGTATTCCCGGTCCCGGTCGGTGATCTCCCGCAGGACCCGGCAGGGGTTTCCTACCGCCACCACGTTGGCGGGGATGTCCTTGGTCACGACGCTTCCGGCTCCGATGACGGAATTTTCACCGATGGTGACGCCGGGAAGGACGATGACCCCGGCTCCCAGCCAGACGTTTTCCCCAATATGGACGGGGAGGTTGAACTGGGCCTGCTTCCGCCGCAGCTCCGGGCAGACCGGGTGCCCGGCGGTGGCCAGCACCACATTGGGACCCATCATGACGTAGCTTCCCACATAAATATCCGTGTCGTCTACCAGCGTCAAGCCGAAATTAGCGTAAACGTGATCCCCGAAATGGGTGTGGATGCCCCAGTTGGCGTGAAGGGGCGGCTCGATGTAGCAGCCCTCCCCTGCCTCGGCCAGCACCTTTTTCATCAGCTCCGCCCGTTTTCCCCCCTCAGAGGGGCGGGTATGGTTGAAATCGTAAAGGGTGTCCAGACAGGCAGCCTGCTGCGCCATCAGCTCCTCACCCTCAAAATAAAAGACCTTACCGGAGTGCATCCGCTCCAGCGTTTCCTTGTAACCCATAAAGATTCTCCTTAATTGGAATCAACCCTTTTTCCCTGTTTCCTCGTCCTCCAGCGAGAGAACGATCGGCTTCCGGTTCCGGAAGGTGACCGTTTCGGTAAAGCCGATACGCTTTGCCATCTGCCGGCATTCGGGGATGCCTTTTCCCAGATCCTCCGCCCGGTGGGCGTCGGAGCCGAAGCTCAGCTTCCGCCCGCCTAAGTCGTAATACCGCCGCAGGTAGGGCTCGTCCGGCAGAGGACGGCCGATCTCCTGCCGCAGGCCGCTGGAATTGACCTCCAGCACCAGATCTTTTTCGATGATCGTCCGAAACAGCTCGTCGATCAGGTCGTCATAGAGGGAAAGCTCCACTTTCCGGTGGTACTTCCCCTCAATGTAGCGCAAGGGGTAGGTGATGTGGGTGATGACGTCGCATTTCCCCCACTGCGCCAGTCGGATCAGCTCCTCAAAATAGGGCTTTAAAAGAGCGTTCATGTCCCCTTTGCTGCAGTCGAGAAAATAGAAATCCTCTTTTCCCGGAATGTTGTGGATGGAGCCTAACACCACATCGTAAGGAAGAAGCCCCAGAATCTCCTCCGCATAGGGAAGATCCTCCAGAGGCTCCCCCAGCTCCACGCCGGCAAGGACGCCCGGGAACCCTTCCTCCCGCATCCGGAAAACGTCTGCTCCGGACGCACGGATGTTTTTTACCGCTTCGGAAAGCGGCTGCATATTCACATCGCAGTGATCGGTGACGGCAAAGGCCGCAAGCCCCAGCTCCGACGCCCGTCTGCAGTGATTTTCGATCCGCTCCTCGCTGTCAAAGCTGTGGCCGGTATGGACGTGAAGATCTACCAAATGTTTCATAAACACCCCGACTTTTCAAGGCAACCGTAGGATCCGGTTGACAGATGTGCTATACTGATAGAAGATACCTTTTGCGGCAATTTCCCGGCACTGCAGCCGCACGGCTTCAAAAAGGCGGCATACGCCGCCGTAGCTTTTGCGAAGTAAAACCGGGAACGGGACACTGTTCTCAACGCAGGCGGGTCACCGCCCGGTTCTGCGCATTAGCGCAGAACGTATTTGCCTATAGGCAAATACCATTGAGGTTATTACAACACAGCCGCTGAAACCGCATGGCTTCAGAAGGCGGCATCAGCCGCCGCAGTTTTGCCGCAGGCAAAACCGGGTGAGCTGCAATGTTCTCAAAGGGAAACCGGAGGTTTCCGCAAAGCGCACAGCGCTTTGCTCTTTTGCGGAGCAAAAGGCTTTGAGGTTATTATAGCACAAATCCCGGCGGATTCCTATGGGTCTTTCAAGAAAAAATCCGCCGGATGAAAGGAGGCCCTGCCTTGCGGCATCTGGGCACCGTTACCATTGAAACCGAACGGCTGATCCTCCGGGCTTTTGAACGGGAGGACGCCGATGCCATGTTCAAAAACTGGGCAAGCGACCCGAGAGTCACCCGCTGCCTGACCTGGGCGCCCCACAAGGACGAAGGGGTCACCCGCCGGGTGCTGGATGGGTGGCTCCGGGAATATTCCCACGGGGATTTTTACGAGTGGGCCATCGTCCCGAAAGACCTCGGCGAACCGGTGGGGAGCATCGGAATCATGGAGCTTTCCGACGACCGGAAGCGCTGCGAAGCCGGGTACTGTCTGGGGGCAGAATGGTGGGGAAAGGGATATGCCACGGAAGCGCTGCAGGCGGTCTTGGATCTTGCCTTAAACGTGATCGGCTATCGGGGCGTAGTCGCCAAGCACGCCGTGGAAAATCCCGCCAGCGGCAGGGTCATGCAGAAAGCCGGTATGTCCATGCGGATCGGCGACACGGTGCAGGTATCCACCGTCAACGGAATCTTCGACTGCATCGTCTATGAGAAAAACGTACCGAAAAAGAAGGGCCTTTTCCGGAAAAAAACGGGGCCTGCCGACTTTTACCGCATCCTCTGGTAAAAGGAAACCAAAGGTTTTCACAGAAAGCGGTTGACTTTCATGCTGTGCCGTGTTAAAATCAGAATAGCAACGAATATCACCGACCGGGAGGATCAGTTATATGAACGAAAAGCTCAAGGAGTTCCACATCGAATTTCTCTTCAGCGCAATTCTGGAACTGAAAACCATGGAGGAATGCTATAAATTCTTTGAAGACCTCTGCACGGTGCAGGAGCTGAAGGCTCTGGCACAGCGGATCCAGGTAGCCAAGCTGCTCAGCGAGGATCAGGTATACAGCGACATTGTAAAAGAGACCGGCGCCAGCACCGCCACCATCAGCCGGGTCAACCGCTCCCTCCACTACGGTTCCGACGGCTATGCGGAAATTTTCCGCAGGCTGGACGAAAAAGGGATCAAAAGCGATCTGTAAACCGCAAACCGCACCGGGCCGCCTTTTGGCGGTCCCTGCTTTTTATGGAGGAAATGATGAGCCACTACAGTCAGTTTGCCACGGTCTACGATCTGCTGACGTCGGAGATCGACTACAAAAAGCGAGCGGAATATTTCGACCGGCTGATCCTGCAAAACGGCGGCTTCCATGGGATCTTACTGGATTTGGGCTGCGGCACCGGCACCTTAACGGAGGAGCTGGCGGCTTTGGGGTACGACGCCATCGGGGTGGACAACTCGGAGGATATGCTGTGGGAAGCCACCCAGAAGAAGTTGAAGAGCGGCCACGACATCACCTATCTCTGTCAGGAAATGACTGAGCTTGACCTTTACGGCACCATCGATGCCGTGGTCTGCGCCCTGGACGGCTTAAACCATCTGACCGACTACGAGGATTTCTGCCTCGCCATCAAGCGGGCGGCGCTGTTTCTTCACCCGGATGGGGTCTTCGTATTCGACCTGAACACGCCTTATAAACATCGGGAGATCTTAGCGGACAACGCCTTCCTCTATGACTATGACGACGTGTTCTGCGGGTGGCAGAACACGCTGGAGGAAGACGGGATCGTCCAGATGGATCTGACCCTTTTCGTCTACGACGGGGAGGAGTACCAGCGTATGGAAGAGAGCTTCGCCGAACGGGCTTACTCTCTGGAGCAGGTGAAGAAAGCCATCGATGACGCAGGGCTGGTCCTGACCGGATTCTATGCCGGGGACACTATGGAAGCCCCTGTTCCTGACACCCAGCGCTGGGTCTTTGTGACACGCCATAAGGAAGCCGTCCATGGCAAATGAAAAGTCTTCGACCATCGAGCGGAAAATTATGCCAAGGCCCGTCCCGGCTATGCACCGTTTCCGGGACGATGAACGGGATGATGGACTATCTGGCGGAGCACTTGAGCGAAGGAGGTGCGAGTCTCCGATCCGGCCCGGGCGTTCAGCTACTCCGAGAATCATGTAATCCGTCTGTTCCGCCAGTGGAGGGGTATCACTCCCCACCGTCCGATCCGGGAAATGCAGTTGAAAAAAGCGGAGCTTCTGCCGGAAAACACCGACCGAGATGTTCCGAAAGTTGCCGTCCAATGCGGGCTCCGGAGTCCGTCCGTCTTTTGCCGGGCGTTCCGCCGGGAAAAAGGGGCGTCTCCGGAGGTGTGGCGGAAAAGGCGGAACGCCTCCGACCCGGCTTCCTGCAAAATAAGAACGATTTTGCAAAAAAGAGCAGGATCCATACAAAAAATGACCGGTTTGTACAAATTGGTATGCTTGACGGGTTTTTAAAAATCGTGATACCATAAAAACAGGATTTTAACCCATAAAAAGGAGGAGCTTTTCATGCAAAAACTGTGGATCCGTTCTGCTCCGGAGGGCTGGGCAGAAGGGCTGAAGCTTTTAAAAGACGACCTTTCCTTTACGCTGGATCCGGCGGGACTTCCCCTTACCGTATCGGTCTCCGATGGGCTGACCGTCCGTTTTGACGGGAAGGAGGCGATCCTGACCTGCCGGGAAAAAGTACACTTTTTCCGGGGGACGGCGCTGCTTCTCCATGCGCTTTCCAAAGGGGAAAAAACATTCACGCTGGAGGAAACGCCCGGGTTTGAGCGAACCGGCGCCATGTTCGACATGTCCCGGAACGCCGTCTTAAAGCCGGGAAGCGTCAAGACCCTGCTGCGGAAGATGGCGTGCATGGGCTTAAACGCCGCCATGCTTTACACCGAGGACACCTATGAGGTACCCGGATACCCCTATTTCGGCTATATGCGGGGCGCCTATTCCGCCGCAGAGTTAAAAGAGCTGGACGACTATGCGTTTTCCTTGGGCATCGAGCTGATCCCCTGCATCCAAACGCTGGGGCATTTGAAAAACGCCCTCCGCTGGGAGAAGATGCAGTCGATCTCCGACACGGCCAGCGTCCTTCTCTGCGACGACGAAAAGACCTACCGATTCATCGAAGCCATGATCACCTCCATCACCGGTTCCCTCCGTTCCAAAAGGATCCATGTAGGCATGGACGAGGCAATGGATCTGGGGCTGGGGCGTTTCCTGCAGCAGCATGGTTATGAGAACGGCTTTTCCATCATCCGCCGGCATCTGAACCGGGTCATGGAGATCCTGCGCCGTCACGGGCTGCACCCCATGATGTGGAGCGATATGTACTTCCGGCTGGCTTCTAAGACCGGGGACTACTACGACCTGGAAGGGCAGGTGCCGAAAGAGGTCATCGAAACCGCTCCCAAGGACATGGATCTGGTCTACTGGGACTACTACCACGAAGACGAAGGGTTTTATGAGGAATACATCAAGCGGCACAAAGAGTTCCCGGGGCGGGTGGTCTTTGCCGGCGGGCTCTGGAGCTGGAGCACCATGGTGATCCACAACGGTCACGCCCTCCGCACCTCCATCCCCGCCTTGAAGCAGTGCCGGAAGCAGGGCGTGGACGAGGTCTACGCCACCATCTGGGGCGACGACGGGGCGGAGTGCGCCCAGATGTCCTCCCTTCTGGGGCTGCAGCTTTATGCGGAATACACCTTCTCCTCCGACGTATCCATGGAGCTTTTAAAGGATCGGTTCGCCGCCTGCACCGGGGAGGATATGGGTGCGTTCCTCGCCCTGAGCCGCATGGACGTGCTGGAAGAAGCGCCGGCAGGTGATCCCCTTCCGCCGGATGAAAGCTATGCCACCCGGGAGCTTTTATATAACGATGTGCTGCTGGATCTGTACGGGAAGAATTACGAAAACCGCAACCTTCGGGAACACTATCAGGAGCTTTCCGGAAAGCTCAAGGCATACGGGGAGAAAAGCCCCGGCTGCAGGGAGATCTTTGCGGCAGCCTCCCTTCTGGCAGATTTCATGACGGACAAGTGCGGGATCTCCTCGCAGCTCCGCAAGGCGTATGAAGCAGGCGACCGGAAAACGCTCAAAGAGCTGGCGGACGTTACCCTTCCCGCCCTGATCCGGAAGGTGGAAGCTCTCCGGGCGGCATGGCGGGAACAGTGGTTTGCTTACAATAAGCCCTTCGGCTTTGAGCTTCTGGACATCCGCTTCGGCGGGATCGCCGCCCGGCTGGAGACGGCGGCGGTGCGGATCCGGGAGTATCTGAACGGTGACACTGACCGCATTGAGGAGCTGGAAGCGGAGCGTCTGCCTATGGACTCCGTTTACGCCTGGGCCAACATGCTTTCGGGCAGCACCCTTTAAAAGTGGGACTTTCAAAACCGGGCAGGTCGTCCCGACTGCGGAAAGCGCCTTCTGCCCTTGACAGCAGCGGAAAAACAGCGTAGAATAAACAGTGATACCAGCTTCTGCCGCCCGTTTTTGCAAAGCTGGAACAAATCATTGGAGGAATTACGGAATGGATTTCAAAAAAGTCCGCACCCGGTTTGCACCCAGCCCCACCGGCTATATGCACATCGGCAACCTGCGTACCGCACTTTACACCTATCTGGTGGCAAAAAAGAATAACGGCACCTTTATTCTCCGCATCGAGGACACCGATCAGGCCCGCTATGTGGAAGGCGCCGTGGACATCATCTACAACACCCTGAGAAAGACCGGCCTGATCTGGGACGAAGGCCCCGACATCGGCGGCCCCGTCGGCCCTTATATCCAGAGCCAGCGCATGGGGATGTTCAAGGAATACGCCCAGAAGCTGGTGGAAAGCGGTCACGCCTACTACTGCTTCTGCGACAAGGATCGCCTGGAGGAGCTCCACAAGATCCAGCAGGCTTCCGGCATGCCCACCAAATACGACGGCCACTGCCGCAACCTCTCCCCTGAAGAGGTGAAGGAAAAGCTGGACGCCGGGATTCCCTACGTCATCCGGCAGAAATGCCCCACCGAAGGCACCACCACCTTCCATGACGAGGTCTTCGGCGACATCACGGTAGAAAACTCCGTGCTGGACGATCAGATCCTTATCAAAGCCGACGGGATGCCCACCTACAACTTTGCAAACGTCGTAGACGACCACACCATGGGCATCACCCACGTCATCCGGGGCAACGAGTATCTGTCCTCCACCCCGAAATACAACCTCCTTTACGAGGCATTCGGCTGGGATATCCCCACTTACATCCATGTTCCCCCTGTGATGAAAAACGCCACGGAAAAGCTCTCCAAACGGAACGGCGACGCTTCCTTTGAGGATCT
This sequence comes from uncultured Oscillospiraceae bacterium, assembly GCA_900555435.1. Lineage (GTDB taxonomy): Bacteria > Bacillota > Clostridia > Oscillospirales > Ruminococcaceae > Merdivicinus. The sequence goes on along the minus strand of USLH01000021.1, from coordinate 2,207 downwards.
GGTGGCAAAGGGCTATCTGGAAGAGGCCGTCATCAACTACATTGCCCTCTTAGGCTGGGCCCCCAAGGGCGAGAACGAGATCTTCACCCTTCCCGAGCTGATCGAAGAGTTCGATGTCAGCGGCATTTCCAAATCCCCTGCCATCTTCGACCCTGCCAAGCTGAAAGCCATCAACGGCGTGTATATCCGCCGGCTGTCCCGGGAGGACTTCCTTAAGTACGCCCTTCCCTATATCCGTCAGGCCACCAAGAAGGAAGATCTGGATCTGAACCTTCTGACCGACCTGCTCCAGCCCCGGACGGAAGCCTTCACCGACATCCCCGAGCAGATCGACTTCATCGACGCGCTGCCCGACTACGATGTGGCCATGTACACCCACAAAAAGATGAAAACCAACTCCGAAACCGCCCTGGCTGCCCTGAAGGAGATCCTTCCTGCTCTGGAAGGCATTTCCGACTGGACGTTAGACAACATTAACGCTGCCATGTTCGGTCTGGTGGAGAAGCTGGGCGTCAAGAACGGCTACATCCTCTGGCCCCTGCGGGTTGCCGTTTCCGGCAAGCAGTTCACTCCCGGCGGCGGCGCCGAGATCGCAGAGCTTCTCGGAAAAGAAGAGACCCTCCGCCGTGTCCGCACTGGTATCGAAAAGCTCTCCCAGTAAGCAATAAAAATTGCGCCTGTCCGTAAAAATCGGGCAGACGCAGTTTCTTTTTTATTAAAAAAAGAAATGCAAATTCTCTTATATTTTATGCAGATTTCCGAAAAATCACGAAACAGGTGGGGGTAAGTTTAGGCGGATTTTCGACAATCCGCTCTTGCGCTTCTGTCCATTCAGTTATATAATAAGAATAGGAAATTGTTTTTGCGCCACAGGAGGAAACCATGCTCATCACCTTTTGCCTTGCTCTCTTGGCGGCAAAGCTCCGGCATTACCGACCGGGGCTCCTGTTCCGGTCATGGACAATCTATCCTTTGCTGGCGACGGAATGTGTCTATCTGCTGTTCCAAGTCTTCACCCTTCGGGGGGATTATCGGTTCGTGCCCTATGCCTCCCTGCTGAAAACGGCTTACATGCTGCTTTTCCTCATTCCCATGCTGGTTTACCGGCTTTACTGGCAAGGGATTGCCGGGTCGGGGCTGATCGTGGCGGGAACGGTCCTGAACCGCATCGCCATCCACGCAAACGGCGGGAAGATGCCTGTGTTTCCGACCCTTTCCTACTGGACGGGCTATGCCCGGCCGGAGGCGTTTGAAGGGGTCAGCGCCCTCCACGTTCTGGGGACAAGCGCTTCCAAATGCAAATTCTTATGCGATTTTATCGACGTGGGCTACTGCATTTTAAGTATCGGCGACCTGCTGATTCGCGGCTCTGCGTTCCTTATTTTGTTTTACACCATCCGGGAGCTTGATCGTCGGCACCCGAAAGTCGGAAAGGAGTAAGCCATGCTTGAGATCTCCCTGCTGCAGCTTGCCTGCAAGGGCATTCCCGAGGGCATCGCCTACGTCGTGGGAATGTATGCTCTGACGGGGCTTAAGATCCGCTGGAAGCAACTGTCTTTCATGTCCGGAATCCTGATCCTTGCGACTTACCTGATCCGTCTGCTGCCCATCCGTTTTGGGATCCACACCATGCTGATCCTCTTTACGGCCATCGTTGTTTTCATGGCGACCACCAAAACGCCGGTGATCCGGAACATCAAGGCAGCGCTTATGATTCTTGCCTTCCTCATCGTTTCCGAAATGATCAATCTTCTTCTCCTTCAGGTGCTTTACGACTCCGACCGGGTGCAGGAGATCATGGCAGACAACATCCAGAAGACCCTTTACAGTATCCCATCCACGGTGATCTTCATCCTGCTGGCGGTGGGTGCTTATTATCTGCGGGTCGTGCGAAAGCGTGATACCATTGGAAAATCTGGCGAACCGACTGGCTGAGAAGCTGGCCGCCATCCCTGCCGTTATCCGGGTGCGCATCCTGTAACACTGCCAACCCTTAGCTTTCCCCTCGCCCCATCTGTTCATGGGCGGGGGGATTTTTTGGGTACAGCGTACTGTCGGGCCAGCGGGGTATTCCCCCGCAAGTGATACGGGGCATTCCATCCCCCGCCCAACTGCCTACGGCAGTCGGGTCCCACCCTCCGGACACTTGCTTTGGGAAACTCCCCGCCGTCCTATCGTCTCGAACAAATAAAAAAATCCCCAACAAA
>USLH01000020.1 GCA_900555435.1 uncultured Oscillospiraceae bacterium | reverse complement strand
GAGAAGGAGGCACTGCCAGGAAAGGTACTGGGAATCCGCCTGGGCTTTTAAAAGATCGGAGGAGCCGTCTGAGGGCTCCGGAAGACTGCCGGTTTCATAGATCAGGCGATCCCTTGCGGCGTCCCGGAGAGTGATCCGGCAGCTTTCCGAGCCGGCGGTCTGGGAGAGGAAGCGTTGGAGGACTTTGGCGTCCACATTCAGGCAGAGGAGCACATCCGAATCCGCCGCCGAAAGGGGGACGACCACGGAAAGCACCGAGCCGACGCTTCCCGGATAGTCCCGGACCGGAAGAAAGCAGACCCGGAAGGTCCCGACGGCTTCTTCCTCATAAAGGCGGATCCAGTCGGCGTCCATTTGGCTGTTTCCGGGCTGCCCCAGAAAGGTGATGCCCTCCCGGGTGGAAAGAAGGACGCCGGGGGTGCGGTAACAGACAGAGATGGAGTGAAAAAGGGAGTCGGAGCCGGTGACCCGATCCCGCAGGAGGGTCAGAAGTTCCCCCACGGCGGAGTAGTCGAAATTCGCCGTACCGTCAGCTGCACGCTGATCCGGGCGGCTGATGGCGGAGCGGGCATTGACCCGCAGGTGGGAAATTTCCGAGTAGCAGGGGGCGATGACGCCGATGTCCACGGTGCGCATCAGGTATTCCGCCTGCTGGCAGCTCTGGGCGGCCAGCTGATCCTTCAGCTGCCGGCGGATGAACATACCCGCCAGCGCTCCGATAAAAAGGGCGGCGGTGAGGGTCAGAAAAATGGTCCCGGCCATCACCCGAAGGGAGAGGGAGTTGAACCAGACACGAAGGCGGCTTTTTTCTTTCATAAGCATCCGATCCTTTCCGGAGACGGTTTCTTTCTTTGAGTATAGCAAAGAAGGAAGGCAGGAAGCAAGGGGCAGCGGAACAATCTGCAAAAAAATCCAAAGGATCTGTCAAATTTTCCGGGCAGATTGCGAAATCGGCGGCAGCCCCTTTACAAACGTGGAAAAACCGTGTAAAATAAGGACAGTGAAAATCGACAACCTTTAAGTTGGTCCCGTGAGGCTGGCAAGGTGGTCTGCTGAATATCGGAAGCTGCAGCCGGAGCGTATCTGTCCGGGTGCGGCTGAAAGCGAATGAGCGGCCAAACTGCCCGGCGATCCGGCGGTTTGGTCTTTTTTGTTTGTTTTCAGATAAGGAGAAGGTATGCAGGAAAAAGCCCTGATTCTGGATGAAAAATCCATGGCTCGTGCCGTGACGAGGATCTCTTACGAGATCTTGGAGCGGAACAAGGGGGCGGAAGGAATCTGCCTGGTGGGGATCCTGAGCCGGGGAAAGGATCTGGCGCAGCGGATCGCCGGGCGGATCGGAGCCGTAGAAGGGGAGCCGGTGCCCTGCGGGGCTCTGGACATCACCCGGTTCCGGGATGACCGGAGCCGGGAAACGCCGGCGGAAGACCGGACGGACATCCCCTTTGACATCACCGATAAGCGGATCGTGCTGGTGGACGACGTGATCTACACCGGGCGGACGGTCCGGGCGGCCATCGACGCCTTATTCGCCATCGGGCGGCCCCAGAGCATCCAGCTGGCGGCGCTGGTGGATCGGGGGCACCGGGAGCTTCCCATCCGGGCGGATTATGTGGGGAAAAACCTTCCTACCTCCCGGGAGGAGAAGGTGCGGGTGCTGATGAAGGAGACCGACGGGGAGGACAGGGTCGTGATCTTAGAGTGACCGGAAAGGGGAAAGAAATGGAATCCTATGTACTTGCAAACGCCCGGATCGTCAGCCCGGCAGACGGGCTCGACATGGAAGGCAGCGTCCGGGTGGCGGACGGGAAGATCGCATCCATCGGGCTGCTGCCGGAGATCCAGCCGGAGGATACGGTGATCGACGCCAAGGGGAAAGTGCTGATGCCGGGGTTCGTGGATATGCATGTCCATCTGCGGGATCCGGGGTTCACTTATAAGGAAGACATTCTGACCGGCTGCGAAGCGGCGGCGGCGGGGGGGGTCACGTCGGTGGCCTGTATGCCCAACACGAAGCCTGCCATCGATTCGCCGGAGGTAATCCGGTACATCCTCGAAAAGGCGGAGAAAGCGAAAGCCCACGTCTATCCGGTAGGAGCCATCACCTATGGCCTTGGGGGAAAAGAGCTGACGGATATGGCGGCCTTAAAGGCGGCGGGAGCCGTGGCGGTCTCCGACGATGGGAAGCCGGTGCCCACCGCCCGGATGATGAAGGAAGCCATGGAGCAGGCGGAAGAGGCAGGGCTCCTCACCATCTCCCACTGCGAGGATCTGGATCTGATCCACGGAGGGATCGTTCATCTGGGAAGCGTATCGAAAGAGCTGGGGCTGCCCGGCATGGACCGTGCCAGCGAAGACTCCATCACCGCCCGGGAGATCTCTTTAGCGGAATCCGCCGGGACCCGGATCCACATCGCCCATGTGAGCACCGCCGGGGCGGCGGCGCAGATCCGTACTGCCAAGGCAAGAGGGGTGAAGGTCACCTGTGAGACGGCGCCCCACTACTTTTTGCTGACCCACGAGCTGATCCGGAAGCTGGACGCCGACTATCGGATGAACCCGCCCCTTCGGGAAGAAGCGGACGTGGATGCCATCCGGGAGGCAGTTCTAGACGGCACCATCGACTGCATCGTTACCGACCATGCGCCCCATGCGGCGGAGGAAAAGGCAGATTTCCATAAAGCGCCCAACGGCGTGGTGGGGCTGGAGACCAGTTTCGCTGCCAGCTATACGGGGCTGGTGAAAACAGGGCTTTTGTCCTTTTCCCGGCTGGTGGAGTTGATGAGCATCAATCCCGCACGGATCTTAGGGATCCCCGGCGGGCACATCCGGGTGGGGGATCCGGCGGATCTGACGCTGGCGGATCTGGAGAAATCCTGGGTGGTGGAGCCGGAAAAGCTCCACTCCAAATCGAAAAATACCGTCTTCAAGGGGATGGAGCTGACCGGGAAGGTCGTCTGCACCCTCTGCGGCGGAAGGATTGTTTACCGTTGTTTTTAAGGAGGAGTTTTCATGTCGTTTGAATCGCTGATCGCAGGGATCCGGAGAACCAAAAACCCCACCGTGGTGGGGCTGGATCCCGCCTATTCCTATGTGCCGGAGTTTATCCGGAAGAAGTATGCCGGGCAGTTTTCCGATCCTCTGGAGGGGGCGGCGAAGGCAGTGCTGGAGTATAACACTGCGCTGATCGACGCCATCTGCGACGTTGTCCCGGCGGTGAAGCCCCAGGCGGCTTATTATGAGCTGTACGGCTGGTACGGGGTGAAGACCCTGGCGGAGACCATCACCTATGCGCAGAAAAAGGGGATGTACGTCATCACCGACGGCAAGCGCAACGACATCGGTTCCACCATGGAAGCCTACGCCGCCGCCCATCTGGGGACGGTGGACATCGACGGGGTGAAGGCTACCCCCTTCGGCGGGGACGCACTGACCGTCAACGGCTATCTGGGAACGGACGGGATCAAGCCCCTTCTGAAGATTTGCAAGGAGGAGGACAAGGGCATTTTCGTGCTGGTCAAGACCTCCAACCCCTCTTCCGGAGAGCTGCAGGACAAGAAGATCGGCCGCCGCACCGTGTATGAGGTGATGGGCTCCATGTGCGAGAAGTGGGGGAAGGAAGTCCCCGGCGACAGCGGCTATTCCGCCGTTGGAGCCGTGGTAGGCGCCACCTATCCGGAGCAGCTTTCCGAGCTGCGGGAGAAGCTGCCCCATACCTTCTTTTTAGTCCCCGGCTACGGTGCACAGGGCGGCGGAGCCAAGGATGTGGCCGGCGCCTTCGATGAAAACGGCTTGGGAGCCATCGTCAACTCCTCCCGGGGGATCATCTGTGCTTATAAGAAGGGCGATTGGAAGGAAGATCAGTTCGCTGAAGCCGCCCGGGCGGCCGCCATTCAGATGCGGGACGACATTGGGAGCGTTGTGACGGTGCGGTAAAAAGGAGGACGCAATGAAACGGGTAAGTTTCCGGCTCTCTCTGATAGCGTTCATTTTGCTGCTCTCTTCCTGCGGGAACGGGGCGGCAAGTCCGGTTCCTTCTCAGTCAGAAAGCAGCCGGATGGACGAGAGCGTCGGAAGCGTTTTCTCGGAGCTGCAGCCGGAATCCAGTGAAGAGGAGCCGGAGCCTTCCGGCTTTTTGCTGCCGGAGGCGGTTCGGATCGTCAAAGCGGATTATGATGCCATAGAGCTGGCGACCTATGACGTGTTCCGGCACCCAAGCGCACCGCCGACGGATGAAAACGGGCTTTTCTACGGGGCGGAAAAGGACGGGCTTTGGGGTCTGATCGACGAAAACGGCACGGAAGTGCTTCCCTGCGAGAGCAAAAGGGCACCGAGCCTATGTGTATTCGGTGAATGGCTCTGGTGGGGTTCGGAAGACTCGCTGAAAAAGCTTTCCGGATCTGTCGAGGAGAAAACAGGAAGGCCGTTCTGCGTCGCCCATGGCGGGTATGCCCGCTGGTTCATTGCGGAGGAGCCGGGGGATGTTCCGGGTATCCTTTGGGAACTGGAGGGCGTTACGGCGGTTTACCCGGCGGAGGAAGAAGATTTGCTGGGGGACGAATCCGTTCCCGTTCAGTACGGTACTTTGGTCGGCGGGGAGACAAAACCCCTGCGCCCGCCGGACGACGCTTTCTGGAATTACGCCAGAACCGACGGGACGATGCTTTTTCCGGAAGAAAAGTTCCAGCAGGTGGGCTGGTTCCGGGGCGAACAGCTGGCTCCGGTACAGAAAGACGGGAAATGGGCGTATGTCCGAACGAACGGGACCTTCGCTACCGACTTTCTGTATGACAGCTGCTTTGGAAGCAGCGGGACCTATGACCGGGAAGCCGGCGAATACCGGGAGATTGCTCCCTGCCTTGCCTACGATCTCTGGTAGGGGACGGCTCCGGTTTTCCGGGACGGGAAATGGGGCGTTTTAAACGGCGAGGGCGTGGAGATCGTCCCCTGTCAGTATGACGGCGCAGCGCCCTATCCCGGAGGCGCCTGGCTGAAGTCGGAAGGTCAATGGGGATTATATCTCTTTTAATCGTGTTTTGAGAACCATAAGAAAGGATGAGAAATATGCCGCTGAGAAGCGATATCAAGAAAGTTCTGGTCATCGGCTCCGGACCCATTGTCATCGGGCAGGCTGCGGAGTTCGACTATGCAGGCACCCAGGCCTGCCGGGCACTGAAGGAAGAGGGGCTGGAGGTCGTTCTTATCAACTCCAACCCCGCTACCATCATGACCGACAAGGCCATGGCGGACAAGGTCTACATCGAACCCCTGACGTTGGACGTGATCAAGCGGCTCATCCTTTTGGAGAAGCCGGACAGCGTGCTTTCCACCTTAGGCGGTCAGACGGGCCTGACCCTTTCCATGCAGCTTGCGAAGGAAGGGTTTTTGGAAGAGCACGGCGTGAAGCTCTTAGGCGCAAACCCGGAGACGATTGACAAGGCGGAGGATCGGCAGGAATTCAAGGATACCATGGAGAAGATCGGCCAGCCCTGCATCCCCTCCAAGGTGGTCACCGATGTGGAGGCTGCCGTGGAGTTTGCCAAGACCATTGATTACCCCGTCATCGTCCGGCCGGCGTTTACCTTAGGAGGCACCGGCGGCGGCATTGCGGCGGATGAGGAAGAGCTTCGGGACATCGCCCGGAACGGCCTGCGGCTTTCCCCCATCACCCAGATCTTAGTAGAAAAGTGCATCTCCGGCTGGAAGGAGATCGAGTTCGAGGTGATCCGGGATGCAAAGGACAATGTGATCACCGTCTGCTCCATGGAGAACTTGGACCCCGTCGGCGTCCACACCGGCGACTCCATCGTAGTGGCTCCGGCGGTGACCTTGTCCGATAAGGAGTACCAGATGCTCCGGACGGCGGCGCTGAACATCATTTCCGAGCTGAAGGTGGAGGGCGGCTGCAACTGCCAGTTCGCCTTGCATCCGGAGAGCATGGAGTACGCCGTCATCGAGGTGAACCCCCGGGTGTCCCGGTCTTCGGCGCTGGCCTCCAAGGCCACGGGCTACCCCATCGCAAAGGTGGCGGCGAAGATCGCCATCGGCTATTCCATGGACGAGATCGTCAACGCCGTGACCGGCACCACCTATGCCTGCTTTGAGCCGGCGCTGGACTATCTGGTGGTCAAGTTCCCGAAATGGCCCTTCGACAAATTCGTGTACGCCAAGCGGACGCTGGGCACTCAGATGAAGGCCACTGGCGAGGTCATGGCCATCGGCACCTCTTTCGAACAGGGCATCATGAAGGCCGTCCGCTCCATCGAGCTGGGGCTTGACTCCCTGACCATGCCCACCCTTGCGAAAAAGAGCGATGAGGAGATTCTCGAAATGCTCCATATCATCGATGACCAGCGGCTGTTCGTGGTCTTCGAGGCGCTGAAGCGGGGCGTTTCCTTTGAGACGATCCATGGGATCACCATGATCGATGAGTGGTTCTTAGGAAAGCTCAAAAACCTCACCGATCTGGAGAAAGAGCTGGCGGAAAAGCCGCTGACCGACGAGCTGTATCTGAAAGCGAAAAAGTGGGGGTACTTGGACTCCACCATTGAGCGGATCTCCGGACAAAAAGTGGAGCATCCCCGGTACGCCTCCTATAAAATGGTCGATACCTGTGCGGCGGAATTCAAGGCGCAGACGCCTTACTTCTACTCCACCTTTGACGACGAGAACGAGGCCGCCGAGTTTATCGAAGAGCAGAATACCGGCAAGAAAAAGGTCATCGTCTTCGGCTCCGGCCCTATCCGCATCGGGCAGGGCATCGAGTTCGACTACTGCTGTGTCCACTGCGTGTGGGCCCTGAAGGAAGCGGGGTATGAGGCGGTCATCGCCAACAATAACCCGGAGACCGTCTCCACCGACTTCGACACCGGCGACCGGCTCTATTTTGACCCCCTGACCAAGGAGGACGTCCGGAGCCTGATCGAGACGGAGAAGCCCTACGGCGTTGTGGTGCAGTTCGGCGGCCAGACGGCCATCAAGCTGACCAAATACCTGGACGAGCTGGGGGTGCGGATCTTAGGTACCTCCGCCGACGCCATCGATGAGGCGGAGGACCGGGAGCGGTTCGACGCTTTGCTTGAACGGTGCGAGATCCCCCGTCCTCAGGGGCACACGGTCTTCACCACCGAGCAGGCCATCAAGGCGGCAAACGAGCTGACCTATCCCGTGCTGCTAAGACCCTCCTATGTGCTGGGCGGGCAGAACATGATCATCGCCCACTCCGATAAGGATGTGGAGGAGTACATGGCCATTATCACCTCCCACCACATCGAGAACCCCGTCCTCATCGACAAGTACATGATGGGCACCGAGGTGGAGGTAGACGCCATCTGCGACGGCGAGGATTATCTGATCCCCGGCATCATGCAGCACGTTGAGCGGGCCGGCGTCCACTCCGGCGACTCCATCTCCGTTTATCCCTGCCAGACCCTGACCCACCACATCCGGCAGACCTTGATCGCCTATACCGCACGGCTGGCGCTGGCGCTGAAGGTGAAGGGGCTTATTAACATCCAGTATGTGGTCTACAACCACTCGGTCTATGTCATTGAGGTGAACCCCCGTTCTTCCCGGACGGTGCCTTATATCAGCAAAGTCACCGGCGTCCCCATGGTGGCGCTGGCGACAGAGATCCTCTTAGGGAAGAAGCTCAAGGACTTGGGCTACGGCACCGGGCTTTATCCCGCACGGGATTATGTGGCGGTGAAGGTGCCGGTGTTCAGCTTTGCGAAGTTAAGCGACGTGGACACCCATCTGGGGCCGGAAATGAAGTCTACCGGCGAAGTTTTGGGCATCGCCAAGCGGTTTGACGAGGCGCTTCTGAAGGGGCTTGTGGCTTCCGGGAACAAGATGAAAAAGAGCGGCGGCGTCCTGATCAGCGTCCGGGATGCGGACAAGCAGGAGGTTTTAGAGGTTGCAGACAAATTTGCAACCATGGGCTTCGAGCTTTATGCCACCAGCGGAACGGCTTTGAACCTTAACCGGAACATGATCGCCGCCAACACGGTGAAAAAGATCCACGAGGACGAAGAAAACAACGTCCTGACCCTTCTGGATTCCGGGAAGATTGATTATGTGATCTCCACTTCGGAGAAGGGGCGGCTCCCAGCCCGGGACAGTGTAAGGATCCGGCGGAAGGCGGTGGAACGCTCCATCGTCTGCCTGACCTCTCTGGATACGGCAAACGCCGTGGCGGACTGCCTTGCCATGGACAAGACCATCGACGACGTGGAGCTGGTGGACATCGCCACCATCTGACAAAGAAAAAGCGGACGGAAGCGGAAAACGGCTTTCGTTCGCTTTTTTATGGAGAAAGGTTGGATCCCTCTAAAAAATGTCAACGAGTCTTTATTTTCTGCTCGCATCCCTTTTTCGGAAGGATCGGATCCGATCATTGAAATTGTGCGTTATAAAGGGCGGCGTACCGGCCGTTTTTCTGCATCAGCTCCGAATGGGTGCCCTGCTCCACGATGTCGCCGCCGTCGACGACCAGGATGGTATCGGCGTGCTGGATGGTGGAAAGGCGGTGGGCGATGATGAAGCAGGTCTTCCCCTTCATCAGTTCCTGCATGGCGGTCTGGATTTTTTTCTCCGTCTGGGTGTCCACGTTGGAGGTGGCCTCGTCCAGAATCAGCATTTTTGCGTCTAAAAGCATGGCGCGGGCGATGGTCAAAAGCTGCTTCTGCCCCTGGGAGATGTTCAGACCGTCCTCGTTGATAATCGTCTGATACCCGTCGGGGAGGCGGCTGATGTAGCTGTGGATGTGAGCGGCCTTGGCGGCGGCGACCACCTCTTCCATGGTGGCGTCGGGCTTGCCGTAGGCGATGTTCTCAAAAATCGTGCCGGAAAAGAGCCATGCATCCTGAAGCACCATGGCGTAGGAAAGCCGCAGGCTCTTCCGGGTAAGGGACTGGATATCCTTTCCGTCCACGGCGATCACGCCACTCTGAGGATTGTAAAAGCGCATGAGGAGATTGATCAGGGTGGTCTTCCCCGCACCCGTATGGCCGACGATGGCAACGGTGGAGCCGCCGGGAGCAGTCAGGCTCAGGTCGTGGATGATCGTCTGCCCCGGAAGATAGCCGAAGCGGATGTGCTCCATGGAAACGTTCCCTTTTGTGTCCTCCAGCACGATCGCATCGGGAGCGTCGGCGGCTTCCGGCTCCTCGTCCATCAGCCGGAAGACCCGTTCGGCTGCCGCCAGGGCCGACTGCAGCTCGCTGATGATGTTGGCGGCCTCGTTGATAGGGCCGGAAAATTTCCGGGAATAGAGGATGAAGGTGGAAATGGTGCCCAGGGTCAGCATCCCGTTTAAGAAAAGCACCGCTCCGAAAATGCTGATAAGGGTGAAGGAAAGGTTATTGATGAAGTTGATGCAAGGGCCGGTGACGCTGCCGTAGTAGTCCGCCCGATAGTAGGCATCCACGGCGTTGGTGTTCCGGCGGTTGAACCGTTCTTCCATGACGGCTTCCCGGTGGTAGGACTTGATTGTCCGGTGGCCGGAGATGATCTCTTCCGCATAGCCGTTTAATTCCCCCAGCTTCTCCGAACGCTTCCGGAAGAGGGGGCGCACCTTTTTGGAGCGGTAGCGGGTGAACAGAATCGAAGCCGGGATGGTGAACAGGAATACCGTGACGAGCCTCGGGGAGATCCGCAGCATCATGATAAAGGAGCCGACCACCGTAATGACACTGGTGCAGATCTGCAGAAGGTCGTTGGAAAGGGAAGCGTTCACTGTGTCGATGTCGTAGGAAATGCGGCTCAAGATGTCGCCGGTCTGGTGCCGGTCAAAGTAGTTGACCGGCAGGTCCAAGAGCTTATTGAAGATCTCCCGGCGCATCTGATAAACGATCTTCTGGCTCAAAAAGATCATGAGGGAGGAAAGGATGTACGAAAGGATGGAGGATCCGGCATAGAAAAGCACCATCAGCCCACAGTAGCGGAAAACCTCCGAAAAGATCACCGCCCCCTTCCCCGGCTGGATTGCATCGATGGCCTTTCCGGAAAGGGTGGGACCCACCAGAGCCAACAGGTTGCTTCCCAACGTCAGGGCGATGGCGGAGAAGACAAGGAGCTTATGCTGACCGAAATAGCCGCAGAGCCGCAGCATCAGCGCCCGCTTCTGGGGACGGGGCATTTTTTCCTTTTCAGGCAACGGCGCCGCCTCCCATCTGCGATTCGCTGATCTCCCGGTAAGTGGGACAGGTCTTTAAAAGCTCCTCATGGGTGCCGTAGCCGATGGAGCGGCCGTCCTCCAACACCAGGATGTGGTCGGCGTGAAGGATGGAGCTGACCCGCTGGGCGATGATGATAGAGGTGGTGTTCTGAAACCGCTCGGCAATGGCTTTCCGAAGCTTTGCGTCGGTTTTATAGTCCAGCGCACTGGAGGAGTCGTCCAGAATAAGGATCTCCGGGTTCCCGGCCAAAGCCCTTGCGATCAGCAGCCGCTGCTTCTGGCCTCCGCTTAAGTTGGAGCCTTTGATGGTCAGCAGATGATCCATCCCCTCCGGGAGGGAGTCCAAAAATTCCGCCGCCTGTGCGTCCTCTGCCGCCTGCCGTAAGGTTTCTTCGGAAAGCTCCCGGCCGAAGGCGATGTTCTCCCGGACGGTGTCGGCAAACAGCACGTCGTGCTGGAAGGTGACACCGAAGAGGGAGTGAAGGATCTCCGGCGGGATGGCGTTGACGTTCACGCCGCTTATACGAATGCTGCCGCTGTCGGCTTCATAAAGCCGCATGAGAAGGCTCACCACCGTGCTCTTCCCTGAGCCGGTGGCGCCGATGATCCCTAAAGTCTCGCCCCGCTTCAGCGAAAAGTTAATGTCGATTAAATTAGCTTCTTTTTTGAGGTAGGAGAAGGAAACGTGGTCGAAGACGATGTGTGCCTCCTCCTTAGTCGGCTCGGACAACCGGGGCGGAAGGTCGGAGGGAGTCTGCAGCACCTCATCAATGCGGTTGGCGGAGGCGATGGCTTTGGAATACATCACGAACATCCGGTTGATAGAAAGGATGGCGTTTAAGATGATGGTGAAGTAGTTCAAGAAAGCGATGATCTTTCCCGGCCGGCTGAGGCCGCCGTTGACCCGATAGGCGCCGACTAGGATAATGGCGATCATGCCAAGATTCAGAAAGAGGTTCATGGTGGGGTTGGTGACCGCCATGGTAAGGCCGGCCTTCCGCTCCCGGGCGGAAACGTCGGCGTTTACTCCGTCGAAGCGCTTTTTTTCGTATTCGGTCTTGGAAAGGGCCTTGACCACCCGGATGCCGGTGACGTTTTCCCGGACGGTGCGGAGGAGCTTGTCCACCCCCTGCTGCAGATTGGTGTAAAGGGGAATGCCCTTCCGGGAAACGGTGACGATCACCGCCGCCATGACCGGCAGGCAGGCGATGAGGATCAGCGCCAGCACCGGCTCCAAAGTCAGCGTGACGATGATCCCGCCCAGCAACAGGATCGGCGCCCGGATCCCCAGCCGCTGCATCATACCAACCATGCTGTGGACGTTATAGGTGTCTGAGGTCAGACGGGAGATAAGGGAGGGAATGGTGAAGCGGTCCGACTGGGCACAGGAAAGGGAGAGGGTCTTAGCGAAAAGATCCCGCCGGATGGTTTCAGTGGTATTTCTTGCCACTTTGGAAGCCATGCGGTTGGCGATGACGTTGCCCAAAAGGGCGATGACGGAAAAAACTGCCATCAGTCCGCCCCAGAGGAGGATGAAGCCCATGTTTCCCAAGGGGATCACGTCGTCCACGATGTGGGCCAGGCACCAGGGGAGCAGGAGATCCATAATGGTCCCGATGAACTTGATGACCATTCCACCGCACATCCGCCCGAAGTAGGGGCGCAGGTAGCGCACCAGCAGGTTCAACGCACCTCACCGCCTTCCCGGCGTTCTTTGGGAGCAAGGCGGCCTTCGGCGTAAGCGGCGGCCTTTTCGTTGACCCGCTGCATCAGGCGGGTCAGCTCCTCCCGCTCCTCCGGGGAAAAATCCTCCATGACGAAGTCCTGCCACTGCTCTAAGACTTCCAGCACGACGGGGTAGGCGTCCAGCGCCTTTTGAGTGGGGTAGACCCGCATGATCCGGCGGTCTTCCCCGTCGGGGGTGCGGGTGACAAAGCCGTTCTGTTCTAAGAAGGTCAGCTGGCGGGTGACGTTTGATTTGTTGATGTAGATGGTGCGGGAAAGCTGTTCCTGGGAGATGCCGGGGGTGCGGCAGATCGCCAGAATGTAGGTGTGGTGGCAGCCATTTAATCCCAGCTTTTCCAGCTTTTCGCCACGGTAGAGGCTGGCGCAGCGGGCAGTGCGGCTGACGCAGCGCATAAAGGAGTTCATGGGCAGTCCTTCTTCCGAATCTTTTGTTGCGAGTGCAACTATACAGTTTAGTATAGCACTTCGGCAAAGGACTGTCAAGGCGTGGGAACGGGCGATCCGCTTGACTTTTGCCATGCATTTGCAGTATAATAACAATATCTTATTTTGTTGTTTGTTACTTAACAAACAGTCGGGTACAGCGCCCGTTTTCTTTTTTATCAATTGAAGGCAAGGAGAGGACAGCAGTTATGGCAAAAGAGAACGTTTCGCTTTCCGTTGTCCGACGGCTTCCCCGGTATCACCGCTTTTTAAAGGAGCTTTTGGCGTCCGGAACCGTCCGCATTTCTTCCGGCGACCTTTCGGCAAAGATGGGGCTTACCGCGTCTCAGATCCGACAGGATCTGAACTGCTTCGGTGGCTTTGGGCAGCAGGGGTACGGCTACAACGTGAAGGATCTGTATGAGGAGATCGGGAAGATCTTGGGGCTTGACAAGCGGCGGAAAGCCGTTTTGCTGGGCGCCGGGAATCTGGGGCGAGCCATTGCGCTGCATATGGATTTTTCTTCCAGAGGGTTTGAACTGCTGGCGATTTTTGACAGTAACCCGGCTCTGGTGGGGATGGATGTCGGCGGTGTGACGGTCAGCGACTGCGCCAATTTAGAGGCGTTTTGCCGGATGATTCGGCCGGATGTGGCGATCCTCTGCATCCCGAAAGAGGCGGCAAGGAGCTTGGCGGGAACGCTGGTCGACTGCGGGATCAGGGGGTTTTGGAATTTCAGCCACTACGATATGACACTGGATTATCCCGGGATCGCCGTGGAGAATGTCCATTTAGGGGACAGCTTATCGACCCTTTGCTTCCGGGTCAACGAATTGGAAAAGAGCAAAGAAAATCCCGTGTGAAAACACGGGATTTTCTTTATGGAAGTTCCGATATTTTTCCGGAGTTTCTCGCTTAGGTTGGAAGACTTTGAAAAAAGCTGAAAGGCGTGAAATACTTAAGGTTTCTCGCTGGGGGTGAGAAGGGTGTTGGAAGGATGCTGCAGCTGCTTGAAACGGTTATTTACGGTAGCGGAGGAGGAGGTAGGAGTTGGGATGGGAGAGGGTGGCGGTCAGCCACTCGCCGTCGCAGGAGACGGTGAAGCCGTCTTTCGGGAGGTTGGTCGCCAGGGGCTTTAATGGGGCGGCGACCGGGCGGATCTTTAAAACGCCGTTTTCCGGAGCGAGGGGTTCCCGGAAGAGGAGAAGGTAGCCGCTGCCGTTGCCGCAGTCAGCCTGGAAGCCGGTGACGGAGGCTCCGGAGGGGATTCGGCCGATGGGAATGATCTCCGCATCGGCAAGCTCCTTGCGGCAGCTCTTCCAGACCGACAGAAGACTTCCCAGCGCTTTCTGATCCTCAGGGGTCAGGTGCTGCAGCTCCATCCAGAAAAGAGGGTTTGCAAAAAAGACGGAGGCCAGTTCGTAGCGGATGTCCACCTTTTCGGGGGCGAGGGGGTCGTTTGGGTACTGCTCCCGGTTCAGGCGGTTATTGAGAAGCTCAAACTGGAACTTCCGGGCGGGGAAGAAGCGGGACAGCGTCCAGAGGTTCCGGAGGGTGTTGTGGGGGTAGTAGTTGCCCCAGGCGGTGTAGCGGTTTTCTACGAAAAGAGTGCCGTACTGCTTCTGCCAGAGGTAGCCGGTGCGGTCTTCGGCGGTGATGTCCTGCTGGAGGGCGATGACACCCTTGCTTTCTTCGGTGACCCGGGAAAGGAGGGAAAGGTAGTTCCGTTCCGCCGCTTTGGTGCGGAGCTTGACGCCGTCCAGTTTGAAGGCGGTGATCCGGCATTTGCGCCACAGCTCCAAAAGGGTGGAGGCGTCCCGTTTCCAGTTTTTGAAGTCCCGGGAGGAATCAGGGGAGAACCAGAGCGCCAGCTTCACCTCTTTAGAGGCGGCGTAGGCGGAAAGGGGCTTTAACCCCTCCGGAAACTTGTCCGGATCGGGCTTCCAGAAATCGGGATCGGAGGCGTAGTAACCCTCCCAGACGCCTTTTTTTCGGGCGGAATTGGCGGTGCGGCCCTTTTGCCAGCCATCGTCGATCTGGACGAAGTCGATGCCGATGGAGGCAGCTGCATCGATCTCCTTCCGGATGAAGGAGTCGCAGACCGCTAAGTCCTGATGGCGGTCGCCCCAGGTGTTGGACATGGAAAAGGCGGTTTCCGGGATGGAGGTCCACTGAGCCTGATAAAAACGCTTATATTCCGAAAAGATCCGGTCGCAGTCGCCGACGCCTACGGTGGAGCCGTAGCTTTTGAAGTCTTTTCCGCTCCCACCCTCGGGGAGACCGGAGCCCAAGAGCCGTGCCGTCCCGTCGGAGACGGAAAGATCGGCGGGGTATTGGTTCAGGCAGTTCAAGACCGTGGGGCTTTCTTTGATGAGGAGCAGTCCCCGGTTCGTCAGGCGGTTTGTGAAGAGGAACAGATTGCCCCGTTCCCGGGCGGAGGTATAGAGGGGTTCCCGGATGCTGCGGGCTAAGGTGTCGTGGCGGTCGGTCTGGTCGAAGAGAATAGTGGTCTCCAGATCCCAGTGCTTTCCGGGCAGGGGGACGGCATCGATGACGTCTTCGGATGCGGCGGCATTTTCCGCAAGCTCGATGCCGTCGGGGGAGGAAGCTGTGGAGCTTTCTTCTTTCGGGAAGGACCAGTCTCCGTGGAACGTCCGCTCCAGTCGGACAAAGGGGAGCTTGGGGGCTAAGAAGAACTGGAATTCTGCCGAGCAGTCCCCTTCTTCGTAGGAAACAGAGACGGAAAAGCCTTTTCCGTCGGGGCTGCCGGACAGCCGGAGGGAAGGCGATTCGTCGGGGGCGAAGCCGCTGGGGATCACGGGGGCAGAACCTTTTTCCTGAGAGAAGACGACTCCGCTCCTTAGATCCCGGACTTCAGTGGGGAGAAGGCCCTCCGGGCGGAGGGTGAACCGGCGGCGGATCCGGCTGTTTTCGATGGTGAGGATGGCGCCGTTTAAAGCGGCACGGCAGTCCTCCATGCAAAATTCCATTGCGATTCCTCCTTGCGGCGTACTGCTTTTATCTTAGCATAATTTTCACCGGATGTATAGGAGGAATTTTTAGGGTCAGGGCTTTTGCAGCTCCCGCAGGGAGCGGGCGTATTCGGAAGCGGACAGCTTCCCCTCCCGGAAGAGGTCGGAGAGGATAGAGTGCTGGAGGGTGCGGAGAAACTCCGGGTTTTCAAAGATGGCGCAGGCTTTCATTTCCTGCAAAGGGACAAAGGCAGGCGGGTTCATGAAAATTCCTCCTTATAAGCGATAGGAGAGCTTATGCGGGGAAGGAGGGATTTATGCGGGAAAAGAAAGATCCCGGAAGGCTTCAAACCTTCCGGGATCGGGGAATCGCGCTTATTTTCCGGCAATAGAAACATCGGTGACGGCTACGGAGGAGCCGCCGAAGACGGTGAAGCCGGAGGGAATGGTGAACTTCAGGTCACTGGCGACGCAGGTGATCTTCTTGAGAAGCTCAAAGAAGTTGTCGGCGACGGTGAAGCCATGGACAGGGCGGCCCAGCTCGCCGTTCTCGATAAGGAAGCCTGCGCTCTGAAGGGAGAAATCGCCGGTCACGGCGTTGGCGCCGGCGTGGCCGCCGTTCATCTCGGTGATGTAGATGCCGGTTCCCACCTGCCGGAGCAGCTCTTCCTTGGTGGTCTCGCCGGGCTTTAAATAAAAGCTGTAGGGGGCGATCTCCACGGAGGAAGCGCAGCTTGCCTTGAAGGCGTTGCCTGTGCTTTCCCGGTTTTCCTTAGCGGCAGTGCTCAGGTTATAGAGAAGGGTTTTGAGGATGCCGTTTTCGACGACGTTTTTGGTGCGGGTGGCGACGCCTTCCGCATCAAAGGAGACCTGAATGAAAGAATCTTCGCAGAAGGGGTCGTCAATCAGGGTGACGCAGTCGGCGGCGATCTTCTCGCCCTCCTTGCCCTTTAAGAGGGAGAGCCCCTTCTGGGCGTTGTCGGAGGTAAAAACGTCGGCGAAGATGTCAAGGAGGCTTGCGGTAGTGTCAGGGGAAAGGACGATGGTGTACTTGCCGCTTTCGGCTATCTCGGCGCCGATGGTGTCGGCGGTCTCCTTGACAGCGCTTTTAGCAAGCTCGGCGCTATCCATAGAGGCAAGGCGGCCGACCCGGTAGTCGAGACTTGTAAATTTTTCCCCGCCTTCTTCCATAACAGGCTGAATGTACCCGAAATGGAAGCCGCTGGTGTTTTCGAGGTCAAGCCCTCTGGAATTGGTCAGGCGGGTGGTGGTGCGCATAGCGGAAAAGCTGGAAACGGTGCCGTCGCAGACCCGGGGATCGGCGTCGTAAGTCTGACGCTGGCAGTCAAGCAGAAAGGGGATGGCTTCCTCGGCGGTAGGGAGGGTCTCCGTGAAGGAGGGAACCTCTTTATAGGTGTCGCCGGCTCCGTGGAGGAAGACAGGGTCGGAATTTTCGATGGTCTTGGCGTTTTCGACTGCCCGGCGGACCAACTCCTTCGCCTGCTCTTCGTCAAAGAGCTCGGTGGAGGCGTAGCCCATCCTGCCGTTTACGATGCAGCGGAAGCAGACGCCGCTGTCGATGGTGTTGGAGAAGCTTTCCACCTCCATCTGGTAGGCGGAGATGGTGACGGCTTCGTCTTCCACGCAGTAAAGCTCATAATCCTGAAGCCCGGCCTTTTTGGCTGCGGCGGCCACGACTTCCTTGAATTCGGTATATGTCATGATCTTCGTCTCCTTTTTACACTCAGCGTCCGCCGACGGTGATGGATGACACGCGGATCAGCGGCTGACCCACGTTGGTGGGGATAGAGCCGCTGGCGGAGCCGCACATACCCTGTCCGACGTCCAGATTCTGACCCACCATGTCGATGTCCATCAGGATCTCGCTGCCCTTGCCGATCAGGGCGGCGCCCCGGACGGGCTCGCAGATCTGGCCGTTCCGGACCAAGTATCCTTCGGTGACGGCAAAGTTGAATTCGCCGGTGACGGGGTTGACGGAGCCGCCGCCCATCTTCCTGCAGTAAAGCCCTTTGTCGATGGAGCGGATGATGTCCTCGTTTTTGTCGGGACCGTTCAGGATGAAGGTGTTGGTCATGCGGGAGGTGGGTTCGAAGGTGTAGTTCTGGCGGCGGGAGCTGCCGGTAGAGGGCATCCCCATCCGCTGGCCGTTCAAGCGGTCGATGAGGTAGCTGGTGCAGACGCCGTCCTTGATGAGGACGTTTCTCTGGGAGGGGTGACCTTCGTCGTCGATGTTCATGGAGCCCCAGGCGTGGGGGATAGTGCCGTCGTCTACAGCGCTGACTTTTGGGTTGGCGATCCGGGCGCCCAGCTTGCCGGCGAACTGGCTGTTGCCTTTGGCGACGGAGGTGGCCTCCAGAGAGTGGCCGCAGGCTTCGTGGAAGATGACGCCGCCGAAGCCGTTTTCGATGGCGACGGTCATTTTCCCGGCGGGGCAGTAGCCGGCGGAGAGCATGACCACCGCCTGGCGGGCGGCTTCCCGGCCTACGGAAGCAGGGTCGATGGCATCGAACATTTCAAGGCCCATGCGGCGTCCGGGGGAGCAGGAACCGGTCTGGTTCTCGCCGTTTTTGCTGGCCACGGCCTGGGTGAAGAGACGGGTGCGGATCTGGCGGTCGCCGGTGAGGAGGCCGTCGGTGTTGGCGATGAGGATCTCATGATCCACGTCGATGAGAGCCGTTTCCACCTGGGAGATGCTTTCATGATAGCTCTTGGCGGAGGTGTAGGCGGTGCGGAGGATCTCCGCCTTCCGGGCATTGGGGGCGGTGTCGGGGACGATCCGGATGGGGTGGACGTCGCCGAAGAGCCGCTCGGTGAGAAGGATCTCACGGGAAGCGGGAGTGTTTGAAAGGGAAGCAGCGGCGTTTTCCGCACATTTTAAAAGAGAAGGCAGGGAGAGGTCGCTGGTAGAGGCATAGGCGCTTTTCAGGCCCTTGAAAACACGGATGCCTGCGCCGCTCAGAAAGTTGTCCATAATGGTTTCGACTTTTCCGTCCACCATGGTCATGCGGTTCGATTTGGTGTGTTCGGCGTAGACTTCCGCAAAGTCCGCACCGTAGGAGACGGCCTTTTCCAAAACCTGGCGGAGGACGCTCCGGGAGAGGATAGAAGACATAGGATCCTTCCTTTCTTTGTGATACCATACCGGTATGGTATCATTATAAGGGAGTTCGGATGGATTTTCAAGGAAAACGGAATTTGTTTACAAATAAAAATCGGACAGCAGCGGGTCGGCTGCTGTCCGGAAGGGTCAGATGCGGTAGAGAAGGTCGGCGTAGGTGGGAATGGGCCAGGCTTCGTCAGAAATGAGACGCTCCATGTCGTCCGCTTCCCGGCGGAGCTTCAGCATGACCGAGCGCACCTCATCCCGGTGCATCCGGGCGTTATCCCGGAGAGTTTCGGTTTCCTCGCAGCGGAGGAGGGCTTTTTCCAGCTCGCCGGTGGTTTTTTCCACACTGGTGATCAGTTCGGAGAGCCGGGCCAGGAGCCGGAAGATGCTGTCGTTTTTGATCCCGGCGGCGGAGAGGGCGTTATAGGACGCCGCCGTTTTCCCGGCGAAATCTGTGGCGGCGGGGAGGATCTGACGGCGGGTCATTTCCGCCATGGCAGCGCCTTCGATGTTTACCACCTTGCAGTAGTTTTCCAGCATCATCTCATAACGGGATTCGCATTCGACGGGGGTCATGCCCCCCAGCCGCTCCATCAGCTCAATGTTTTTCGAGGCGACGGCGGCTTCCACGGCGTCTACGGTATTGGCAAGGTTCGGGAGGCCCCGGCGGGCGGCTTCCTCCACCCACTCGTCGGTGTAGTTGTTGCCGTTGAAGACGATGCGGCCGTGCTGTTCCACGGTATCCTTGACGATGCTCAAAATTTCGGCATCAAAGTCGTCGCAGTTTTCCAGACGGTCGGCGAATTCCCGGAGGGCGTCGGCCACGATGGTGTTGAGCACATAACTGGACACCGCCACAGAGGCGGAGGAGCCTACCATCCGGAACTCGAACTTATTGCCGGTGAAGGCGAAGGGGGAGGTGCGGTTCCGGTCGGAGCCGTCCTTCGGGAGCTTCGGCAGGGTGGCCACGCCGGTCTCCAGCAGGCAGGAAGGGGTCTCGGAAACGGTGTCGCCGTGGGCAATGTGGGTAAGAATCCCCCACAGCTGGTCACCCAGAAAGATGGAGACAATGCCGGGAGGTGCTTCGTGGGCACCTAAGCGGAAGTCGTTTCCGGCGGAGGCCGCACTCATCCGCAGAAGGTCGGCGTAGTTGTCCACGCCGGTGATAACGGCGGAGAGGAAGACCAAGAACTGGAGGTTTTCGTAAGGGGTCTTTCCGGGATCCAAAAGATTCTGACCGTCGTTTGTGGAAAGCGACCAGTTGTTGTGCTTGCCGGAGCCGTTGACGCCCGCAAAGGGCTTTTCGTGGAGGAGGCACGCCAGTCCGTTTTTCTTGGCGGTCTCCCGCATGACCTCCATGATGAGCTGGTTGTGGTCACAGGCGACATTTACGGCTTCAAAGACAGGAGCTAATTCGTGCTGGGCAGGGGCGGCTTCGTTGTGTTCGGTTTTGGCGGGGACGCCTAAGCTCCAGAGCTCCTCGTCCAGATCCCGCATGAACTGCCGCACACGCAGGCGGATCCGGCCGCAGTAGTGGTCGTCCATTTCCTGACCCTTGGGGGGCTTTGCGCCAAAAAGGGTGCGGCCGCAGAGCTTTAAGTCCAGCCGCTTTTCATAGGTTTTGCGGTCGATGAGGAAGTATTCCTGTTCCGCACCTACCGTGGGGCTGACCCGGGTGGCGGTCTTGTTCCCGAAGGAGCGGAGGACACGGAGGGCTTCCCGGTTGATGGCCTGATTGGAGCGGAGAAGCGGAGTCTTGGTGTCCAGCGCCTCGCCGGTGTAGGAATAAAAGGCGGTGGGGATGTATAAGGTGCCCTCCCGGACGAAAGCGGGGGAGGTGCAGTCCCATGCGGTGTAGCCCCGGGCTTCAAAGGTACTGCGGAGCCCGCCGTTCGGGAAGGAGGAGGCATCCGGTTCGCCGACGATCAGCTCCTTGCCGGAGAATTCCAAGATCCCCCTGCCGTCCTTGGTGGGGGTGAGGAAGGCGTCGTGCTTTCCTGCGGTGAAGGTGGTCATGGGCTGGAACCAGTGGGTGAAGTGGGTGGCGCCCTGCTCCACCGCCCAGTCCTTCATGGCGGAGGCGACCACCTCCGCCACGTCCGGTTCTAACGGTTCTCCCAGATCGATGGAGCGGCGAAGGGCCTGATAGGTGCTTTTGGACAGCTTTTCCCGCATGACGGTGTCATGGAAAACGCTGCGCCCGAATTTTGAAAAATCGTATCCCATATTGCGTTGGCCTCCTTGAAGATCTCCGCCGGCTGCCAGGCCCGGCGGGGTGGATTTTAAAGAAGGGTGATGGCGTCTGCCGCGCAGGCTTTTAAGGTCTCGTCGTCCCAGATGGAAGCCTGCACCTCGCCGATGTGGGCTTTGTGGAGCAGGACCATGCAGAGCCGGGACTGGCCGATGCCGCCGCCGATGGTCAGGGGCAGCTCGCCGTTCAGCAGCATCTTGTGGAACGGAAGCTTGGCGCGCTCCTCGCAGCCGGCAAGCT
>USLH01000019.1 GCA_900555435.1 uncultured Oscillospiraceae bacterium | reverse complement strand
AGCTCTCGCAGGGCTTGCAGTACTTGCCCTTGTAGGTGCCCTTGTAGATGTCGCCCTTGTCGTACATGGCTTTGAACATTTTCTGGACGGCTTTTTCGTGATAGTCGTCGGTGGTGCGGATGAAGTGGTCGTAGCTGGTGTTCATCACGTCCCAGATGGTGCGGATCTGACCGGAAACGTTGTCCACATACTCCTTGGGGGAGATGCCGGCAGCTTTGGCGTACTCTTCGATCTTCTGGCCGTGCTCGTCGGTTCCGGTGCAGAAAAAGACATCGTAGCCCTGCATCCGTTTTAAACGGGCGATGGCGTCGGTGAGGACGATCTCATATGTGTTGCCGATGTGGGGTTTGCGGGAGGCGTAGGCGATGGCCGTGGTAATGTAGAAGGTCTTCTTGTCCATAAATCAAAATCCTTTCCTTATAAATGTAAATGCAAAGCATACTTTAATGGATGATCTGAACGGGATTTAACGCACTTGGATGTAATAATCGAGGATCACGGAGCCGTCTTTCGGGTCAGGAACAGAAAAACGAGAAGGGACCCGTACTTCCATGGAGAATGTGTCCGGAACCAGTCCCAGCTTTTCCGTTTCCGGAAGAATCAAATCCATTGCTTCGGCAAACACGTCTGGGACGTTTCCCTTGATCCGCCCGAGCACCGTTTTGCAGGCGGGAAGGTCACGGAAGTCAAACCCTTCCGGCACATTTGCGCCGGGGTGGAGCATTCTCCCAATCAGGCAGTGGAAAGCCCCGTCCGGCTGTAAGTTCCCGCACCAGCAGAGGGGCGCATCTGCCGCATCGCAGAGGGCTTCCGGGAAAAGGGCGTTCGGATCTGCTTCCCATGCGAAAAAAACGCCGTCCTTGTCACAGTGTTCCCAGAATTCCGGAAGAGGATCCGCCTCAAAAGGGGAAAGGATCCGCTCTTTTCCCGCCAGACGGCAGGCAGGAAGCTCCCAGCTCTGGAAATCCATCAATTCGGCCACAGAACCCCTTCTTTCTTAAAAAATAACGCCCCGTCTTGAGCCAAAACAGCTGAAGACGGGGCGGACCGCTCCGTGGTACCACTTCATTTTGTTCCCGGAAGGGAACCTCAGGGGATACAAACCGATATCCCATCGCTATAACAGGCGAACCTGTCGCACTCTGAACGAAACCGCCTTGAATGCGCCGCTAGGGAGCCATCTTCACCGAATTTCCGCTCGCTTCCTTTCACCGGCCGGAAGCTCTCTTTGCTTTGGAAAAGGGGTTACTCTTTCCGTCAATGCGTGTCAAATATAAATTCATCATAACACACTTCCCGGGATTTGTCAACGGCTACCGGTCAGATCTTATAGCGGGTCCATTTTCCGCTTTTGAAGCGGAGGTAGGAAAGGGTCAGGCGCATCAGCTGGTCGACCGTCAGTCCCAGCCATGCTCCCAGCAGCCCCATGTTTAATGGGTAGCAGAAAAGCCAGCCGCTGAAAGGACGGATCATGGCTACGCTGATGAGAGAAACAAAGGCGGTGAATTTAGTGTCTCCGCCGCCCCGGAGGCAGCCGGTATAGATAACCTGGGTGATCTGCATGAAAATGATCAGGGAGATCATCCGCATAAGGAATGCACCGTACCCCAGAACCTCTGCATCATCGGAGAAAAGGCGGAAGATGGGAGAACTGCAGGTCAGGAAGATCACGCAGAGGATCGAAGCGAAGCAAACCCCCAGTCTTTGACAGATACCGCCGTAGATCTTTGCCAGATCCGGCCGCTTCTCGCCAAGACTCTGACCGACCAGCGCCACGGCTGCAACGGATAGACCGTCGCCGAAGGAGAAGGAGATGCTTAAAATGTTCATTCCCACCTGATGGGCGGCGAAGGCATTGGTGCCGAGCCGTGCCACGATGGCAGAATAGGTCAGAAAGCCGATGCGGAGAAAGATCTGCTCGGCCAGAGTGCTGGAGCCCAGATTTGCCAGCGACTCCAGGGAACGCTTATCGAAGCCGATCTTTTTGACCACCCGGAAATAGAGAAAGCGGTCGTGGTTCGTCAGGGAGAAAATACTCATGCAGCAGGCGGCTACGGTGCCGATGACGGTGGCAATAGCCGCACCCTGAACGCCCAGTTTCGGGAAGCCGAAATGGCCGTTGATGAGCAGATAGTTGCAGACGATGTTCACGCTGTTGGAGACAATGTTGGTGCGCATAGCGATCTTGGTGTTTCCAGCGCCCCTTTGAGCTGCATTGATGACCATGGAGACCACGTTGAAGATCATTCCGCCGGAGATGATGCGGAAATAGGCGACGGCAGGGGCGTGGGTGTCTTCTGCTGTTCCTGCCAGGCGGAGAACCGGTTCTGCAAATACGATAGCCAGCAGGCTGACCACGACCGCCAGCATAAGGGTGATGAGGAGCGCCTGAATCAAGACGCTGTTGGCGCTTTCCCGGTCGCCTTCGCCCTTTCGCCTTGCGACGATGGCGGAAACGGCTACGTTCATGGAGATAAAAATGGCGAGGCAAATGAATTTCGGCTGAGTCGTCAGGCCCACGGCGGCGATGGCATAAGAACCCAGCGAGCTGACCATGACGGTGTCAATCACGCCCACTAAGGCGACCAGAAAGGATTCCAGAATGGAAGGCCATGCGATCCGGAGGGTTTTGAGCAGCATTTCCTTGCCGGAAGGGATCTCGCCCAAAGGCGGATCGTGATGTAAGAAACGCTGAACGGACCATCGACTGCCCGCGACTGCCATGGAACCACCTGTCTTTCTTTGATTTGCAAATTGTTGCGCTGTAAACCAGTTTACCATGAAACAATAGATTTTGCAAATATTTTACAAAAACAAGCAAGTTTAGCAATGGAAACGACGTTTTTTGCAAAAAGATCCGCACAACCGAAAAAGCTGTGCGGATCTTTTCCAATTATTCGGAAACGGGGCGGATGACGCCCATAGGGGTTTGTTCTCGAGACTGGCCCAGAGGATTCTGCCGGAGGACTTCCAGATAGAGATCCAGATCTGCATTGGGATCGGAGGAGCCGAGAATCCGTCCGCCGATGTCGTTCAAGTCGATGATGAGTATCAGAGCACCGTCCAGAACTTTGGAGAGCTTTGCGGCGGTCTCATTGGGCTGGTCAGGTGCGGGAACGACGTAATGGTCGTAAGGGGGAAGGGTGAAGGAGCAGGGACCGTCCACGGCGGAGGCTTTGTAGCCGGCGACTTTATAGAACCAGCCTTTCTGGCGGAACAGCTTGCCGACAGCGCCGACGGCAGAGGCCACTAAAATCCGGAAGGTGCCGCACTCGTTTAAAGCGCACTGCATGGTTTCGGGCATGGCAAGACCGATGCCATAGTCGGTTTTACGGACGAATTTACAGAGGAAGCGGGCCAGACGGCCGGGCTTGATAGCGTCCATGGGCTTTGCTTTTCCCTGGGTGCAGGCAACCATTTTCTCGCTGAGGATCAGGATGTCACCGGGCTGCATCAGGGGTTTTCCGTACCAGCGTGCCACTTCTTCCAGATCATCGTTTTCGGTGATCAGATCAGTGGGAATGGCATAGCAGGCAAAGCGCTTGCCCCGCACTTCTACAAATTCTTCTTTTTCGGGGTTGACGATCAGTTTCGGCTCTTTCATAAGGAACCCTCTTTCCATATCCGTTTACGGGCCGCAGATTAAAGCAGCTCCGCTGTTTTTAAAAAATCCTTTTTTAGTATACACGCTGCTGCAGGAAAATGCAAGGGAATTTTCATTTTACTGGAAAGAAACGAAAAAAAGATCGGTTTCTTAGAAAAATACACAAAAATCATTGGCGATTCCGGCATTTTTTCCTTTTCTCCTTGTGGAGAATTATGGTATAATAACCTCAAGGGCAGTTGCTTGGATTTGCCTCTAGTGAAATGGTATGACATAGCTGTCGTTTGGCAGCACTTTCATAAAAGAGAAAAGATAGGAGCGTTTTATGACCAATCAGGAGGAATTTCGGGAGATCTTCACTCGCTGCGTGACCCGGAAGGGCGGCGACAAGCTGCTGGTGTGGCTGGAGCAGGGGGACTTTTTCACGGCGCCGGCTTCCACCCGGTACCATCTGGCGGAGGAAGGCGGGCTCTGTGCCCACAGTCTTCATGTATACAAGCGCCTGAGCCAGCTGGTGAAAGCGGAGGAGCTGGAGGTATCCGAAGAAAGTGTGGCGCTCTGCGGGCTGCTTCATGATCTGTGCAAGTCGGGGTTTTATAAAAAAGAGACCCGTAACGCAAAGATCGGGGGAGTTTGGAAGGAAGTGCCGTATTTTGCCATCGACGATCAGTTTCCTTACGGACACGGGGAGAAGAGTGTCTTTCTGATCGAGCGGTTTTTGCGGTTGACCACAGAAGAAGCGCTGGCGATCCGCTGGCACATGGGCGGATTTGACGATGCGGCAAAAGGCGGCTGTCAGGCAGTAAGCCTGGCCTACGGGCAGTGCCCGCTGGCGGTGTGCCTGCATATTGCGGATATAGAGGCTACCTATTTAGATGAAGCTGGATTATAAGGAGGAGAAAACGATGGAAGTCACTCGTTATCGGGAACAGCTGTTTGAAACGGCAAAGGCAATTTTTTCGGTGGACAGTCCTTCGGGCTACACCCGGAATGTGATCGACTTGATTCGCTCCATGACGGAGGAGCTGGGATATCGGTTTGAGATCACTCGGAAGGGCTGCGGCGTCATCACCGTAGAGGGGAGAGACAACAATAAGACCGTAGGAATGTCCGCCCATGTGGATACATTGGGGGCGATGGTGCGTTCCATCACCTCCGACGGGCAGCTGATGTTTACGAAAGTGGGAGGCCCGATTCTTCCGACGCTGGACGGGGAATACTGCAAGATCCGCACCCGGGACGGAAAGACCTATACCGGCACGATCTTAAGCCTCAGCCCGGCTGTTCATGTTTTCCCGGACAGCGTCACCCGTCCCCGGGATGAGGACAACATGGCGGTCCGCATCGACGAAAAGGTGCAGACTGCGGAGGAGGTCCGGGCGCTGGGAATCGAGGCCGGTGACTATCTTTTCTTTGACCCGAAAACGGTGGTGACGCCTTCCGGTTTCCTGAAGTCCCGGTTCATCGACGACAAGGGGAGCGTGGCCTGCCTGATGACCCTTTTGAAGATCATGAAGGCGGAAGGGCTGACACCGGCTTATCGGACGAAGTTTTTCATCTCCGTTTACGAAGAGGTGGGGCACGGCGCTTCCTATATTCCGGGGGACATCAGCGAGCTGGTGGCGGTGGATATGGGCTGTATCGGCTTGGATCTTTCCTGCACGGAGTATCAGGTGTCCATCTGTGCGAAGGATTCCGGTGGGCCTTACGATTATGAGTTGACCAGCCGCCTGATCGCACTGGCAAAGGAAAACAACGTAAACTATGCCGTGGATATTTATCCCCGTTATGGCTCCGATGTGGGAGCGGCTCTGCATGGGGGAAACGACATCCGTGGCGCCCTGATTGGGCCCGGTGTCCATGCTTCCCACGGAATGGAGCGGACCCATGCCGAGGGCATGGAGAACACCATCCGGCTGGCAGGGCTTTATCTGGATCTTCAGTGACAAGGGAGTTTTTGAATCGTGGATCGCATCTTTGCTGACTATCATATGCATACGACGTTTTCTCCGGACGGGCACAACACGCCCCGGGAAATGTGTCTGGCAGCCCTTGAGAAGGGGCTGACGGAGATCGCCGTCACCGACCACTTTGAATTTTTCCACAAAGCGGTCAATGCGGACGCCCGGTATTCCAAGGAGATTATTGGCGCCGGACAAAAGGCACTGGACGCCTGCCGGAAAGAATTTGCCGGGCGGCTCACCATCCGCAACGGCGTGGAGATCGGGCAGCCCCAGGTGGATCCGAGTCGGGCGGCAGAGCTTTTAAGTGCGCTGCCTTTTGATTACGTTATCGGATCCATTCATAAGCTGGACGACGTGGATATGGGGCAGATGGATTACCCCGACGAGGGGATCTCCAGACGGGTTCATCAGAATCTTTCGATGATGGTTGAGCTGGCAGATCGGTATGATTTCGACTGTCTGGGACATGTGGATCTGATCAAGCGGTATGCAGCGATCCGTGGAAAAAAGATCGACCTGATGGATTACCGGGAGCTGCTGGAGCCGATTTTCAAGCGGGTCATTGAACGGGGAAAGGGCATCGAGATCAACACCTCCGGCCTGCGGCAGCCGGCGAAGGAAACCCTTCCGTCTCTTGAAATCGTGAAATTTTACCGCTCCTTGGGTGGAGAGATCTTGACGGTAGGTTCAGACGCCCACTGTACCAAAGATGTGGCGGCGGATCTGGATGCTGCCTG
This sequence comes from uncultured Oscillospiraceae bacterium, assembly GCA_900555435.1. GTDB lineage: Bacteria > Bacillota > Clostridia > Oscillospirales > Ruminococcaceae > Merdivicinus. The sequence goes on along the minus strand of USLH01000019.1, from coordinate 14,905 downwards.
GGAAGTTGCCAAAGAAGCGGGCTTCCGGTATCTGGCTTCCTTTGAAAAGCGGAAACCGTCGTTTTATGCCATCGGTTGAGAGGAGGAGCTTATGGGCGGGATCAATACGCTGCGGATTGCTCACGATTTTCTGAGTCGGAAGGTGCCGGAAGGGGGGTTCTGCATCGATGCTACAGCGGGGCGGGGAAACGATACGGCGTTTCTCTGCTCACTGGTAGGGGAGAAAGGCCGGGTGCTGGCTTTCGACATTCAGGAAGAGGCAGTAGATTCCACCAAGGCGCTGCTGGCGGAAAGAGGGCTGTCGGCGCAGGTGATCCTGGACAGTCACAGCAACATGGCGCAATATGCCCAGCCGGGGACGGTTGACGCTATCGTCTTCAACTTCGGGTACCTTCCCAAGGGCGATCATCGCATTTTTACCCATGCGGACACCAGCATTGCTGCCATCGAGGCGGGAATGACCCTGTTAAAGCCCGGCGGTGTCATGAGCCTTTGCATCTACTACGGCGGGGACAGCGGATTTGAGGAAAAGGATGCGCTGCTTGCTTACCTTTCCACCATCGACAGCCGGGCGTTTACGGTTCTGGTCACGGAATTCAAGAACCGTCCCAACAATCCGCCGATCCCGGCGTTTATTCTGAAAGAGATCTGAGGAGGAGCTATGAAGATCTTACTGACTGCATTTGACCCCTTTGGCGGAGCCACCGTCAACCCGGCCTGGGAGGTCGTTTCCCGGCTGAAGGAGGACTGGGGCGTTCATACGGTGAAAAAGCTGCTGGCGCCTACGGTGTTCGGAGAAGCAGAAGCGTTGGTAAACGGCACGGCAGCCCAATGGGGCGCCGATGCGGTGATCTGCGTTGGGCAGGCAGGTGGTCGCTTTGAGATCACCTTTGAGCGAGTGGCTATCAATATGGATGATGCATCGATTCCCGACAATGCGGGAAACCAGCCTCAGGATCTTTCCATCACTCCCGGAGGGGAGGGGGCGTACTTTTCCAATCTCCCCATCAAAAAGATGGCGGAGGCGGTGCGGATGGCGGGGATTCCGGCATCCGTCAGCGATACCGCTGGAACCTTTGTCTGCAACCATCTTTTTTACCGGGTCATGGAGGAGATAGCCGCCCACTATCCGGAACGGAAGGGCGGGTTCATCCATCTGCCGTTTTTGCCGTCTCAGGTGGTGCACCGGTCCCACACACCGTCCCTTTCCCTGAACGATCAGATCTTCGGGCTGGAAACGGCGCTTTCCAAATTTTTGCATCTCTGTGAAGAAGAATAAGCTGTTAAAAAGAACCACCCTCTCTTTCTTGGTTGGAAGAGGGGGCGGTTCTTTTATCACTTGGCGTCGTCGGCTTTGCTCTCGATTTTTTCGTAAAAGACGATGGACAAATCGACGAAGATCTCATTTTCAATGGAAAGGTTCAAATCGGCATTGACCGAAAGATCTTCCACGGAACACCGATAACGGCAATGGTACAGATCGTCGACGATGGAACGGACCGTATCGTAATCATTGGCAGTAAAGGTCATGTCAATGGGCCGGAAAACCATGCCGGTATCGTCGGTGGACACCTCCTTGAAGGACAGGCTGTATTCCATCGCCTGGGAGAGGATGGTATTGAGCTGGATCATGACGTTTTGAATGTTGTCATAGACAGGAACTTCTGCATTGGGAATAGCTCCGGAGTCTTTTAACTGTTGTAACTCCTCCTCCATCTTTCGCATCTGCCGCAGGCGGGCGGCTTCGATCATCATTTGGTCCTGAGCGGTGTTCTGGCGCTCCTGAAAGGCTTCCACCCGCTGTTCCATGGGCTGAAGGAAGAGCTTGAAGTAGCCGACCCCCAGAAGAAGGACGGTCAAAACCACCAACAGGATCTTTTCACGGGTCGTAAACGAACGATTCATCAGCGAGACGCCTCCTCTGCGGTTTCCGATTTCAGCTGGATGGTCAGGGCGGCGGTCACACGCTCTTCGCCGCCGGTGGTGGAGGCGGTATAGACCTGCACGCCGGTGACCAGATCGCTTGCCATCAAGTCAGCATAAATGGCGGAAACTTCCTGTAAGGTCACGCCGGACAACTGCACGGAGATCAATCCGTCGGCGATGGAGTAGGTCTCTACCTGCGCCTTGTCGATCAGACGGCTTTTAATGAGATCCAGACATTCCATAGGATCGGTGTCTCCGGTCATCCCGCTTTGGGCCAGTGCGTAGCTCTGGTACTCTTCCCGGACTTCCGGGAAACGGGAGGTCTCCGATTTCATTTCCCGGAGCTTGTCCTCCGCCTGAGTGGCGGCGGATTCGGCGGCGTCGGCTTTAGCAATCACATTGATGACGCCGAACCGACAGAATAGCCCTACCAAAACGGCAAGGAACAGTGCTTCCAATGCAGCCGGCCCCAGTCCATGGCCGGAGCGCTCCTTTTGCGCTAAGTTCAGATCCTTTTTCGTCGGATAGACGTTTCTCATTCCACTCATTTTCCGTCCCCCTGAAGCAGCGCACCCAAAACCGACGGGCAGGCCGTTTTTCCGAATTCTCCCGTAATTACATCTGGGATCAGATCCTCGATGGGGTGTACCGTAAGATCCAGCTCCTGCCGGATGGCGTCGGTCAGAACCGGGATCCTTGAAAGCCCGCCGGTGAAGTATAAATCTTTCAGATTTGCGTCCGGCGTATTGAAGCCATAGAAGTTGACGGCCCGCATGATCTCCATGGCGATGCGGCTGTAGAGCTCCTTGCACGCCTGGCTGTCCAGAACGCTGTTGTAGTTCGACTGCTTATAAGCGGCTGCCACATGGGGATCTACCGCAGCGGCGTCGGCGATGAGGGTGTCAAGGGTAGCGCCGCCGTATTCGATGGTGCGAGCAGTTTCATAGACGCTTCCCCGATAAATGTACATCTGGATGGAGCGGTAGCCCATGTCCAGGATGCAGTATTCCGGCGGGCAGGTTTCGGAAACGGATTCGTAAGCCCGGATCAGGTTCCCGTAAGCGATGCAGGCGGGGACAGCCCTTGTGAGTCGCAGACCGGATTTGTGCAGGAGCTTCCGGTAGTCGGCGACGGTCTCCTTCCGGGTGGCCGCCGCTAAAAGATCCAGCTCAGCGGGCTTTCCTTCCTCGTTTTCTTTCCTGCCGATGACCGCATAGTCGAAAAAGTAGTTTTCCTTCTCGCCCTTGATGAAGTCGTGGAACTCATAGGGAAGGTTCACATGGAGCTGATCCACCGTCATATAGGGCATGGTCAGCCGCCGGACGATCACCGTCTCCGCAGGCAGAACCACGGCGCAGGCGCCTTTTTTGGCCTTGCCCTGCTTCAAGGCATTGCGCAACTCGCTGCTCAAAACCTCGATGGAGGTGATCCGCCCGTTCTGCACAAGGTTGTCGGAAAGGTTCTGTTCCCCGCTGCGGCGGACAGCGCCGTGTTCCATGGATGCCCATTTCAGGGAGCAGGAGCCGATGTCCAGTCCCAGCATGGTCGTTTTTGAAGTCATTGATCGTTCCTCCTGTCAGATACGGAAGATTAAAACAGATTCAGATACCAGTTGACGATGGGGCCTGCCCATAGCAGGGAAGCGACAGCCGCCAGTGCAATGGAAGGGGCGAAGGGGAAGGCTTTTGGGTTTTCCGGATCACCGGTGGTCTTACGGGTGAGAAGCGCCAGCAAAAGCCCTGTGATACAGGACAGAATGACGACCAGAAGCAGCTCCCGCCAGGGAAAATAAAGCCCCACTGTGAAAAAGAGCTTCAGGTCTCCTCCGCCCATGCTTTCCCGCTTTAAGACCCGATCCATCAGCAGAACCAGAAGCAGAAGGGGAACGCCCAGCATCAGCCCGCCCACAAGGCCGGTCCAGATGCCGTGCCAGCCGGAGATAAAGCCGGTAAAAAGAAGGAAACTGGCAAGAGAAGCAAGGATCAGGCTGTCGGGGATCAGACCGGTTTCCCAATCAATGAGGGAAATGAGAATCAGAATTGCTGTGAAGATCAGGTTCCGCAAGCCAAGAAGCGTTAACCCGTACCGCCAGAGGATTAGAACAAAGGATGCAGCTCCCAACGCTTCGGTAACAGGGCAGGAAGCAGGGATTTTCGCCTTGCAGTAGCGGCAGCGGCCTTTTGCAAAAAGCCAGGAAAAAATCGGAACAAGATCCAAAGGCTTCAATACATGGCCGCAGGAATCGCAGTGGCTCCGGCCCTTCAGAAAGGACTCGCCGTTTTTCATCCGGGAAGCGGCGCAGCCGGAAAAGCTGGCCCAGACGCTGCCTAAGAGGGCAGCGAAAATCAGAAGGTAAACGGCAAGCCCCGGGGAAAGCTCCCACAGATCCGCCATGAGCATAGCTCCTTTCTGTTTTGATGCATTCGCACCATGCGGGGGACATCTCGAGCCTGTCAAGATGGCTCCCGCCCGGTGCGAACCGGGTTTCTTCCCGCCGTGACCCATCAGCGGGGAGAGAAAGGTCAAATCTTATTCAGTAGCGCCGCCGGGGATGGTCACGGTCTTGCTGCCGTAGGTGTAGGTGATAGTCATCGTATCATCAGTTACAGCAACGGTGTATTTGCCGGCCTGCAGGGTGTACTCAACGCCGTTGATGGTCACCTTGTCGGTAGCGGTTGCAACTTTGGGCAGAGCAGTGTCGTCCAGCAGGTGGTTGGCCATCGCCTCTGCGTAGTAAGCACGGAGATTTGCGGTATCAGCGGCAACTTTGGCTTTGGTCAGAGCGCTGCCGAAGGTGGGAATAGCAATGGCAATCAGGATAGCGATGATGGCGACAACGATGAGCATTTCCATCAGGGTGAAGCCTTTTTTGCCGGATTTGCGAGCTTTCAGAAGATTTTTCATGATAACATTCTCTCCCTTAAAATAATGTATATATAGGATCGGTTGGACGGGTCAGTTCCAACGGAATCGTGCGAGTTTAAAATGCGCTGTAAAGCGAGAACATGGGGAGGTAGACGGCCAACAGGATCAATACGACAATGATCGCCAGCACACAGATGATGATGGGTTCCAAAAGAGATATGATCTTCTGAGAAAGAAGGTCGGCCTCGTTGTCGTAGTAATCGCTGACGGTTTCCAGCGTCCGTTCGAGGGTGCCGGTTTCTTCGCCGATGCTGGTCATTTCCACCAGCAGTTCGGGAAGGAAGGGGCAGTTCTTCAAACAGAAAGCCAGTGTCTTTCCTTCGGTCAGGCGGGGAAGCTGAGTATTCAGCTCCTTGCAGATCAGGGCGTTGTCCAAAACCTGTGCTGTACTTTCCACGGCACGGATCAGAGGGATGCCGGCGGCTAAGAGGGTGGACATAGTGGCCGCAAACTGTCCGCTGAGCCGCTGCAGCCGAAGCTTTCCCAGAACGGGCATTTTCAGCCGGATCCGGCTTTGGATCAGCGCTCCGTTTTCGGTGCAGCCCCACAGCTTCCAGAAAAGGAGAAAGACCAGAATGACCACCAGCATGACCACCCACCAGCGTGTGAAGAAGTTGCTGACGGCGATCAGGATAACGGTGGGAAGGGGAAGATCCATCGCCATTTGCTGGAAACTGCTGACGAAGGTGGGGACGGCTTTGATCATGATGAGCGCCACCACCAGCACTGCGATCACCAGCGTAAAGACGGGATAAGTCATAGCCGCCCGTGCTTTGCCTTTGGTTTTGGCAGATTTGTTATAGTACCGATCCAAGCGGCGGAAGGCAGTTTCCAGCGTACCGCTTTCTTCGCCGAATCGGACGGTCTCGATAAAAGCAATGGGGAAGATGCCCTTACGGCGCTCAAAGGCGTGGGCTAAGCTGATGCCGCTGCCTACGTCGTCGGCGGTCTCCCGAAGGGCCTGCCGGAGGGATTTTTCCGTGGTCTGGTCTGTGATCAGGCGGATGGCACGGTTGACGGGAAGTCCCGCTTCCAGAATGGTGGCAAACTGGGAACACATGACCGCCAGATCCTTTTCTTTCAGCTTAGGGCGGAAGAGCTCCGGTTCTTTAGCACCCTGCTTCACCTCGGAGATTTTCACGATGGTGCTGCAGGTCTCCTTGATCTGGGAAACGGCGGCGTATTCATCCACGGCTTCCACCACACCGGTGACTTTTTCCCCATTCAGGGAAATGGCTGTGTATTGATAGGTCGTCATAAATTAACACCATCCTTGAGAGGCACGGTTTTTCCGGAACTGATCCGGATCCCGGGAGGCTTCTTCGGCGGCCTGCGCCGTGATTTTTCCGGCTTTCAACAGCCGCAACAGGGCAGCGTCCATGGTGATGCTACCTTCTGCGCCGGAGGTGGCGATGGCGTTATTTAATTGTGGGGTCTTGCCTTCCCGGATCAGGTTCCGGACGGCAGGTGTGACCATCATCAGCTCGCAGGCTGCCAGCCGTCGGGTATGATCGGCGCTGGGGAGCAGCTGCTGGGCTAAAACGGCCTGCAGCGTCATGGAAAGCTGCATCCGGATCTGCTGCTGATCTTCCTGAGAGAAAACGCCTACGATCCGGTCGATGGCGTCGGCGGCGGAGCCGGTATGAAGGGTGCCGAAGATCAGGTGCCCCGTTTCGGCGGCGGTCAGCGCCGTTTCAATGGTTTCCCGATCCCGGAGCTCGCCGACTAAGATAATGTCCGGATCTTCCCGGAGCGCCGCACGAAGGCCGGCGGCGAACCCGGCGGTATCCCTTCCGATCTCCCGCTGGTTGAAGATGCAGCGGTCGGGGGTATAGCGATATTCAATGGGGTCTTCCAAAGTCAAGACGTGGCAGGACTGCCGGTGGTTGATGTGGTCAATCATGGCCGCGAGAGTTGTGGATTTCCCGCTTCCGGTTTCACCGGTGACCAGGACGATCCCCCGGCTTCTACGGGTTAGATCCAGCACGGCAGGAGGGAGCCCCAGGCTCTCCAGCGCCGGGATGGTTTCCGCCAGCAGCCGGATGGCGGCGGAAGGAATCCCCTGCTGCAGAAAGAGGTTCATACGGATCCGCACGCCGGCGATGGTGTCGGAGCCGTCCAGCTCCGTTCCGGAATCCAGAAGGGTAAGGCGGTCGCCTGCCAGCTCCCCGGCAAGGGAGATGCAGTCGGCTGCGGTCAGGGGAGGGAAGCCCTCCGCCGGCTGAAGTTCCCCCAGGATCCGGTACTGAGGGGGAAGGCCGCAGATCAGGTGCAGGTCGGAAGCCTTTCGCTCATATCCCTGGCGGATCAGTTCTTCGATGGTCATGTGTCACACTTCTTTCGGGATCAGTCCGCCTGAGCGGAGACCATGATGTGGTGAATCTCTTCAATGGAGGTCACGCCTTCTTTTAAAAGCCGACGGCAGTTTTCGTCCAGCCGGACAAAGTTTCCATCTTCCTCGGCGATGCGCTCCAATTCATCCTGCTGTGCGCCCCGGCTGATAGCGGCACGGAGCCGCTTGGAGAGAATCAGGATCTCAAAAACGGCGATCCGTCCCCGGTATCCGGTTCCGAAGCAGTTGGGGCAGCCCTTGCCTCGGCTGAAGGTCTGACCTTCTTTAGCGGAAAGCCCTACATCGGCCAAATCTTCCGGGTCAGGAGCATAGGTCTCCTTGCATTCGGGACAAATCCGACGAACCAGCCGCTGGGAAATGACGCCGTTCAAAGCGCCGGCAATCAGGTAATCCGGAACGCCGATGTCCCGGAGCCGGTCGATGGCGGCAAGGGCGCTGTTGGTGTGGATGGTGGAGAAGACCCGATGGCCGGTGATGGCGGCCCGCATGGCGATCTCGGCGGTCTCGCCGTCCCGGATCTCGCCGACGGCGATGATGTCCGGATCCTGCCGCAGGATGGAGCGGAGACCGTTTGCGAAGGTCATGCCGGTCTTTTCGTTGATCTGGGTCTGGTTCACGCCGTCGATGTTATATTCCACCGGATCCTCCAGCGTCATCAGGTTGACCTCGGGGGTGTTGACCTCCCGGATCATGGTGTACATGGTGGAGGATTTACCGCTTCCGGTCGGGCCTGCCAGCAAAATCACGCCGTTTGGGCGGCGAAGCAGGGACTGGTACTTGCTCAGATCCGCTCCGGTCAGGCCGATGTGCTCTTTGGTGAGCAGCTGGGAGTTCTTATCCAGAAGACGGATGACCACCTTCTCGCCGTAAATGGTGGGGAGGGTGGACATACGCAGGTCTAAGCCGTGCTGGTGGATGACAATGCCCGTACGGCCGTCCTGAGGGACCCGGCGCTCGGTGATGTCCATGCCGCCCATGATCTTCAGGCGGGCCAGAACAGAGGCCTGCAGATCCTTCGGGACATTCATGATAAAGCACATAACGCCGTCGATCCGCATCCGAACCCGCAGTTCCGCTTCCGTAGGATCCAGATGGATGTCGCTGGCGCCCTCCAGAACGGCACGTTCGATGATAGAGTTGACCAGACGGACGGTAGGGGCCGTATTTTCGCCCAGATCCAGGACGTTATCAACCGCCGGCATCGACTGGGGGCCGGAGACGATCTCCCGTTTCATGTCCTCGATGGCTCGGGAAGCGCCTTCGTTGCCGTAAAGGCTTGCATTGGCGTGGAGAATGGCGTCCTTGGTGGCGATCATGGGAACCACTCGCCGACGGGTGGCTGCCTTGACCTCTTCCTGTGCCATAAAGTTCAAAGGGTCGGCCATGGCCAGATACAGGGTGTCACCGTGAAGTCGGACGGGGGTCACGTCGTATTTTTTTGTCAGGTTCCGGGGGAGGATTGCTGCCAGCTGAGGATCCGGTGTTGTAACGGAAAGGTCGATGAAGTCGATGCCCAACTGGATGCGCAGGGTATCGATGAATTGCTGCTCTGTGATGATGCCTTCATCAATCAGTTCTTCACCCAGCCGCTTTTTGGTCACCTTCTGCTGTTCCAGTGCGTGCTGGAGCTGCTCATGGGTGATAACGCCGTTGGATTCCAGCAGGTCGCCAAGTCTCGGGTGCGCCATAATACCGTCTCCTTCTTATGAAAGTTCAGCCATTGATTGGCCGAAATGCAAATGTGATGGTTTTTTGTTGGTTCGGGGAGCTGCCCTGAATGTCATAGCTCCCGGTGTAAATCCCGTTTTCATAGGACATGGTAAACGAAGTCACCGAAAGATCCGTATAAGCGCCGCCTCCCGTCAAGGTGAGCAGGACGGCGCCGGAATCGGAAGCGGGGCGGTCACTGATGAGAATCCGTCCGTCTTCGACCAGCAGATAGCCGGAGAAGATACCGTAGCCGGGGTTTGTAAAGGTGGGAACGCCGGCTTCATCGCCGTCGTAACTGGAATAGTGGAGCACATCGCCCAAAGCCGTATTAAGAGTAGAGGCCAGCAGCTCACTTTCCGAAGCGAAAAGCTCATTGGAGCGGATCCGGATAGCGGTGCCGATCCCCGTAACCAGCAGGGCGGAGAGCATGGCGACGATCAGGGTGACCACGACTGTTTCCACTAAGGTGAAGCCTTTCTTTTTCCGTAGTTTCAAGGCGTACCACCTCCGTTTAAAACGTAGGTCTGGAGCTGTCCGTCTTCACCGTAGCGAAGTACCGGATAGGAATCCCGGCCCACCCTGACCGTGTCCGGCTTGCCGTTGATTTGTTCCTCGGCGGCAAGCTGTTGCTCCCGAAGGGCAAGATCCGCTTCTTCGGTTTGCTTGTTGACCTTGCTGGAGGTCATGACAGCGGTAAGGAGCAGGGCGCTGGAAAGGGCGGAAATGAGAATGGCCGCCAGCGTTTCGGTAAGGGTTTCGCCTTTTTGCAGACGCTTCTTATTCACGGCGGCTCACCCCCTTGAAAATCGATCCGGTTTCCCAAGCGATTGTAGTGGTGTAAAAAGTTTTCTGGCCGGTGAAAGAGGTGTCCGGTTCGTCTACCTGGATCCCGTCTTCGGTCCAGTGGGTCCATGTATGGGTGCAAGTAAGGTCTTCAAAGGTCTGGATCGGATCGGAAACGGAGCTTTTACAGATCACGGTCATGCGATAGTCTTCCTTCCGATTTTCATCGGCAGGGGAGAGGAGAAAGGTGAGGGCATAATCGGAATCAATGGAAACGATTACGCTGACCGGACAGAGCCCGTCGTCGATTGTAAAGGTCTCGGACCAGCCGGTGAAAGGAATCCGTTTGTCCACGGCATACTGGAGCTGGCTCATGTAGACTTTTTGAGCGCCTTCCAGCAGCAGCTCGGAAAGAAAGTCCGTGTTGTCGTTGGCCCGTTCAAATTGGTCAAAGCTGTAAATCGTATCGTGCTCATCCGGATCGGAAAGAGTCAGTCCCATGCCGGTACAGCCGTAGGTTTCCTGATGTTCGACGCCTATGTAGGAAAGGTCCTTCACTGCATCCCGAAGCAGCCGGGCTGCGGAGCTGACGGAAGCGTAGGTTTGGAGCTGTGCTTTTCGCTCCTTGGACTTTTGCAGATTGGTGGAAGCGGAACCGAGAATCATGGCCGCCACCGTGGCGCAGACCAGAAAGAGCATCAAAGCAAAAAGGATCGACGTCCCTTTGGAGCTGCGGAGTTTTTTTCTGAGCGCCTGCACAAAGGACGCCTCCTTTCTTTTTTATTCCCAGAGGATCCCATCCGGCCAATTATTGGTGGGGATCCCGTTTGCATCTACAGAAGCCGACCAGTCGATGTACCGGCAGCGGGTGTACTGGGGAGCCGGAGAGTGATCGTTTCCGCCGGTGAAAAATCCGGTATTATCGTTGCTGGTCGTTGCGGGAGCGAAGCCCATAGCAGAACTGCCTTTCGTCGAAAATACCTCGGCGATAGTAAAGCAGCTTCGGACAGTGCCGGTCCCGCCTCCAAAGAAGCCGGTAGGGGTAGGGGCGGTAACGGCTCCGGAAACGCAGCTGTTTAAGAGAACCCCGCTGACCTGAACGGACATTCCGGAAGCCACTCCGTCTTGGGAGGTAACGGTACTCGAAACGGCGCACCGCTCGATGCGGCCGTTGTTTTGAAGGACACCGCCTGCCGCATTCCCGGATGCCGTGACCGTTCCATCCACTCGGCATCTTCGGATCACGGCGCTTCCGGCGTTACAGAGGACCAGACCGGCGGCTTTTCCGTTTTGAGCGGTTGCCGTGCCGGAAACGGAACAATCTTCGATCGTCCCCTGATTGGTTAAGGCCAGAAGAGCAGCGTCGCCGTTTGCTGCGGTCACATCTGCCTGCGTAAGGATAAGCCCGGACAGTTGACCGGCATTGACATCAAAGAGAGGAACAGAGAGATCCCGGATGGTATATCCGTTTCCAATATACGTTACCCCGCCGCTATTGTCCAAAGAAGTCAACAAGCCGTCTGCCGCACGAATGGAATGGGTGAGGGAGAAGGTAAGTCCAGACTTATTCCCGCTGGTGTTCTGAAGCTGCTTTGCGGTGCGGATCTGGAATGTGTCCTGTGTTTGGGTGGAGAAGATCCCTTTTGCGTAGTCAGCGTTCAGGTACACCGTATCCAGATCGGTCCAGTTCCAACGCTTAAGAGCGGCTTTGACCGTATTCTGTCCCGTCCAGCTCATCTGATTATGCAGGGTTTGAGCGTAGGTATCACTGGTGTCGATCAGGGAATAGTTTTGCTGCATGCAGCTTACCAGCGTTTCAGCGGACAGTGTTTCATAAGTCAAAAGCTGCCCGTCGTTGAAACGGATCCGAAAAGTCCCGGTGGTGGAAAGGAAGCCGTAACCTGCCGACAGGATCTCCTTATCTTCCCAAAGTGTGTCGTACACCTGTCCGCTTCCGGTGACCGTGTAGTAGCCCCAATAGTCATCGGCATACTGTTCATAGTAAACCAAATAGGTTTCCTGATCCAGAATCGGATCGATGGGCCAGTCGCCGTAATGGACAGGCTCTTTAGCCAGGTTGGTGACCATGGCAGGGAAGGGGTAAGAGCGGCCTTTCAAAACGACGCTCCACGGATGGCTGTTTTCTGCCGAAACGGTTCTGGAAACTCCGGAGAAAGAAAGAGACGAAAGCTCTTCCGCTGTAAGTCCGGTGCTGCCGTCTTCTCCGAGGGTGATCCCTTCCACCGTGTCTTTCAGATAGTAGCAGTTTTGCAGGTTGATGGTATGGGCAGGGTCATCGCTGCTCAAGCCTGCGGGGGAAGTAACGCCGAAAATCCAGCCGATACCGGAAGAGATATTCGAGCGCTTTAAGGTGCAGAAAGAGTAGGCGTTTTCGATGGTGGCGACCCGCTTGGTTTGGTCGTATTGACCGTAACCGTAAATAACCTTGCATCCGCCGCTGATACCAGCAATCCTGGCATAGTTTGAAGCGGAAATTGTGCCGCCGGCGTAACAGTTCCGGATCGCACCTATGCCGTCCAGAGCACCGACCAATCCACCAATGCGACCTTCTTGTTTGTTGGTGGCATTGCCGTACAGGTCACAGACGGCTGAAGAATTTTTGATCTCACAGAAACTGAAGCCAACCAGTCCTCCCAATGCATATGCACCGTTCTGCGAGCCCACATATTCTACATAGTAACCAGAGACCGTGCAGTTTTCAACCGTAGCCTGACGGTCGCCTTCCCTATAGTAAAGATCCATATAAATCAGTCCCGCCAGAGTGCCTGTACCGGCCGTTTGATTGGGGCTTCCGCCGGAATAGGTGGATTTGATGTAACCAGAGTGGTTTTCCGGATCGGAGGCCACCATGACGATGTTCTTTAAAGTTCCCCGTTCCACCTCGCCGAAGAGGCCGGTGAACCGATAAGTGCTGGCTTCGCAGCGGTAATCGATGATCTTTCTGCATTGACCGTCGTAGAAGTTCCGGAAATTGTTGGTAATAAAGGTCTGGTCGTCCTTCTTGTCGTTGGGGCGGCCGATGGGTTGATTCCGATAGGAATTGGAGGAAGAAGTATCCATAAGGTCGTAGGTAACGCCGCAGTATTTCTTGGTGTAAGCCGCAAAATCAATGTCTGTTTCCTGCTTGAAATGGATCTGCATACCGCCCCGATAGTCGTTCCAGTAGTAGGTGGAACGGGAAAGGCCGTTTAATTGCCGGGCGGAGCGGACATAGACCGGTTTTTCCTCGCCGCCGGGTTCGTCCGGAGGAGTAGGAGTGGTTCCGGGCTCCGGGTTTACGGCGTTTCGGGCAAAGTCCGGGCAGTAGTAAAAGACGCTGTCCGTAAAGACTTCTTCCTTGCTGCCTGCCGCATAAGCGGTGATGGTCAGCGTTTCCCAGAAAGTGTTGGCGGCCAGCCGGGAGGTGATCTGCAGGTCAAAAGGAAGCCGGTAAACCTTGGCGTTGGAGATGGACACCTCCGTCAGGAAGGTCTGGCTGGCATCCCGGAAGACAAGGCTTACGTTATCGCTGATCAGTGCCGCCTGATCCCGGGTGGTGCCATCCACATTGCTGGTGATCCGGACCGTTTTCCGGGAATGAGCGGCGCCGGTCACGCCGGTATCCAGATCGTAGTAGAAGGAATCCAGCGCATAAATGGTCATCAGTGCATAGCCGTCCTCCACGCAGATCTCGTTTCGGAGGGTGTCGAGAACCCACTCGCCGCCGATGGTCTGTCCGGCGTTGGTCAGGCTGGTCTTCGCATAGTAGCCGTAACCGCCGCCGGCATATCGCTCGTAGTAGACCAGCGACGCCTGCAGCTGATAGGCTTCCGGCCAATCTCCATAGTGGCTCATGGACTGCTCGCCTTTCTGCAGCAGTGGGAATGGGAACCCCAGACCACGAAGGGCCGGAGCGTATGGATCGCTTTCGCCGACATGCGTGACCGTATCCCGCAGACCGCTATAGGAAAAGGCGGATACGCCGGAGGGATTCGTATAGTTGTCATTATAATTGGACTGCCGCAGATAGACGCAGTTTTGAAAAGTGGCGTCTGTTCTCCCTCCGGCAATACCGCCGGAGGTGCGCAGATCGTCCTTTCCGTTTGCTTTGGACACCCGGCCGTAGGCTCGTCCGTCTATCAGATAGGAAGAATCTGCTTGTCCGGTCAAGCCGCCGCCGTAGCTTTCGCAGATAACGTCTCCGGTGGCATAGCAATCGGTGAGGGAGCTTTCATCCTGAACGGTTCCGAATAGACCGCCGCCGTAACGGTTGGTCGTTACGTCTCCGGACGCATAGCTTTTCACAAGGGCGGAGGAGGAGAAAATGCCGCCCAATCCGCCTGCATTGGTGTCAGAGGAAACATCCAGTGCGGCAAAACAGTTTGTAAGCGTGCAGTTATCAAATTCTGCAGCCAATCCGCCGGCGGAATCCTCCCCGGAGACGAAAAAGCGCTCTTCCCGTTCCGGCATATCCGGATAATAGGCACCATGGCGGTCTTTGGTATTCAGGTAAGTGCCGCAGTTTTCAAGGGTGCAGTTTTTTAAGGAACCGGCTAAAGTACCTGCCTGCCGTCCGGTGGAAACACTATCGGTCAGGCGGATGTTTTTTAAGGTCACGTTTTCCAAAGAGGCAAACAGTCCGGACTGGTCGGTTCCCGCAAAGACAAATCCCCGGATCTCGTTTTCCTGTCCGTCAAAGCTGCCGTCGGAAAGGGAGGAGTTCACGATCGGGGCAAACTGTTCCAGAGGATTTTGCGTCCATACAGATGTAAAGTCTTCTTCTTTCCAGTCGGAAAAGTCAAAGGAGATCATCGCGGTCTGCAAAACCTGAAGTCCGGAGGGGGCAGAGGTGTAAATGCTCTTTCTCAGATTGTTGAGGTGGCGGACCTTGGATACCTGAACGGTGACGCTTCCGTCCGTCTTTTCTTTGGCGGCAAAAAGGCTGTTGACGCCGGAAACGGTTCCGCTGCCCTGAATGCTCAAGCCCTTGTTGGCATCTTCATACCGCAGCTCCGCCGTGACGTTCAGATCGTCTCCGGGGGTAAGGCCGGTTTTTTTGAAGGCATTTTTTTCTTCCAGACTGTCCAAAATCAGCTGGACGGAAACACTGTCGTTGATGACGAAGAAATCACTGCCGCCATGATAAGTTTTCCGGTAGGTTTTCTCACTTTCATCGGCGACTGTAACGGTCAGGGTCAGATATCGTTG
>USLH01000018.1 GCA_900555435.1 uncultured Oscillospiraceae bacterium | reverse complement strand
CCGTAAGGACATCAGATCATTGCAGGTCACGGAGACATAAAGCTCCTCGCCGTTTACTACATTTACGGTAGGGTAAAAGGATCGGGGAATGCTGATGGTTCCGGAATCCGCCGCACCTCCGCCGTAGTAGCCAAGTCCCAGCTCCTTCCGGGTGCTTCTGGAACGGTCGGTAAGGGCGGTGATGTCCTCATAAGTAAAAGGCTTTTCCGAATAAAAGGCACTGTAGACTTCGCCGCTTAACGGGTTCAATTCCAGCAAAAAATACCCGCCGTTCTCCGTCGCCTGCTCCAGAGATTCGCTGGAACGCAGGAGAAAGTTCCGTGCAGGTTCGTCTTCGGAATAGACTGTAAAGAGGTCTTTCCATGCGTCGTTGTCCGTTTCCGGGAAATCGGAGGGCTTTTCTTCCAAGCGGGTGTCCAATACACGCACGAAGGATTCCAGACGTCCGGAGTCCTTCATGGTGCTCATTTCGCTTTGCGCCGCCAGAAAGATCTGCCGGGCATAATCGTCCATTTTAGCGATGTATAGGCTTTTCTGAAGGAGAATGACCGCAGGAATTGCCAATCCGGCAAGAATGGCCATTACCGCCACTACGATAACGGTTTCCATCAGCGTGAATCCGCTCTTTTTTCGGTTTTTCCGATTGCTTGCTCCATTCATTCCGGTTGTTCACTTCCTGATAGTAAAAAGGAGTTTTAGAGGGATCATCTATACGCTTTCCAGATACATAATAATACCATAAAATTGTGCATTTTTCAATAAATCCCAGCTGTTTTCGTAAGTTATCTTAATTTTGTGACTCGTTCTTTTCGCTGCATTTTGCACTTTTGAAGGAATTTCTTCCAGAAGTTAACAAAATACCCTCTGCCAAAGAGAGCAGAGGGTAGATAAGTTTATTGATTTTCCTGAATAGGAAGCCATTTGAGAACATTTTGGATCTCCCGATCCCAATAGCACCACTGGTGATCCCCGGGGGTCTCCCGATAGGTCAGGTCGTAGCCGAGGCCATTTAAATGATCCCGCATTTTAAGGTTCTGCTGATAGAGGAAATCCTCTGTTCCGCACCACATAAACAGCTTCGGCAGAGGTTTTCCGGAGGCTTTCAGCTTTTCGGAGAGGGCAAAAAGGTCATTGTCGCTGCCGGGAACAGAAGCCGGATCCCCGAAGATGCCTCGCCAGAGAGGCTGGTTCCCTACATGGCGTTCGGCATTTATGATGTCCACAATGTCCAATCCGCCGGAAAGGGACGCAGCCGCCGAGAAGGTGTCGCTGGCACGGAGTCCCAGTTTGAAGGCGCCGTAGCCGCCCATGGAAAGTCCCGCCGCAAAGGTATCCTCCCGACGGTCCGACATTCCCCGGAAGAAGGAGCGGCAGATCTCCGGCAGCTCATGGGAGATGTATTCCCAGTAGCGGTAGCCGTACTGGGTGTCGCTGTACCATGCAAGATGGGTGGTGGGCATGACCACTGCAAGGTTCAGATCCGCCACATAGCGTTCAATGGAGGTGCGGCGCTGCCAGATGGTATGGTCATCGCTCATTCCGTGAAGAAGGAAAAGAGTGGGGAAGCGGTCGCCGGCTTTGCCCTCCATCCCGATCTGTCCCCGGGTCTGCTGGGGAAGGATGACGTCCATCTGGGTACACATTCCAAGGGCGTTTGAGAAGAAATCAACGTGCATCAATGCCATGGGAAACACTCCTTGTCGTTTTTTCTTAGTATAACACCCATTGGAGTAACTGTCAAAGAAAATATTTTATAAAAATTCTAAAATGCTTGTTTTCCACTTTCCTGTTTGTTATAATAAAAGGGTACCTTCAGAGCAATTGGAAAAATGCCAGGAGGATCAGCAGTACGCCGTTTAAGTTAAGGAGGGGTTTCGGCAGCTTTCCCGCCGTCTTTTTTCCAAAACGCTGCCCTAAGAGGATCACTGCCAGATGCATGAGAAGGGAGAGCCCGCAAAGCAGCGGCAGGTCGTGATCGGAAAGGCCGCAGCCAAATCCTGCCCCTAAAGCGTCCAGCGCAAGGATCACCCCCAAAAGCAGCGCTTCTTTCGGCGAAAGATTTTTCGAGCAGTCGGCGTCGGCTTTGGTCTCATCCAGATAGACCGTAACGGCGAAAGCGATCCCCGACCATCGGAAGGAAAGCTGCCGGACGGCGTCGGCACGCTTTCGCAAAGCCGCTTTCAGCCCGTTTTGGAAAAGCTCCAGGCATCCCAGAAGAAAGAGGATCCCGAAGCTGAGCCAGACGGCCACTTCCCGGGACAACTGTCCGCCTACCCATGCCGCTCCCAGCGAGGAGAGAACCAGAAAGACCGTACTTACCCCGCTGATCAGAAGGGCGGAGCTCCATGGGATCCGGATGCCTTGGGATCCGTAGGAAAAGCTGACGAAAAAGGCGTCGATCACCACGATCAGAACCAGAAGAAATTCCTGCATGACAAAGATACACCCCGCTTTCTCCCGACAGTATATGCCGGAGGAGAAGGCAGGGTGCGGTTCAGACCCGATAGGGGGAAAGAACTTTCAGGATCTTTTCATCCACAGTGGCTTCGATGCGGATCTTGTCTTCGAGGAATTCTTCCTTCCGGACCCGCCCACGTTCCCGGAGAAGGTTCAAAAGGCTCCCTTCGCTGTAGGGAATCTCCAGCGTCACCTGCCGCATTTTCTCGGAAAGGGCAGTTTCCATGGCGTGGAGAAGGCCATGGATGTTCTGTCTCTTTGCCGCAGAAATATAGACGGTGTGGTCGTTCCCGACGAACCGTTCCGGATCGGGGCAAAGATCGATCTTATTATAGACGGTAAGGGTGGAGATCCCGCCGCAGCCCAGGTCGGCAAGAAGCTGCCGGGTGACCTCCAGCTGCCGGTCTACCGCCGGGTCGGAGCAGTCACAGACGTTTAAGATCAGATCGGCATCGGCCGCTTCCTCCAACGTAGAATGGAACGCCTCCACCAGCTGGTGGGGCAGCCGCTGGATCAGTCCGACGGTATCCACCAGGATGATCCGTTGTCCGTTTGGCAGGGTGAGTTCCCGGGCGGTGGGATCCAGCGTTGCGAACAGCTGATCCTGAACATAGACCTCCGCCGTGGTCAAAAGATTCAAAAGCGTGGATTTCCCCACGTTGGTGTAGCCCACGACAGCGGCGGTGATGGCTCCGTTTTTGCTGCGGCGCTGCCGGATACGGGCACGGTTTTCGCCTAAGGCTTTCAGTTCCGCCTCCAGTGCGTTGATGCGCCGGCGGATGTGGCGGCGGTCGCTTTCCAGCTTGGTTTCGCCGGGACCGCGGGTGCCGATGCCGCCGCCTAACCGGGAAAGCTGCTTCCCAAGGCCGATGAGCCGGGGAAGCCGGTACTTCTGCTGGGCGAGCTCCACCTGAATGCGGCCCTCCCGGGATCGGGCACGTCCGGCAAAGATGTCTAAGATCAGGGTGGTGCGGTCGATGGCGTGGACGCCGGTGATCTCTTCGATGTTCCGGAGTTGGATGCCGCTCAATTCATCGTCCAGAATGAGAAGATCCGCTTCCTGCTGGCGGCAGAAATCCCGGATTTCCCGGAGCTTTCCCTCGCCTAAATAGGCGGCGTTATCGGGGCTTTCCCGGTTCTGGATGAATTTTGCCAGCACTTCAGCGCCGGCGGTGTCGGCAAGCTCCGCCAGCTCGTCTATGGACGCTTCGGCGTCAAATGCGCCGGTACTCACACCGGCAAGGACAGCCCGTTCTTTTTGTTCTTTGTTTTCATACATAAAATCGCCTCCCGTCAAAAGGAATCAGCCTGCGGAGGCTGGGGTGGATCGACAGCTCGTAAGGAGAGTATACCACCTGCGGCTCCGGAATGCAAGAAATTTTAGTCGGGGGCGAAAGGAGAGAGAATCTTGCAATATTGGAAAACGCTTCCGGCGATCTTTTTGTCCCGGCCCAACCGGTTCATCGCTGTTTGTCAGTTGGGGGAGGAAACGGTCACCGTCCATGTGAAGAACACCGGCCGCTGTGCGGAGCTGCTTGTACCCGGCTGTACCGTCTGGCTGGAGCCGGCAAGGACAGAGGGGCGGAAAACGCCTTACGACCTGATCGCTGTAGAAAAAGGGGAGAAGCTCATCAATATGGATGCCCAGGCGCCCAATGCAGTAACGGAGGAAGCGCTACGGGATGGCTCCCTCTGCCTCCCGGGGATCGGCCGGGCGGAAATGGTGAAGCGGGAGGTTGTTTTCGGGGATTCCCGGTTCGATTTTTATCTGGAAGCGGGTAAAAAAAGGGCTTTTTTGGAAGTGAAAGGGGTCACTTTGGAACAGGAAGGGATCTGTAAATTCCCGGATGCGCCCACCGAACGGGGTATAAAGCATATCGAGGAACTGATTCGGGCAAAAAGCGCCGGATATGAAGCAGCTCTTCTCTTTGTCATCCAGATGGAGGAAGCCCGCTTCCTTTTGCCCAATGATGCGACCCACCCGGCTTTCGGGGAGGCTCTGCGGCAGGCGGAGACGGCGGGGGTATCGATCCTCGCCCGGAACTGCCGGGTGACGTCGGACACGCTTACTCTGTGGGAGGAACGGCCGGTCTACCCTTCCGGAATAATGGCTTAAATCCTTGCAACTGACGGAGAAGAAGGGTAAAATGAAGACAAATCAAAAATGATGGGGTGTTCTTTCAATGATTTTATGTTTTTCCGGAACCGGAAATAGCCGCTACCTTGCAAAGCGGCTTGCAGAAGCACTGCAGGATGAAAAAGTAGACTTGAACGCAAAGATCAGGGCAAAGGATCATTCGCCGATGTCTGTTAAAGGGGATGTGATCGTTGTCACCCCAACCTATGCGTGGCGGATCCCGAAAATCGTTTCCGATTGGATCTCCAAAACGGAACTGCTTTCTGTAAAACGCATCTGGTTTGTGATGGATTGCGGCGGAGAGATCGGGAATGCAGCAAAATACAACCGTCTGCTTGCAGAGCAGAAGGGCTTAAATTATATGGGAACGGCACAAATTATCATGCCTGAGAACTACATTGCCATGTTTGATGCACCAAAGACGGAGAAAGCCAAAAAAATTGTGGAAGAGGCGGAGCCTGCGATTACGAATGCGATTGAACGGATTCGAGTAGGGCAGCCTTTTCCTGCGCCGAGAAACAATCTCTATGACCGGTTTATGAGCGGCCCGGTGAATCCGATCTTTTACCGCTTTTTTGTAAGAGCCAAGGCGTTTCAGGCGGGGAATGCCTGCACCGGCTGTGGGCGATGCGCAAAAAAATGCCCGCTGAACAATGTGAAACTCAAGGGCGGAAAGCCGGTGTGGGGCGAAAATTGTACTCATTGCATGGCTTGTATTTGTTACTGTCCTGTAAAAGCAATCGAGTATGGAAAGAAAAGCGTCGGAAAACCACGGTATCACTTTGAAGAGCTGGGAATTCAATGATGAAAAGAGAACAGTTTGCGGAAAAGAACCGATTCATTCTTCAGAGGAGAGGTTTCGCAAGGTCGCCGGCTTTTCTTTTTGAAACACCCGTTTGAACCATCGAAAATCCTCCCTGTCAAAGCTCCCGCTTAGGAAAAGCAGAAGGACATAGAGCAGCAGGGTGATCGGGACCTTCCAAAAAATGTCCCAGCGAAGAACGGGGAAGATCCGGTCGGCGGCAGAAACGGCAGCTGCCGATAAAACGATGGAACAGACGGGTTTTCCGGCCCAAAGGATGGGATCTGCAGAAATACAGGTCACCTTCGCCAGACGGGCGATACTTAAAGCGGCGTTTAAAAAGGTGCTGGCATAAAGGACGATCACATACCCCTTGACCCCGTAAAGAGGGAGCAGAAGGAAAAGCAGGAGGATGCTCAAGGAAGAGTCTGCAATGGAATAGCGGAGGACGCTGACCTGCTGATCCAAGCCTTTCAGCATGGCGTCCGCCACATTGTCCAGATAGAGGAGGGGCACCAGTGGCGCTAAAAGTGCCAGCATGCTCCCCACGTCTTCCCGATGGTAGAGGAGCTGCCCCAGCTCGTCGGAAAAATAGAGGAAAATCCCGGTGACCGCTGTCGAAAAGAGCAGTGTGTACCGCAGCACCTTTGACGCCAGCCGGGCGATCCGGCATCGATCGTTCAATGCCCGGGCTTCGGCGATCTCCGGGACAAGAAGGCTCGAAAAGGACGTGAGGAAGGCGATGGGAAAGGTCAGCACCGGCATGGCCATAGCTTCCGTCATACCGTACTGCGCCAAGGCTCCGGAGCCGCTGGCACCGTATCTGCGGAACCCGAAGGGAATCAGCAGGTTTTCCACTGTGACCAAAGCGGATTTCAGGTAGGAACTGAGCGCTACCGGGACGGTGATCCGCAGGAAGCGCCGAGTGATCTCCGGATAGGAGCAGCGAGTGAACGAACGGCGGGAGCGATCCCTGCAGTAAAGGAACAGGGAATAGAGGAAGGAGAAAAATTCCCCGGAAAGGAAGCCGGAGGAAGCGACGGCGCAGGAGGCAGAGAGGTCTTTCGGCTGCAGGAGGACAAAAAGAAGAACGGCCGTTCCGATGTGGAAAAGCTGCTCCACGATTTGGGCGGAGGAGGAGATCCACGCTTTCCGAAGGGCGAAAAAATAGCCCCGGAGACTGGAGGAAAAGGCCATAAAGGGGAGGGAAAGTGCGAGGATCCGCAGGGATAGGGCGGTTCTTGGTCCGGAAAGAAGCCTTTCTGCCAGAAGCTCCGCTCCGAAAAACAGGGCGGCTGCCGCCAGCAGACTTACTCCGATCCCGTAAGCCATACATTTCCGCATGGCATCGTCTGCGGCGGCGTAGCAGCCGGCGGCTTCTTCCTCCGCCACCAGACGGGTGACGGAAAGGTAGATCCCAGAAGTGGCAAGGGTGGAGGCGAAGGCGTAGACCGTGCCGATGAGCTGGAAAAGCCCCATGCCTTCGGCACCCATTTTCCCGGAAAGCCAGATCCCAAAGCCCACGCCCAGCGTCCGGAGAAGGAAGGAGCCTGCCATGAGGATCAGGGCATTTTTGAAAAAAAGACGTGCTTTCAAGGCGTTCCCTCCTTCCGGTACTGGAACTATATGCGCCGGAAAAAGAAAAAAGTCGTAGGGTTGATTTTGGGGGCGGAGAGTGCTAAAATAGGAAAAAGTAAAACGATTTATGGAGGTAGCAATATGGATCTGCAGGCAATTGCAAAACGGCTGGAGCAGTGCTCCTGCGGGCGGGAGCACCGCTGCGACACCAAGCAGGTGGAGATCGGCAGCGGGCTGACGGCAAAGACCGGTGCGATTTTAAAAGAGGCGGGCTTTCCCGAAAAGATCCTGCTGGTGGCGGATCGGAACACGCTGGAAGCGGCAAGAGGGGTGCTGGAGAGCTTAAAGGGCAGCGGCTTTCATGTGAAAGAGCTGATCTATGAGAATCTTTTGAGCGCAAAGGTGGAGCAGGTCCGGGAAGTGGAGGCGCTGACCTCTGACGTGGACGCCATCCTTTCGGTGGGAACCGGTTCTTTGAACGACATCTGCCGGGTGGCTGCCTACGAGCTTAAAAAGGAATTCTGCATTTTTGCCACGGCGCCCTCGATGGACGGATTTGCGTCGGATACGGCTCCCATTATCAAGGATAACTTCAAGACCTCCTGGCAGGCGAAGCAGCCCTCCATCATCCTTGCGGATACGGCGGTCCTTGCGAAGGCACCGACGATCCTCAAATCCTCCGGCTTCGGGGATATGATGGCCAAGTACATCGGACTGGTGGACTGGCGGGTGGCAAACCTCCTCATTAACGAATACTACTGCGAGGCAATCGCCGGGATTACGAGAGATGCCGTGCGGAAGATCGCCGCTCTGGCGGATCGGATCACCAGCGACAGCGAAGAAGCGGCAGGAGCCGTGATGGAAGCGCTGGTCATGACCGGCGTTGCCATGAAGTTTGCCGGCTGTTCCCGGCCGGCCAGCGGGGCGGAGCACGTCGTTTCCCATTATCTGGAGTGCCATAAGGTTATCAAGGGCATCTGGCCGGATTATCACGGACGGAAGGTAGGCGTCGCCACCGTTTACTGCAACCGGCTTTACCGGAACCTGGCGAAGCTCCCGGCGATCCACTGCACCAAGGATCCCACCGACTGGGACGATGTGTACGCTCACTATGCCCCGGAGATGCAGGAGGACGTTCGGAAGCTGAACAATCCCACCATTACCGATAAAGTAGACCCGAAAAAGCTGGAGGAGTGCTGGCCTCAGATCCGGAAGATCATCGAAGAAGAGCTTCCGGAGACGGAGAAGCTGGTAGCCATGATGAAGGTCGCCGGAGCGCCGATCACGCCGGACGCCGTCAATGTGGATCCCCAGTTCATGGAAAACGCCATGCGGTACCACGCCTATATGCGGTACCGACTGACCATTCCCCGGCTCATGCCGATGATGGGGCTGGACATTATGGAATATCTGAAGGAAGACTGAAAAAAGGATGAAAAGATCCCGCTGCCGAAAGCTTTGGCAACGGGATCTTTTTTAGTCGTCAATGTTCATATTGGAATGTCCGGGTTCGGAATAGTTGTTTCCCATGGTGCGGTCGTAGGTGAGAAGATCCAAAAGCTCCGAATTGGTGGAAGGGTTTACGGCAACGGAGTAAATGGGCCGGGTCCTCATTTCCTTCAAGACCGTGTCTACAAAGGGGCTTTCAAAGCCGGCCAGACGATAGACCAGATGGGGCAGGTAGAAGGTGGAGAAGGTCTCATCGGGAATGGAGGAGGTATCAAGACCGTAGTTGTTCCAGACGATCCAGGTTTTTTCGTAGAGCTTTTCGCAGTTGTCCACGGTGATGCCCAGATTCTGATAATACTTGCACTCCGGGGTGAAGAAGGGGAAGTGGTCACCGGTAAAAACTAAAATCGTAGGCTCGTCGAAGGCCTTCAGATCATTGATGAAGGAGAGGAGGGCAGCGTTGGAAGTTTCGATGCCATCAAAATAGTTGCTGACTTCCTTGCCTTTGTCATCTAAGTAGGGCTGGTGGTTCTGCATGGTGGTGATGTGGATGTAATCGGGACCATCAGTGGAGCGGAGCACCTCTTCCGCCTGACGGAAGGCGGTATCGTCATCGATGAAATTCCGGAAATAATTGACGTCCACGGTCAGGTTGTCCATGAAGAGCATCTGGTCGAATCCGTATTCGCTGTAGACCTCTTCCCGGTCGTAGAAGTTGGAGCGGTAGGGGTGAATGTAGGTGGTATTGTAGCCCTGAGCCTTATACATATTGGCGAAGGTGTCCTGCTCCACGCCGGATTTTAGGAGCTGGTGGGGAATGCCGGCGTTGTTTAAGGACTTGACGGGCAGACCGAACATCAGCTCAAATTCCGTGCGGACGGTGCCGTTTCCGTAAGTGGGGACCACGCTGGTGCCGTGGGCGCTTTCGGAGAGGATGGTGTCCAGATCCCGATAGATCCGGTCGCCGTTTTCCACGTTTCCCAGCCGGCGGAAATCGCTGTAGGATTCGGACATGATGTAGATGATGTTGGGTTTTACTTCCGGTTCGGCTTTTGCAGTGGATTCCATAAGGCCGTCGATCACTGCCTGAGAATAATCGTCCGGTTCCTGCACGGAGCTGGTCACTGCCTGATTGATGGAGACGGTGAAGTTGGTGATGAGGTTATTGTTGGCAAAGCGCTGGTCATCGTCGTAGGCATTGTAGGTAGGGGTGTTGTCAATGCCGAAGACGGTGCAGACCGGTGCAAAAAAGGCTGGAACTACGATGGAGAGCATCATGACCCCGCCTATCACCACAGCCAGAGAAGCCCGCTTGGGCAAAGAACCGTTCAACCGGGCGCCGGTGAGCCAGATGCAGAGTACATAAAGGGCAGCCAGCAGGATCAGGAAGAAAAGCAGGACGTTAAAGTGGAGTCTCGCAAATTTGGAAACGTCGGCAATGCCCTTCACGAAGATCAGGTCGCTGAAAAGCAGGTGGCAGCCGGTGACGTAATATTTGTGATACTCCACCGTGGAGATGGTCATGAAAAGGAGACCAGTAACGGCTGCGCTGATCCAGACCCGCCGGACCAGAAAAGCGAGGGTCCAGAAGATGGCGGCAACCAGCAGGCAGCCGAACAGCGTTACCCGGAAGCGGTTCCATGTGAAGGACAGCATCTGGGACAGGTTCTGGCACTGCCCCAATTCAGCAAACCAGTAAAGGACGATGGGAAAAGCAAGGATCAGTACCCGTTTCGTGATTTCGGAACGGAAAAAGCGGCTTTCACGAAGCCGTTGGATCAAGCGGCTCATAAACAAACTCCTTTGTTGTGCGTATCCTGAAAAACAGGCAATTTTTGTTTAAATAAAGAAACCGGAACTCAAAAAGTCTTTTGTACACAAGAATATAGCAGAAGTTTATGAACAAATCTTGTCCGGAAAGAAAAAGTCGAAAAAGAACGGAGCTTTGCACAATTTTTACAAACGAATTTCAAAAACGATAGCAAAGATCCACATCCTTTCGTTTGAACAGTAAACGAAAACTGCCTGCAACAAATCGGTTGCAGGCAGTTTTCGAGGGAAATGGGTCAGCAGGACATAGCCAGTTCAATCCATTTTTGTGCGATGAGGGTGTGTCCGGCGAAGGTGGGGTGGACGCCGTCCGCCGACCAGAAGGAAGGCTCGCGCTTTAAACAGGCTGCGGCGAAGATGCCGTCCAGGGGTAGATAGGCATCGGCCAGATGCATGGCGGTTTCTCGGCAGGCGAGAATCTTCGGATCCAGATCTTCCCGGAAGGAGCGGCATTCCTCATTGACATGGAGGATGAAAGGCTCGATGAGCAGGATCTTTAAGTCGGGATTTGCGTCCTTTGCGGCTTTGAGCATGGCGGTGAGACGGCTATAGTAATCCTCCACCGAGGTGGGGTCGCCACGGTCGTAACGCCGCCAGGTATCGTTGATGCCGATGAGGACGGAAAGAAGGTCTGGCTTTAAGTTTAAGCAGTCCTTTTCCCAGCGGGCGGACATCTCCAGGGTGCGGTTCCCGGAAACGCCTCTATTTATAAAGGAAAGGTTCCAATCGGGATAGGTGGCGTTCAGGAGATTGGCAATGAAAAAGGGATAGCCCGACCCTAAGCTGGAGTCGGGATCCGGAGAGCCGGTGCGGCCTGCATCGGTGATGCTGTCGCCCTGAAAAAGGATGGTGCTGTTTTTCTTAAAAAGCATGACGG
Source organism: uncultured Oscillospiraceae bacterium (assembly GCA_900555435.1). Taxonomy (GTDB): domain Bacteria; phylum Bacillota; class Clostridia; order Oscillospirales; family Ruminococcaceae; genus Merdivicinus. The sequence continues at coordinate 10,450 of USLH01000018.1, read as the reverse complement.
ACACCTCGCAAAAATTCGTTACCTTCAGGATACTCATTTTTACGGGAAATGTCAATGGTTTTCCTTGCAGATTATTTGGATTTTTCCACTACAAGAGTCGATGTGTTGCCTTTTTTCATCTGCGGCTCCAGCTTTTTCAAAAGATCCTTGAAGCTCGTGCTGGAATTGGTAGCGCCGGCAACGGCGTCCACGGCGCTTGGATCCTGCTTGGAGAGCAGGCTGTCCTCCAGCTTTTTGCTGTAGTCGGCGGGAGAGGTCTGATAGCCGGCGCCGGTGTAGGCGGCCTTATACTCTTCGTCTTCGGATTTTCGTTTCCCGTCTTCGTTAAGAGCGTCGAAGTCAACGGCAGTGAATTTCCCGCCGGAAACGGTGACGGTGACGTATTCCGTCCAACCGTGCTCGTCGGGATCCTTGTACTGGGCCTTGTAGGTGCCGTCCTTGTAAGCGGCAGAACTGCCGCAACTGGCAAAAAGGGCAGCGGAAGCGGTGAGAAGCAGGAAAAGAGGAGTTTTTTTCATGGTTGGTTCATCCTTTCTGAATTCGTAGAAATTTACGGTTTTTAAGGGATTTTTTTAAAAATTGTGCGAATTTTGCAACAGGAGCATAGCTTGACAAAATGGTGGAAACATAATATCATGATAGAAAGACTTCTGTTTTTTGCTTCAATTACAGACGAAAGAAGGGCATTTCATGAGAAAATCCCGAATCGTGGTGCTGGCGGCGGTGCTGCTTGCAGTGGGTGCGCTCAGTTGGCTTCTTATGAGAAAGCAAGAGCAGCGGAGAGCCGATTCTAGTGTCCCCAGTCAGGAGATCGTTTATACGGGCGAGGAGTTCTGCATGGATACCTTCGTGACCCAGCGGGCTTACGGGGACGCCGGAGAGGAAGCCGTCCGGGAAGTAAACCGTCTCCTTCAGGAAATGGAAACGACCTATTCCGCTTATCGCAGCGATTCTCAGATCAGCAAAATAAACGCCTGGGCGGGGATCTCCGCCGTGGAGGTGCCGGATGAGGTTTTTTCGGTCGTTCGGAGGAGCCTGCAGCTTTCGGAGGCTTCCGGAGGAGTCTTTGATGTGACCGTTGCACCGCTGGTGCAGCTGTGGGAGATCACCTCGGAAAACCCGAAGGTGCCTTCCGCCGATGCGATCAGCTATGCGCTGAGCTATGTGGGCTGGGAGCAGGTAACCTTAGATGAAGAGACGAAGACCGTTTGGATGCCCCGGCCGGGAATCTCTCTGGATCTGGGCGGCGTTTTAAAAGGCTATGCGGCGGAAAAGTGCCGGGAGGTTTATGAGGAGAAGGGCGTTTCCGGGATCCTGTCCCTTGGGGGGACGGTGGTTACTGCGGGGAGGAAGCCGGACGGAAGCGAATTCCAGATCGGACTGCGGGATCCGCAGAAGGGTGCAAACGATCTTTTCGGCACCCTCAGCGGGGAGGATCGGATCATCGCCACCTCCGGCGGCTACGAGCGGTATTTTGAAGAAGACGGAAAGCGGTACGGGCACATTTTGGATCCCCGCACCGGCTATCCGGCGGAAACCGACTTATTAAGCGTAACAGCCATCAGCAGCGATGGGCTGCTGGCGGACTATCTTTCGACGACCCTTTATCTTTTGGGAAGCGATACCGTAAAAGAGAACCTGAACCGTCCGGAATTCAGCGTGATCGCCGTGAAGGAAGACGGGACGGTGCTGATCTCCGACGACCTCCGGGAGAAATTTACGCTTCAGGAGGATGCGGGCTATGTCCTTGCGGAAAAATAAAGGGTGGATCGCCGTCGGGATCCTGCTGACGGCGGGACTGCTTTTCAGCTGGCGGTTTTTTCGTCCGAAGGGGGCAATCGCACAGATCACCTACGATGGAAAAGTCGTTTGCATTGTGGATCTTTCGACGGATCGGGAATTTTCTTTGGAGGAAGACCCTACCGTGCGGTTTCGGGTGGAAAAGGGGAGCATCGCTTTCATTGACGCCACCTGTCCGGACAAGATCTGCGAACAGGCGGGAAGGTTATCCCGGGTAGGGGAAACGGCGGCCTGCCTCCCCCGGAAGACGGTGGTTACGGTGATCTCCGGAAAAAAGGGGGAAGCGGATGCGGTTGCGGGATAAAAAAGCCGCTTACAGAGCGGCGTCCATGGGACTGCTTCTTGCGCTGACCATCGTCCTTAACTGGTTGGAAAACTTGATCCCGGCGCTTCCTATGCTACCGCCGGGGGTGAAACTGGGGCTTTCCAATTTAGCAGTGATCTACACGCTTTTTTATCTGGGATCCGGAGCGGCCTTTTGTCTGGCGGCGTTGAAATCCGGGTTCGTTTTTCTGACCCGAGGGGTCACTGCGGGGCTTTTGAGCGGAGCAGGCGGGCTTTTTTCGCTGATTGCCATGCTGGCGCTTTTAAAAGTCTGCAGGGAGCGGTATGTACCCTGCAGCATCGCAGGCGGCGTTTTCCACAACGTCGGTCAGCTCTGCATGGCGGCTATGCTTCTGAAAAATGCCGCTGTTTTTTATTATCTGCCGATTCTGCTGGCAGCCGGCGCCCTGATGGGATGGGTGACGGCTGCCCTGCTTCGGGCTGTGATGCCGGCTCTGCGCCGAATCCCGGCTTTTTCGATTCCAAAAGGAAAACACTCCGGAAAGGATGGATGAAATGCTCAAACTAAACGGATTGAAGCTGCTGCACTTTAAAAATTCCCAGAATGCGCAGACGGTGGAGATTCCTCTTCCCAAAACGGTCCGGATCCCCATGCAGCAGCATATGGGGAAGCCCTGCACCCCGACGGTAGCCGTCGGCGACACGGTGCGGGTGGGGCAATGCATCGGCGACAGCGAGGAAGCCTTTGCTGTGCCGGTCCACAGCTCGGTCTCCGGAACGGTGACGGCGCTGGAGGATTATGTGACCATGAACGGTGCGCCTGCCAAGCGGGTAGTCATCGAAACCGACGGCCTGCAGACCCCCATTGCCGCTGTACCCCACTCGGCGGAAAATCAGTCGGAGCTGGTGAAAGCCTCAAGAGACGCCGGGCTTGCGGGACTGGGCGGCGCCGGGTTCCCGACCCACATCAAGCTGGGATATAAGGATGTGGGTCGGCTGGACACGCTGGTCATCAATGCGGCGGAATGCGAGCCTTACATCACCTCGGATTACCGGGAAATGATGGAATGCCCCGACGACATTCTGGACGGCATCCGGGCGGTCATGAAGGCGCTGGATATTCCGAGGGCTTTTATCGGGATTGAGGACAACAAGCCCGACGCCATCGCCCTTTTGAATGAAAAGACAAAGGATACTCCTATCCGGGTGGAGGCTCTGCGGAGCATTTATCCCCAAGGGGCGGAAAAGGTGCTCATTTATAACACCACCGGCCGCATCGTGGAGGAAGGCGAGCTTCCTGCCGATAAAGGGGTCATTGTGATGAACGTAACGACGGTGGCGAATCTGAGCCGCTATCTGAAAACGGGAATGCCTCTGACTCAAAAACGGGTGACGATAGACGGGAATTTCGTGGAGCATCCCATGAACGTCCGGGTTCCCATCGGGACGTCGGTCCGGTATCTTCTGGATTTTGCGGGAATCGATGGGAGCCGGGTAAAGAAGGTGCTGCTGGGCGGCCCCATGATGGGTTCGGCTATGGAAAACCTCGACGTACCCATCGTCAAGAACAACAACGCCATCGTCCTCTTTGACGAGGAGGCGGCAAGGGTGCCGAAAACTACCGCCTGCATCCGCTGCGGCCGGTGCATCGACGTCTGTCCCATGAACCTGATGCCCGCAAATCTGGAACGGGCTTACGATGCGGAGGATCTGGAGACACTTTTGAAGCTGAAGGTCTCCCTTTGCATCAACTGCGGGAGCTGCAGCTACGTCTGTCCCGCCAAACGGAATCTGGCGCAGAAAAACCAACTGGCGAAAGTTCTGCTGCGCCGGAAGAAATAAGGAGAGGAGAAACGATTATGCAATATCTTGTATCGCCCTCGCCGCATATCCGCAGCAGCCGGACGACCCGCAGCATCATGCTGGACGTCATCCTCGCCCTGTGTCCCGCCCTGATCGCCTCCACGGTGATCTTCGGGGGAAGGGTGCTGCTTTTGACGGCGGTCTGTGTGGGCTCTTCGATCCTGATCGAATACCTCTGCCGGCTGGCGCGGAAAAAAGATCAGACCATCGGCGATTTGAGCGCCGTAGTCACCGGTATGCTCCTTGCCATGAACCTGCCGGTATCCACACCGCTGTGGGTCGCTATGATCGGCAGCTTTTTCGCCATCGCCGTAGCAAAGCAGCTCTTCGGCGGGATCGGGCAGAATTTCGCAAACCCTGCCCTTACCGGGCGGATCCTGCTTCTGATGTCCTTTTCCGGCTACTTAACCACTCGCAGTATCCCACTGGGACAGGAGGGAGTGGATGCCATTGCAGCCGCTACCCCGCTGGCGAGGATGGCGGCAGGGGAGAGCATCCCAACCCTGCTCCAGATGTTCTTGGGCGTGAAAAGCTCCTGCGCCATGGGCGAAGTCAGCGCGGCGGCACTTCTTTTAGGCGGGGTCTATCTGGTGATCCGGAAGGTGATCAAGCCCATCACGCCGCTGGTTTTTGTGGGAACCGTGTTCCTTTTGAGCGGTGCGCTGGGAATGGATCCGGTGGCGCAGATCTTGTCCGGCGGGTTGATGCTGGGTGCCATTTTTATGGCAACGGACTACGCCACCACTCCGGCGACGGGTTGGGGGAAGGCCGTTTTCGGCTTGGGCTGCGGCATTATCACAGTGCTCATTCGGAAATACGGAAGCTATCCGGAGGGCGTTTCCTTTGCGATCCTCCTCATGAATATCCTGACACCGCAGATCGACAAGGCGTTCCTTCAGAAACCTCTGGGCGGAAAGAAGGTGGCGAAGAATGCATAAAACCTGGGATTTGATCCGGCCAACGGTCGTATTGGTGATCGTCTGCGTAGTGATCTCCGGGCTGCTGGCGCTGACGTATAACCTGACGGGCGTGGCGGAGCTGTCGAAAGCCGGCTATTCGGCGGAGCAGCTTTCTGAATTCGGCGCCGATGCGCTCCCCGGCGCCGATCAGCTGGTGGAAGTGAAGCCTTCCGTGGAGGATGATGCTCTGAAATTCGTCTACAAAGCGGAAAACGGGGCGGGAATGGCCCTTGTTGTGATTACGAAAGGCTATAGCGAAATGACCGTGATGTACGGCTTTGACGTGGACGGCATCCTGCAGGGTGTCCATGTGATCACTCAGGAGGAGACTCCCGGCATCGGCGACAAGGTGGTCAAGGATACGGAATATCTCCGGCAGTTTGCCGGGCAGCCCGGCGGGAACATCGCCGTGGACGTGGTGGCAGGGGCCACGAAGACGTCCAACGGGCTTAGAAACGGTGCGGAACACGCATACGAACTCTTTGAGCAGCTGAAAGGGGAGGTGCTTGGGCAATGAGCTGGTGGAAAGAATTTACCAAGGGCATCCTGAAGGAAAACCCCACGCTGGTCATGCTGCTGGGGACCTGTCCCACGCTGGCCATGACGACACAGGCGATAAACGGTCTGGGGATGGGGATTGCAACCACCTTTGTGCTGCTTGGGTCCTGCGTGGTGATCTCGCTTCTTAAAAAAGTGATCCCGGATCAGGTTCGGCTGCCTGCCTATATCGTGATCATTGCGGGATTTGTGACGCTGGTCAGTTTCCTTTTGCAGGTCTACGTCCCGGAGCTTTACAGTACGTTAGGGGTATTCCTGTCGCTGATCACGGTAAACTGCATCATTTTAGGCCGGGCGGAAGCCTTTGCAAGCAAGAATTCCGTAGGCCGGACGGCGGCGGATGCGCTGGGCATGGGGCTTGGCTTCACGCTGGCTCTGGTGCTCATGGGGTCTGTCCGGGAAATCTTGGGATCTGGCAGCTGGTTCGGGATTGACCTGACCTTCGGCGTGCTGGAGCCGATCAAGCTCTTTGTGATGCCGGCCGGCGGGTTCATGGTCTTTGGGCTTCTGGTGGCGGTGGTCAATCGGATCACCCATTACCAGATCTCCAAAAAGAAGATGGGCTGTGAGAACTGTCACGGCTGCAGCAGGTGCGCCGCCGGAAAAGAGGAGGAGAGCAAATGAAAACGTATCTGATGATCCTTTTCGGCGCCGTTTTAGTGGATAACTTCGTTCTCTCTAAGTTCATGGGCATCTGTCCGTTCATCGGCGTTTCCAAAAAGACCAGCTCCGCCTTCGGGATGAGCGTGGCTGTGACTTTCGTCATGGTCATGGCGACGGCTCTGACCTATCCCATTTACCATTATATCCTAGTCCCGGCAAGCGGGGCGTGGGATCTGGGGTATCTGAAGACTCTGACCTTTATCCTGATCATTGCCCTTTTCGTGCAGCTGGTGGAGATCCTCATCAAGCGGTTTATGCCTCCGCTTTATAAATCTTTGGGTATCTATCTGCCGCTGATTACCACCAACTGTGCCGTTCTGGGCGTGACCATCCTGAACATTGATTCCAATTACAATTTTGGGGAATCTTTGGTCAACGCCTTGGGGGCGGGACTGGGGTTCATGGTGGCTCTGCTTTTATTCTCCGGCGTCCGGGAGCGGATCGACCGGGCGGACGTGCCGAAGATGTTCAAGGGCGTTCCAGCGGCTCTGGTGGCAGCGGGGATCGTCGCCGCTTCCTTCATGGGCTTCGGCGGGATCGTAGAAAATCTCTTTGGCTGAGCCGGAAAGGAAGGAGAAAGCATGGAATATCTGGTTCCGATTTTGCTGTTTGCAGGGCTGGGACTCCTTGCCGGCGTGCTGCTGACGGTGTTTTCCCGGGTCTTTGCGGTGAAGCAGGATGAGCGTGCGGAGAAGATCCGGGAAGTCCTTCCCGGGGCAAACTGCGGCGCCTGCGGATATGCGGGCTGCGACGCTTATGCGGAGGCCGTGGCAAAAGGGGCGAAGACCAACGCCTGCGTTCCCGGCGGGCAGAAGGTGGCGGAGAAGATCAGCGCCATCATGGGCGTTTCCGCCGAGGCAGTACAACCGAAGAAAGCCGCCGTCCGCTGCAACGGAAACTGTAGCGTTACCTCGGACAAATACATTTATGCCGGGGAATCCACCTGTGCCGCCTGCGACATGCTTTACAGCGGCCGCAGCTCCTGCACCTCCGGGTGTTTGGGCTTCGGCGACTGCGCAAAGGTCTGTCCGTATGGGGCAATTTCGGTGAAGGACGGCGTGGCGGTCGTGGATCGCAGCCTCTGCACCGGCTGCGGGCTCTGTGTCAAGGTTTGTCCCAATGGGCTGATCGAGACTTTCCCGGAGGATCAGAAGGTGGAAGTCCTCTGTTCCAGCGTGTTCAATACGAAGGCCACCCTTGCGATCTGCAAAAACGGCTGCATCGCCTGCAGAAAATGCGAGCGGCTCTGTCCCAATGACGCCATCCACGTCAAGGACAACCACGCTTCCGTGGATCACGAGAAGTGTATAAACTGCGGCACCTGTGTGGAAGGATGTCCCACTCATTGCATCCACTTTCTGGATGAAAACGGCTGCTGCCGATAAATTTCAAAAAACGCCTGAGGGAAGCAGTTCCTTCAGGCGTTTTTTGATGGATGCGCAGATTGACAAAGGGATGTGCCTGTGCTATGATAGAAGCATCGTTTCCTGTATAGATACGAATGTATTTATACAGAATACAAAAACGACATTTCCTTCCGAAATAGCCGGACAGAACAACAAGTGTGCGTCATAAAAAGAATTTTTCAGAAGTTGTGATTTTTGTTGACGGACAATTCAAAACGTGCTATAATCGGTAATGGATTTTTAATGAGGTGGATCCATGAAATATCTGGTGCTGCTCTGCGACGGCATGGCGGATACCCCCGTCCCGGAACTGGGCGGGAAAACGCCCATGGAAGCGGCGAAGAAGCCCAATATGGACGCATTGGCAAAAGACGCAAAGGTGGGGACTGCAAAAACGGTTCCCGATGGGATGAAGCCCGGAAGCGATGTGGCAAATCTGTCCGCACTGGGGTATCATCCGGCAGACTGCTACACCGGCCGTTCGCCTTTGGAGGCGGCCAGCATCGGCATTGATCTGGCACCGGATGAGTATGCCATTCGCTGCAATTTCGTGACTCTGAGCGATGAGGAAACCTATGCGGACAAGTCGATGGTCGACTACTGTGCCGGGGATATTTCCACGGCGGAGGCCGCCGAGCTGATTCGCGATCTGGCAAAGCGTTTGCCGGAGGGCGTGAAGCTCTACCCGGGAGTCAGCTACCGGCACTGCCTGGTCTGGAAAAACCCGGCGGAGGACATTGGCGAGCTGACCCCGCCCCACGACATTTCCGGGCGGAAGATCACGACCCATCTTCCGGATCCCGAAAAAGCCGGGATACTGCTCCGCCTGATGGAGGACAGCTACGGATTTTTAAAGGATCATCCCGTGAACCAAAAGCGGGTCGCCGAGGGAAAACGCCCGGCCAATTCCGTCTGGTTCTGGGGGCAGGGGAGAAAAGCGGCGTTGAAGCCCTTCAAAGAGCTTTACGGGCTGAACGCCACGGTGATTTCCGCCGTAGATCTGATCAAGGGCATTGGGACTCTGGCGAAGATGGAAGTGCTGGACGTTCCCGGTGCGACCGGGTACATCGATACCAACTTTGACGGGAAAGCCGCAGCGGCCATCGACGCCTTCAAGCGGGGGCAAGATCTGGTCTACATCCATGTGGAAGCGCCGGACGAGTGCGGTCACCGGGGCGAAGCGGCGAATAAGGTTCGTGCTATTGAGCTGATCGATGAAAAGATCCTGGGGCCTGTTCGGGAAGCACTGGAAGAAATGGGCGATTACCGGATCCTAGTCTTGCCCGATCATCCGACGCCGCTGGCGATCAAGACCCACTCCTCGGATCCGGTGCCGTATCTCATTTACGACAGCCGGGAAAAACAGGCAGGGGTCAGCCGCTTTACGGAGGCAAACGCCAGAGCTACCGGTTCCTATGAGCCCGATGCGTCCATCCTCATGAAAAACCTGATCAAGTAACGGCTCCGTGCATCTATGCGGAACCGGGAGAAAAGGTGACGCATGAATGCTGAGCAAGAAAAAGGAACTGGCGCTGGATGCGCTGTATCTGTTGTGCGGGACGTTTCTTTATGCGGCGGGGGTCTGCTGCTTCACGGCGCCGAATGAAATCGCTCCGGGAGGAGTCAGCGGCATTTCCACCATGATCAATGCTCTGACGCAGATCCCCATGGGCGTATTGACCATGGCGTTCAATGTCCCGCTTCTGATCCTGGCGTTTTTCTTTGTGGGAAGAATGTTTGCGGGGAAGACGCTGCTTTCCATCGGACTGATCTCGATTTTTATGGACGTCGTACTGGTTCGATTCCCGGTTTACCGGGGGGATATGATCTTAGGGGCCATTTTCGGCGGCGTATTGATGGGGGTAGGACTGGCACTGGTCTTTATGCGGGATTTCACCAGTGGCGGCAGCGACATCATCGCCCGGATGGTCCAGGTAAAACACCCGGGTATGTCCATGGGGCGAGTCATTTTGGTGATCGACATCTGCATCGTGCTGATGTCCGGATTTGTTTACGGCCGGATTGAATCGGTGCTGTATGCAGGCATCACCATCTTCCTGTATACACAGGTGGTGGACTTTGTCATGTACCGGAAGGGCAGCGGCAAGGTGATCTTCATCATTTCCAAAAAGGGGAAGGAGATCGCCCGACGGATCATTTTGGAATGTCACCGGGGCGTTACGATCTTAAATGGTCGGGGAGCTTATACGGGCGTTCCAAGCAACGTTTTGATCGTTGCCATCCGCAGCCGGGACTACTATCGGCTGAAGACCGTGACCGAATCGGTGGATGATCGTGCCTTCATTATTGCGTCAGACTGCGGTGAGATCCACGGAAACGGCTTCCGCCCGGGGGATCTGCCGGAAACGGCGGCACCGGATTGGGCCGGCGTTTTGGCAGAGGAAGGAGAATGACCCTTTCTTTTATGGGTATGGGAAAAGGGATAAAAAGCTCCGTCAGCGGTTTAAAAAGGGCGCTGGCGGAGCTTTTTAGGTATGGAAAAGGGGTTAACGAGCGGCGTTCAGCCATTCCAAGGCGCAGTAGGTGTGAAGGGCGGCGCCTTTCGGTAGGATTGCTTCGTTGAAGACTACCTTTTCGTTGTGCATGGGTTTTCCGAAGCGGGGGTCTTCCGCCGGAGTCCCGGCGCCCAGCAGCAAGTAGCTGCATGGAAGCTCGTAGGTGTAGGAAGCGAAGTCCTCCGAGCCCATGCCGCCTTCCTTCATGCGGTAAACGGAGGCTTTTCCGAAAAGCTCCTCGGCAAAAGACGCCATCTGATCGGTCAGGGACGGGTCGTTGACCAAAGGCGGGGCGGAGGAGAGCTCCTCCACCGTGGCAGTCCCCCGAAAGGCTTCCGCCGTGGCCTTAGAAATGGCTTCGATCCTCTTTAAAACCTGTGCCGAGACTTCCCGGTCAAAG
>USLH01000017.1 GCA_900555435.1 uncultured Oscillospiraceae bacterium | reverse complement strand
CGCGCTAGATTTAGGTTCTAGTGGGAGACCGTGCAGGTTCAAGTCCTGTTGCCCGCACGAAAAGAGACTATCCTTACTGTTAGTCTCTTTCTTTGACTACAATTACAAATGAATAAGAGGTAAAGGAGATTTTACTATGAGAAAAGACATGACGATCGGAAATCCAATGAAGATCATTCTTCTTTTTTCCCTTCCGGTTCTGCTTGGAAATCTGTTCCAGCAGTTCTACAACATGGTAGACACCGTGATCGTAGGCCAGTATCTTGGGGAGGATGCACTGGCCGCCGTTGGTTCTACGGGCTGCCTGATGTTTCTGGTTCTCGGTTTCGCCAACGGAATTGCTCAGGGATTCGGTGTCATGGTATCCCATGCATTCGGTGCCAAAGACATGAAACTTCTCCGTCATTGCGTAGCACTTTCACTGCTTTTAACGGTTGTAATTTCCATGATTCTGACCGTTCCTACGGTTGCGTTTTCCCGCCAGCTGCTTCTGTGGCTGAATACTCCGGAAAATATCCTCACACTGGCAAACCGGTACATCCGGGTCATCTTTGCCGGTATCTTTGCTACCATGGCATATAACGTAGCATCCGGTATTTTACGTGGGATCGGTGACAGCCGGACACCACTTTATTTTTTGATCCTGTCCAGCGGTCTCAATATTTTTCTGGACATCTTCCTTATTGTTGTGGTAAAACTCGGCACTGCCGGTGCCGCTTATGCCACCGTTATCTCGCAGGCGGTTTCCGCAGTTTTATGTTTCATTGTCATGTTCCGCAAATATGACATCCTGCGGACCACACGCGAAGATTATTACTGTGATTTTCATGAGATCCGCCGGATGCTGTCTGTGGGAATTCCGATGGCTTTAAACTATTCCATCACAGCAATCGGAACCATGATCCTGCAAAGTGCCGTCAACGTGTTTGGTTCCAGCGTGGTAGCTGCTTTTACTGCTGCTTCCAAAGTCAGCAACATCGCCACCCAGACCATGCCGACACTCGGTACAGCCATGGCCACCTACTGCGGACAGAATCTCGGTGCTGGAAAACATGACCGCATTTTCCGCGGTATGAAAGATGCATTTTATTTATGTTTCTTTGCAGCCGGAGCCGCCGCAGAGGGCAGCCCCCTTCTCCTCCGAAATCTTCGCCAGCTCTTTTGCTTCCGCAAGGTCGACGGTGAAGGGCTTATCGATAAACATGGGAAGCCCTGCTTCTAAAAAGGGCTTTGCGTACTGAGCGTGGAGGGAGCCTTTCCGGCAAGTGACGATCATGGCGTCCACTTTGCCGAAGAAATCTTCCGGCTTTTCCGCCAGAAAGTCCACGCCGGTCTCGTTGATGATCTGCCGAGCCGATTCCAGATCCGGGCCGTAGACGCCCACGACACGGACGTCCGGGAAGCGCATTTTCCCGTTTTCATCGGGAAGGTTGATGGCTTGGGCAAAGGCCATAGCGTGACTGTTTTCCGTTCCGATGATTCCGATGCGGATCATAATTTCTCCTTTCAATCAGAGCAAAGATGCACTGTCCGGGTCAAGATAGAGCTTTGCACCCGGGCAGGTGCGGAGGATAGAGGCGGGACAGGCTTCCGTGACTGGACCTTCCACGCAGGCTTTCACGGCGTTCGCCTTGGAAGCGGCAGGAACCATGCAGAAGATGACGCCGACCCGGGTCAAGGTGGGGATGGTCAGGGTCAGAGCGTGGGTGGGGACCTGATCCAAAGAAGCAAAGCAGCCGTCGTGAACCTGCTGCATCCGGCAGACGGGATCCAGCTCCACGATCTTCACGGTCTTTTTGTCGTCGAATTCGGCGAAGGCGGGGTCGTTGAAGGCAATGTGACCGTTTTCGCCGATGCCCATGCAGACGATGTCCACGCCGCCCTTCAAAAGCTCGCCGTACCGGCGGCACTCCTCCTCCGGATCAGCGGCCAGGCCGTTTAAATACGTCACGCTGCGGAAGGGCGCCAAGTTAAAAAGCCGATCCCGCAGGAAGTTTCCGAAGCCCTGGGGGGCATCGGCGGGAAGACCGATGTACTCGTCCATGTGGAAGGCGTCGATCTTCGTAAAGTCCACGGTGGGGTCGGAGGCAAGGGCGGCTAAGAACTCATTCTGGGAAGGGGCAGCGGCGAAGATCATGCGGATGGTCTCCTTTTCTGCCAGCAGTTCCCGGATCTTTGCGGCAACATCTGCGGCTGCCGCCCGGCCCATTTCAGCACGGGAATCGTAACAGCAGACCGTCAGGAAATCTTTTTGAAAGGTTTTCATAAAAGCTCCTCCTTCAAAGATGGATTTTCTGTCTTTACCTTACTCCATTCCGTCCTTCAAGTCAACGACTCCAAAAGAAACGCAAAAGATAAGCCGGATTTTTTTCGGAATCGTCCAACTTTTAAACTTTTAATTTCAGCGCCGCCAAAAAGAGCTCGTAGGTGTCATCCCAGCCCTCCATAGGGTATTCCGCACCTCCGTTGACGCTTTTTAAAAGGTTATCCGTGTACTCCTGCCCCATAGCGAACAGCTCCCCTACCGTCACGGGGAAGCCCGCTTCCTGGGCGGCTTTACAGAAAGCGGACATCGGATCTTTCGCCTTCTCCGAAGCCAGCAGTTCCTCCCGCAGGAGGCTGTCTTCCCTTGCGGCATCCAAAAGCCTTGCCAGTGTTTCGTTCATACCCATCGTCCTTTCTTTTTCTTATCATAGCATTTCTTTTTCCCGGCCGCAAGCCCTCCTCGTTGACAAGCCCGGCGGAAAACGGTACAATGAAGGTAACGATTTTACCTTTGGGAAGGGAGTGCGTCCCCTATGGCGACCCGCAAAAAGCCTGCGGATCCGAAGCTCAGAATTCTCGCTCTGGATCCGGAGCTCTCACCCTACCGCTCTGACCTGAAGCTGCGGATGCGGCTTTACGAGGAAGCGAAGAAAAAGCTCACCACAAATGGCAGCCTTTCCGATTTTGCAAACGGCAGCCTTTATTACGGCCTCCACAAGGGGCGAAACGGCTGGTACTACCGGGAGTGGGCACCGGCGGCGGAAAAAATGTCCCTGATCGGAGACTTCAACGGCTGGGATCCCTCCAAAAATCCCATGAAGAAGCTGAAAAACGGCAATTGGGAGGTCTTTGTCCGGGGGACAAAGACCATTCCCCACGGCTCTCACATCAAGGTCCGGGTCACGCACAACGGCGAGAGCTTCGACCGGATCCCCCTTTACATCCACCGGATCCATCAGTTCCCCGACGGCTCCTGCACCGGTCAGGTGTGGGAACCGGAAACGCCCTTCGTCTGGTCGGACGGGGACTTTGCTCTCCCTGCGGAGCAGCCGCTTTTCATCTATGAGGCTCACATCGGCATGGCAACGGAAAAGCCAAGAATCGGCACCTATCGGGAGTTTGCCGAAACCGTCCTGCCCCGGATCCGGGAAGAGGGATATAATGCCGTGCAGCTGATGGCGATCATGGAGCACCCCTACTACGCTTCCTTCGGCTATCAGGTGACCAACTTCTTCGCCGCATCCTCCCGATTCGGCACGCCGGAGGAGTTAAAAGAGCTCATCGACACCGCCCACTCCATGGGCATCGCCGTGTTTCTGGACCTAGTCCACTCCCACGCTTCCCGGAATACCATGGAAGGGATCAACTGCTTCGACGGAACGGAGTACCAATTCTTTCACGAAGGCCCCTCCGGGGATCACCCGGCGTGGGGCACCAAGCTCTTCAACTACGGGAAGACGGAGGTTTTGCACTTCCTGCTGTCCAATTTAAAATACTGGTTGACGGAATACCACTTTGACGGGTTCCGGTTCGACGGGGTCACCTCCATGCTTTACCACCATCACGGGCTGGGGGTTGCCTTCGATTCCTACGGAAAATACTTCACCATGGACACCGACACCGAAGCGGTCACCTACCTACAGCTGGCAAACGATCTGATCCGGGAGGTGAAGCCCGGTGCCGTCACCATTGCCGAGGACATGAGCGGGATGCCGGGAATGGCGCTGCCGGTAAAGGACGGGGGCTTAGGCTTTGACTACCGCCTTGCCATGGGAGAGCCGGATTTCTGGATCAAGACCCTGACGGAGAAGCGGGACGAGGACTGGGACCTGGGGCAGATGTGGTATCAGCTCACCACCCGCCGCCCCGGAGAGAAAAACATCGGCTACTGCGAATCCCACGATCAGGCGCTGGTGGGAGACAAGACGATCATGTTCCGGCTGGCGGATAAGGAAATGTACTGGCACATGGACAATGCCTCCCAAAGTCCCGTCATCGACCGTGCCATGGCTTATCACAAGCTGATCCGACTGGTTACCGGTGCGCTGGGGGGCGAAGGATACTTAAACTTTATGGGCAACGAGTTCGGCCACCCGGAGTGGATCGACTTCCCGAGGGAGGGCAACGGCTGGAGCTACCAATATGCCCGGCGGCAATGGAGCCTTGCGGAAAACGGGTATCTCCGCTACCGGAATTTACTCTGGTTCGACGAGGATATGGTGGCACTTTTAAAAGAAGTGAACATCAAGGAGCATCCGGAGGCCCGGCTGCAGTTCATCAACCACGACGCAAAGACCTTGGTCTTTGAAAAGGGCGGGCGGACGTTTGCCTTCAACTTCCATCCCTTCAAGGAGCAGAAGCTGGCTCTGGCGGCGGAAGACGGAGTGCTCTGCCCGGTGCGGATGAATACGGAACGGTGCCGCTACGGCGGCCGTCTTCCCGATGGGCCGGAAACGCTGACCGTCCGGAAGGGCGTATTGGGCAGCTTTGTGGAGGTCGTCCTCTCGCCCCGCTCCGCCATCGTTTTCTGAAAGGAGCCGCTATGATCACCTATCGGGAGATCTCCTCCGCTTTTCTGGGGGAGATCAAGGAAATTTACAGCCAGGCGGGATGGACCGCCTATTTAAACGACAGCGAAAAATTAAAACGGGCCTTTGACCGCTCTCTTTTTCTTCTTGGCGCTTTTGACGGGCCGGTGCTGGCGGGATTTGTCCGCTGCGTCGGCGACGGGGAGCACGTTTTACTGGTGCAGGATCTGATCGTCCGGGAAGAGTACCGCCGTCAGGGCATCGGCCACGCCCTGTTCCGCACCGTCTGGGATAAATGGTGCAGCGTGCGGATGTTCCAGGTGAACACCGACGCTTCCGACCCCACCGCCAACCGGTTCTACCGCTCCTTCGGCATGAAAAAGCTGGAAGAGGGCGGGATGACAGGCTATTACCGCTGAAAAAACGCTTCAAATGAAAGGATCCTTATGAAACAGCAGCAGAATTTCCAAGTGGAGAGCCCCTCCACCCTCCTCCCCTTCCTGCGGGAAAAGCTGGCGGGGAAGCCCGCCGGAAAGGTCAAGTCCATTCTGGAGCACGGGCTCGTTTCCGTTGACGGAAAGGCCACCACCAAATATAACGCTCCCCTGAAGCCGGGGCAGACGGTGACCATCGGCGCTTACGTCCCGGAGCCGCCTGCCAATGCGCTGGCGGCGTCCCATCCGCCGATCCTTTATGAGGATCGGGAGCTTCTGGTCATTGATAAGCCCGCCGGGCTTTTAACCATCAGCACCGGTTCCAAAGAGCCGGAGGACACCGCCTACCGGCAGATGACCGCCTATGTCCGACGGAAGAACCCGGAAAACCGGATCTTCGTCGTCCACCGGCTGGATCGGGATACCTCGGGAGTGGTGGTTTTCGCCAAGGACCCGGAGATGAAGGCCGCCTTGCAGGACAACTGGGACAAGCTGGCCCTGTACCGGGGCTACTACGCCATTGCGGAGGGAAGGATGGAGGAGCCGGCGGGCCGGCTGGTGGGCTGGCTCAAGGAGACCAGCACCCACATCGTCTATCTCAGCCGCCGGGAGGGCGACGGGAAAGAGGCCGTAACCAACTACCAGCTGCTGCGGAGCAACGGGGATTACTCCTACCTCCGGGTGTGGCTGGAGACTGGACGGAAGAACCAGATCCGGGTGCAGTTAAGTGAACTGGGGCATCCGGTGACCGGGGACAAAAAGTACGGCGCCAAACGGGATCCCTTGAAGCGGCTGGGGCTCCATGCGTGGAAGCTGGAGCTCACCCACCCCTTTACGGGAAAGCGGCTGGATCTGATTGCAGAGCCGCCTCAGAAATTTGCGGACTTTTTAAAGTGAGCGAAGGACGTCTGTGATCCGAAAAGCGGCGGAGGCCGATCGGGCTTCCCTTGCAAAGCTGGCGGCTAAGCTGTGGGGGAACCATTCGGAAGAGGAACTTTCTGCCGAGATAAGCGGGCTGCTCTTGCTGACGGGCGCCGCCTTTTTCCTGGCGGAAGAGGACGGGCAGCCTGTAGGGTTTGCCCAGTGCCAGCTGCGGCACGACTATGTGGAAGGGACGGATTCCTCCCCGGCGGGATATCCGGAAGGGATCTTTACGGAAGAAGCCGTCCGGGGGAAAGGGATCGCCGCCGCCCTCCTTGTCCGGTGCGAAAGCTGGGCAAAAGAAAAGAGCTGCACCGAATTTGCCAGTGACTGCGAGCTTTTAAACAAGGCGAGCAGCCGCTTCCACAAAGCTTTGGATTTTTCGGAAGCAAACCGCATCGTCTGCTTCCGAAAAGAGTGATAAAAAACCGGCGCACCGGGGATTTTTCCCGATGCGCCGGTTTTTCTTATTTTGCTTCCGCTGCTAAAAATTCCTTGACGAAGGCGTCGTCGTTCAAATGGGGGTACATCTTCCAGACCCGGTCAATCTCCTCGCTCTGTCCGGGAGAGAGAGTCTCCTTGGGGTTCAGGCACCAGATGCCCTCCATGAGGCCCTGCCGCCGCAGGACCTCATGGACGCCGGCGATGCAGCCCTTGAAGTCATGGGCCGTATCGAAGAAAGCGCTGTTGGCGTCGGTGACCTGAGCCGCCAGGGTCAGCCACCTGGCGTCCAGCTTGTCGCTCTTGACCGCTTCTTTCAGTTCGGCAAAGAGCTTCACCACCGTGCCGGTCCAGCAGGCCCAGTGACCCAGAAGTCCGCCGACGAAGTGGTTTTTATAGGTCTTCCCGTCTTTTTCAAAGGAGAAGGGGGTGATGAGATCGTTGATGATGTTGTCGTCGTTGCCGGTATACAGGGCAATCTTGTCCTTCCGGGGAGAGAAGGTGGCGGCACGGACCACGTCCAGCGTCAGATACCGGTCGAAGCCGGCAGTCTTGACGGCGACCACGTTCTCGGTGGCGCAGACCCGCTCCCAGTAATTGTAGGTGAACACCCGTCCGCCTACGGAAGGCTGAAGGTAGAAGCCGATGACCGGCAGCACCTTCGCCACCGCCGCCGTGCGCTCCACCAGATAATCCTCATCATAAGCTCCCAGCCCGCCGGGGCTCAGAAGGGCTGCATCGTAACCCATGGAGGAAGCAAGCTCCGCTTCCTTCACCGCCTGTTCGATGGGGCCGCAGACGCCGGCGACCAGAAGGACAGTCTTTCCGGTCTTTGCTTCAAAGGCAGAGGCTTCTTCCTTTGCAATCCGCAGCACCGGCTTTAACAGGTTCACTTCCGGATCCCGGATCTCGAACTGGGTGGTATGGACGGCTACCGCCAGGCCGCCGACGCCGGCGTTTAAGTAGTAACGGATCAGACGGCGCTGGGCTTTTTCGTTGAATTTCCGGTCAGCATCCAGGCAAAGAGGAGTCGCCGGGATCACCGTGCCTGCATACAGCAGGGCTTCCGCTTCTTTTCTCATGATAAAACCTTCCCTTCAATCAGAATTTTCCGGCCCGCTCTTCAAAGTGGGTGGGCTTGTTGAGGATCCGGCCGCCGGACAGCAGCCACTCGGCCTGACAGCGGATCAACTCGTTCAAGCCGACCGTCGGATAGCCGAACCGCTCCATACAGCGGGAGGCGTTGTTTAAAAACGCCATGTCGCTTTCGGCCCCGGTGAAAACAGGGGACTTCCCTAAGTATTTGCCCAGCATCTCCGCCGCATACCGGACGGAAACGGTCTCGGGGCCGGTGACGTTTAAATGCGCCACAGGGGAACCGGCGCAGAGCAGAGCACGGATGGCCACTTCGTTGGCGTAGCCCTGCCAGACGCAGTTGAAGGAAGGAGTGGACAGGTTGATGGCGTCGCCCCGCAGGATCTGAGCCGCCAGATCGTAAAGCACGCCGTACCGCAGATCGACGGCATAGTTCAGGCGGTAGATCAACGCCTTGCTGCCGTATTCCCGGACGCCGTATTCAAAGACCCGCTCCCTGCCGAGAGAGCTCATGGCGTACTCGCCGATGGGAGAAGGAGCTACATCCTCGGTGCAGCCGCCGGAGGAAATGGAGGTCATGGGGTACACATTGCCGGTGGAGAAGACAACGAAGTTGGCGCCCTTGAACCGCCGGGTGACCAGAGTGGGCAAAGAGGTGTTCATGGCCCAGGTGGGGCTTGCATCATCGCCAGTGCCGAATTTCCGACCGGCCATATAGATGATGTTCTCCACGTCGGGGAGCTTCTCCATGGCGCCCTCAGCGAGAAGGTCGACGCTGATGGTCTCCACGTCATTGCTGTGGAGGAGCTTTACGGCAAAGGGGTCGGAGAAACGGGAAACGGCGATGATCCGTTTTTCGATGCCGGCGGCCTTCACTGCGTTTTTGGCCAGCGTTGCAAGGGTGGGACCCATTTTCCCTCCGGCGCCCAGGATCATGATATCGCCCTTGATCTTAGCGATGTCCTCAATCATTCCGGCAGAGGGAGTAGTCAGCAGTTGGTCTAAGCGTTCTTCGGTCCAGTTCATTCAAAATGCTCCTTTCGGTAGTTACGCCCTTCCGGGCAAATATAGGTGAGGATCAGGTCGATGGTGTGCGCCTTGCGCTTTTCCATCATGGCAGGTTGATCTAAGGGAAGCCCGAACAGCTCCGACAGGGTGTAGCGGTTTGAGAAATTCGCAAAGCAAACGGTGATCAGGGAAACCACCAGCTGCTCCGTATCGAAATCCTCCCGGAAGATACCTTCCTCCTTGCCCCGCTGGATCTCCTTCATGAAAAAATGGAGGGTGGGGCGCTGAAAGCTGTCCTCCGGCATTTCCCGAAGGCACTGTCCCCGATTTAAGTTTTCCCACATCAGGATGCTGACGAAGGTGTCGTTATCCCGCAGAAAGTCGAAATACATGGAAATCAGGCTGCGGATCAAAGTGATGCCGGAAAGCTGGTGCTCAATGAGGTTCCGCTCCGCCGTCTCCAGCCGCCGGTAGACCTGAAACAGCACCTGCTTATAAAGCAGCTCCTTGCTGCCGAAATATTCATAGATCATCCGCTTGTTGATGGCGGCGGCGGCGGCGATCTCGTCCACCCGGGCGCCGTAGAACCCTTTTTCGGCAAACTGCCGCTCCGCCGCCTGCAGGATATCCTGCCGGGAGCGTTCGGAGTTCCGTTCCCGCCGGGCCGTCATCGGGCGTCTCCCCACTGACCGTTAGCGAGGATTCCGTAAGCCTTCACGCCCAGTGCCATCAGGTTCTCGTCAAAGGTAAAGCGGCTGCTGTGGAGGGGGTTCGGGTAGTCCTCCCGCCCCGTGCCCAGCAGGAGCATTCCGCCGTTTACCTTTTCGGTGAAGTAAGCAAAGTCCTCCGCCGTCATAAAGGGCTCCGGTGCCTCCCACAACAGGTTCTCCGGGAAGATTTTCCGGATCTCATCGGCAGCGCTTTCGTGAGTCAGCAGCGGCGGGTACTGCCGCACATATTCCACTTCGATCTGAACGCCGTAAAGGGCGGCGATCCCGGAAGCCAGCTCCTTGATGCCTGCTTCGATGGCATCCCGATCCTCCGGGGTCAGCGCCCGGCAGGTACCCTCCATGGTACAGCGGTCGGCCACAATGTTGTAGCCGGACCCGGCGTTCATCGTTCCTACGAAGATCAAAGCTGCCCGACTGGGAGATAAGATCCGGGAGGAAAGGCGGGGCAGCTCCAGCGCCAACATGGCTCCGGCCTGCAGGGCGTTTTTGCCCACATTCTGCATGGCGGCATGGGCGCCCTTTCCGGTAATGGTGATGGTGAAGCGGTCGTTGGACGCCATCAGCGTCCCTTTCCGCCAGCCGAATTTCCCATAAGGCACCTGAGGCCACAGGTGGAAGCCGAAGGCCCCTGCCAGATGCTCCGGTAAAACCCCGGCGGCGATCATCCGGGCAGCGCCGCCGTACATCTCCTCGGCAGGCTGGAAGGCGAAGCGGAGGTTATACGCACTTTTCAGCTCTCCCAGCTTGAACGCCCTCGCTGCTCCCAGCAGCATGGAGGTGTGGCCATCGTGACCGCAGGCGTGCATCTTCCCCAGATGCTCCGAAGCAAAGGGGAGCCCCGTTTCCTCCGTCACCGGCAAAGCGTCGATGTCCGCCCGAAATAAGAGCCACGGTTTTTCCGGATCCACGATAAAATCGGTGTAAGTGCCGGTATCGGCGATGGCCACCGGCTCATAGCCCAGCGCCTTCAGCTGCTCCCGGATAAAGACGGCGGTCTCCTTCTCCTGAAGGGACAGCTCCGGCATCCGGTGCAGATGCCGCCGCATTTCGATCATATAAGCAAGCGTATCCATGGAAAATTGCTCCTTTCAGCGGGTCATGCGGGCAGCCGCTTCTTTGGAAATTTCCAGCCGCAGCGGCTCTTTCCCCTCTGAGATCCGGCGGATCTCATCGATCAGGCAGTCGCTTACCGCTTTCCGCCGGTCGATGGTGGGACCGCCCATATGGGGGATCAGCGTCACGTTCGGAAGCTCTCGCAGGGGGCTGTCCATAGGAAGAGGCTCGGTTTCGTACACGTCCAGCACCGCCTTGATCCGGCCGGTCTTCAGCTCTTCCGCCAGCGCCTTTTCGTCCACGATGCTCCCCCGGGCGGTGTTTAAAAAAAGAGCTCCGTCGGGGAGCAGCTTCAACAATCTGCTGTTGATGCTGTGGAAGGTTTCGTCAGTCAGGGAGGTGTGGATGGAAACGATCTTACTGGTGGAGAAGACTTCCTCCGCCGTGACCTTTTTGATCCCCCACGCTTCCTCGTCCGCCGGGGTGAGAAAATCCGCCCAGACCTTGATGGGGTTTCGGAAGGGCTTTAGGAGCTTTACCGTATGCCGTGCCACCGCCCCGAAGCCCACCAAGCCTACCGGCTGATCCAGCAGGCCTTCGTTATACCAATCCGGATGGCTCCATCCGTCCTTCAGGAGCTGATTCTGATACTTCGGAATATCCCGGAGGGCGGTAAGCGCATAGGCAATCACACTTTCCGCTACCGATTCGGCATAGATATCGTTGCCGCTCAGGACCCGGATCCCCCGTTCAAACACGGAAAAAGGCGTCAGCTTTGCCACCGTCCCGCCGGTGTGGGCGACGATCTTCAAAGCGTCTGCCTTTTGAAGAACCGCCTCGCTGAGCCCCGGCGTGCCCCAGCCGGTGACCAGCACGGTAACGCCAGGAATCTTTTCTTCCAATTCCTTTTCCGTCAGCTGCCGCTCCGAATCATTCCAGATCACCTCGCCCAGCGTTTCCAGACGGGCGGCGGTGTCCGGCGGGAGAAAAGTGTCCCGGATGTGCCCTTTCGGGATGGTGACCAGAAGTTTTTCCATAACCGTTCCTCCTTCTATTTGCTGCCGATCCAATTGTAAGTAACTCGTTAGTTATAAAATAGCATAAAGATTTTCCCCTGTCAATAGCCAGGTAAAATCTTTCAAGAATCTGCAAAGTTTTCCGAATATTTTCCAAACTCCAAAAGAAGCAGCGAAATGCCCCGACGCAAGACTGCGTCGGGGCAGGTTCAATTCTTACAGCAAGGCGGAGACTGGAGGAAGAAGCCACGGTTTTTCTTCCAGATCTGCTCCCACACGGGGTTATAACGGGTGTCCATCTGTGGATTTTTCGCCTGTGCCTGCTGCAAAACGGCGTCGGCATGGGCTTCGGAAGGCACCTTCCACTTCACCGGTCGGCGGCGGCTTTTCAGATAAAGTATAACGCTATAGGAATGTCGGGCGCTGGCTCCGGGGATTAGCGCCTTGTGGCACCAAACCACGTCGCTGAAGGGCAGGAACACCGTCCCCTTCCACGACCGTCGAAGGATCATCCAGTTTTCTGTGAACATGGGATCCGGGATGGGGCAGCCGGAAAGCTCCCCTTCAATGGAAGCCGCCGCCTGCTCCGGGTCGCCGTACCGCTTCAGCCCCCGCCACGCTGGCGAGAACCGCAGCTCCGTCCGCCCCAAAAGCAGCCGAAGCCCCCAAAGCTCCCCGATCAGTCCCAGAAGAAGCAGCACCCCGTCTTCGATCCACAGGCTTCGGGAAGAGACTCCTTCCAGCACCAGCGGCAGGAACTCTTCCTCAAACCCGTACTCCTCCCGGAGCGCATCGGCGATCTCCCCGGCGGTTTTCCGATCGGTCATTACCCGGAACCGACCGCTGCAGCCGTAGGCGCTGCCGTAATCGTCCATTTGGTCGTAAACCTCGATCCCGGTGACCACCGAAAACCACAAGCCGTCCCGGCTGGTCAGGCAGATCGCTCGAGCGAATGCCCCCTCCCCCAGCTCGAAACCGGTGCCGTAAAGGGGCATCTGCCGCAAATCCATATAAACGGAACGGCTCTGCTCCGCCGCCTCTGCGATCCGGTAGGCATCGGGGTTATCCATGGGGCTCCACGGGCCGTTTTTCGGAAACAGATCCGTCACGGAGGTCCAGACAGTCAGGGTCAGCCCCAACAGAAGGATCATCACTGCCAGAAAGGTGCGCTTCCCGCTGCCCCGGACAGCCTGCTTCCGTACCTGTTCAAACATCCTGCTCTCTCCTCGTCTTTTATCCGTTCAAAAGCTCCAGTGCCGTCTCCACCATGCTGGTGAAGGCGGTCTGGCGTTGCTCCGCCGTGGTAGCAAGCCCCTTGAAGGGGCAGTCGGAAACGGTAAAGATCCCCAGCGCCCGCTTCCCTGCCCGGGCGGCGTTGGCGTAAAGGGCGGCCGTTTCCATCTCCACGGCAAGGACGCCCATCCGCTGCCACTTCTTTAAAAAGTCCGGATCATCGTCGTAGAAGGTGTCGCTGGACAAGACGTTTCCGGCGACACAGCGAAATCCCTTCTCCCGGGCAGCTTTTACCGCCGCTGCTGCCAGCTCAAAGTTCCCTAAAGGGGCAAAGGCGCCGGGAGTGCCGAACTGATCCAGATACCGGGTGAAGGATGAGCATCCCGCCGCAACGACCAGATCCCCGATGTTCAGATCATCCTGCAGCGCTCCGGCGGAACCCACCCGGACGATGGTCTCCACGCCGTAAAAATGGAACAGCTCATAGGAATAGATCCCCATGGAGGGCATCCCCATGCCACTCCCCTGAACAGAGACCTTTTTCCCCCGGAAGGTGCCGGTATATCCGAGCATCCCTCTCACCTGATTGTAGCAGACCGGGTCTTCCAGATAGGTTTCTGCGATCCATTTGGCTCGAAGGGGGTCGCCGGGCATCAGGACAAAGGGTGCGATCTCCCCTAAAGACGCACCGATGTGCGGGGTGGGAACAGACATAAAAAAGCCTCCTTTTCGTCTTCTCTTTTCAGTATAGCACGACTTTCCTCCCGATACAACAAAAACCCGCAGACCTCTCCCAAAAAGAGGCCTGCGGGTGCAGACGGAGCCGAATTTATGCGGCAGTGGAATTCTTTTTCCAGTTCAGCCGGACGCTGACCGGGATCCGGACGATCTTCTCCACCGGCTTCCAGATAAGGACGGAGAATACGAAATCAATGGTATGATGAACCAGCGTTCCCACGCCTACCAGCAGCACGATGGTGGTGAAAAAGCCCTTGCTCTGATCAATGTTCCCTCCGAAATAGAACCAGGTGGAGACCAGCGCTTCTGCAATGCCGTGGAGCAGTCCCGTAACCAGCACGAACAGGCTCATAGAGCCCCAGTGGTTCAAAGTCTCCGGCTTTTTCTGCAGCCAGACAGAGCCGACCACCACAAAAACGATCTGCGCCAGCGCCCGGAGCACCACCACCGGCGAGAAGCCGGCCAGCAAGAACCCTAACGTCGTCCCAAGCTCCACGCAAACCGCCACCACAGGGGAAACGAACATGGCGATAAACACGGCGATGTGGCTGCCAAGGGTAAAAGACATAGGCTCCAGGCGGATCTTGACCGGCGAAATAATGGGCACTAAGATGCCGATGGCGCAAAGCAGCGCTGCGATCACCAGGATGTTCAGTTTTTCCGTTGCAGAATTGCGGTTCATAAAAAAGCCTCCCGAAATGTCATTACAGGTGTCAAGACATATTGTAATCCATTCGAGAGAGCCTGTCAAGTGAAAGTTATTTCTGAAAAAGGATGCCCTTTTCTTCCAGAACGGACAAAATTCGACGATAGTCCTCTTCCGAGCGACAAGCAATGGTATGCAGGTGGACATTGTCGGTAATGTCGCACAAAATCGAAGCATTGTTCTCCGCCAATTTCTCCATAAAAGCATCGGCATCGAACCGGGAAAAGATATGGAGCTTCCCCGTCAGCTGGCCGTAGACCGGATGTTCCACGATCACATCCAGAAGCCTTCCGCCGTTGTCCACCACGGCATACAGCTCCTCCGCCAGATTTTCCCGGCTGTGGCGGCAGGCGATGGTATAGGTAAGGCCGTCGGCTGCCTTTTCGTCCTGCGTTTGCAGGATGTAGCCCCGGGGGGTGGCCTGAATGTCGGCGCCGCCTGCCCGCAGCAGGGCGATGTCCCCTACCACGATCTGCCGGCTGACATGTACCTCTGAAGCGATGGTAGCGGCGCTGACCGGTTCCCGGCTGCGGCCTAGGATCTTCCGGATCTCTTCTCTTCTCTGAGCTGCATCCATATGCCCACTCCTTTCCGGATGCGCAAAAATGCCGGGAGGATCTCCCGGCTCAATGGAAAAACTTTTGCAGATATTTGGGGCGGAAATACCGAACATACCCGGTGATCAGCCGGGTCACGGCGATGTCGTAAACCAGAAAGACCCCGTTTAAAAAAAGCCACCCGGCTGCGATCACAAGCGGTGCGTCTTTCAAAAGCTCCTCGTATCCCGGAAATGCAAAGACCCAAATGGCCAGCGCTGCGATCCCGGCAGCCAGAACGTTAAAGATCAGGAATTTCAGTACCCATTCCACCACCCGGCTGCGGCAGTGCTCCAGCCTCGATTTCAAAAGGGGGTAGCACCCTAAGAACAGCAGGTAATAAAGGGCGCATTCCTTGCTGGGAGCAAGGATCAGGCTCAATAAGGACACCGCCCCGTAGGTGAGCCACCCGGCGCCCCACCCCACTTCCGTCACCACCGGAACCAGCAGGATCCCGGCAATGGCCGGCAGAGCAAACTCCGCCATGGGGATCAGCCCGGTCAGCATCATGATGACCATACTCAAAGCCGCCATCATGCTGCAAATGGCGATCTGTCCGGTCTTTTTCAAAAGAATCCGCCTCCTTAACAGCAGGGGATCAGGTCGCCGCCCATACACTCACAGCAGCAGTCGGCGCAAAGCAGGCTGGAGCAGCAGTCGCAGGCCGAAGCGCCGCCTACATTCCCCCCGGTGCGGTATGCGCCGTTGGGGGAGCCCATATTTCCCTGCTGCTGCCACATCATCCGATTCAGGGCGGCACGGTATTCGGGGTTATTGGGGTTCATGCGACAGGCGATGGTGAAGTTGTTCATGGCATCGTCCAGCCATCCCCGTTTGAAGAAAATGGTGCCTTTTAAGAAGTACCATTCCCCGTCCCGGCGGTTTGCGGGGATGCCGTCCAAAAGCTCCTCCGCCTCCACCAGTCGGTTCTGCTGGATCAGACTGCGGATGTCGTTTAAACCGGAAGACTGCCCGCCGTAGGAAGCGTTTCCGGAATAGCCGCCGGAATAACCGGCGTTGGGATCATAAGAAGAGCCGGAAGCGCTTGCGGATGCGCCGCTCCGGCGGCTCTTCATCACCATGTCGTAAGCTTCGTTGATCTCCTGCATCTTCTCGTTGGCAAGGTCGGCCAGGGGGCTGTCGGCATAATTGTCCGGATGATATTTTCTGACCAGCTGACGGTATGCGGATTTGATCTCCTCGTCCGTCGCCTCGGGGCTCACGCCCAACACTTTATAAGGATCGGTAACAGCCATTGCAGCCTCCATTCATGATTGATTCCCGCTTTCGGGAACCGCTGCGGCCTTTTTCCGGAAAATCTCCTCTGCGGAGTTCGGAAGGCCGAAATAAATGATATTATCGAGAATCAGCTTGTATCGCTTTAACTCCAAAAGCTCATAAGTGACGCCCAGTTCCGCCACCGTGACGTTCAAAACGCCCCGGCCGTAGGCGATGATCTCCGCCTTCTGCGCCTCATCGGGGCTCTTCCGGTCGGTGATCCCCCATCGCTCCAAAAACGGGTTATAGGATCGGTGCTTTGCATCGTCCTCCAGATCGTCCAGCGCATCCATCAGATAGACCCACCGCCCCAGCAGGTAACCAAACCGCTCCAGCACCCGCTTTTCTTCCGGATCCTCGCTTAAAAGGGGCATCATCTTCTGAAGAGCGGCGGCGGTAGGCTCCGCTGCGGCGTCGATGCTTTTGGTGTGCTGTTTTTCCAAGGCAAACTGCCGGTTCATCAGGGATGCGAACGCCTCGTCCACCTGAGGGTACCGCTTTTTCGCCTTTTTCCGGGCAGAAGAAGCAAAGGGCAGCAGCGGCAGATATTTGAGCTTCCCGATCCCTCTTGCATCGTGGAGGTTGTCCCGCACCTTGTGGTAAAAAAGCACCATGGCGCTGGCGGCTACCAAAGAAAGCTCCGGCGAAGGGGCGGCGCAGTTTTTTTTCTTGAAAGGGTTCGTCATGCAGCGCCCCTTGCAGAAGCCATGAAACTCCTGCCCCAATGCCATGGCAAGCATGGCGATAAAGGTAAAATCGTAGCTGAGGGTCAGCTTGGCGAAAGGTCCGAAGGCATCTCCCAGCTCCCGGCAGAGCCCACAATACACCGCCTGATAGGTGTCGAATTCCCGGACCTTCAGTTCCGGCTTCAAAG
Organism: uncultured Oscillospiraceae bacterium; assembly: GCA_900555435.1. Taxonomy (GTDB): domain Bacteria; phylum Bacillota; class Clostridia; order Oscillospirales; family Ruminococcaceae; genus Merdivicinus. Next base: position 4,889 of record USLH01000017.1, on the reverse strand, counting down.
GTTTGATGTATCCGAACATAGCCTGCCCTTTCCCGAAGCAAAGAAAGCCCTGCGCTTCGTCCTCGCTTTTATTGTAGCCTATTTTTGTCCGGATTTCTTGTATAAAATGTAAAAAAGCTGCGAAAACCCGTGGAACAGGCTGCGGAAAAGGGAAAAACCGCCGCACCGGGGATGGTGCAGCGGTTTCTCATCACGAAAGGATTAGCCCAGACGAGCTTTCAGAGCTTCCAGCTGATGCTTCATTTCAGCAGGCAGCTTGGAGCCGAACTTGGCGTAGAACTCTTCGATGCTGACAGTGTCAGCCTTCCACAGATCCACGTCCACATCCAGCAGGCCCTTGATGGTGTCAAGGGTGATGTCCTTCAAGCCCTCGATGTTGATATCTTCGGGCTTGGGCTCATAGCCGATGGGGGTCTCGACGGCGTCGGCCTTGCCTTCGCAACGAGCCAGGATCCACATCAGGACACGCATGTTGTCGCCGAAGCCGGGCCAGATGAAGTGGCCTTCGTCGTCGGTACGGAACCAGTTGACGTTGAAGATCTTAGGAGCCTTGTCGCCCAGATCCTTGCCCATATCCAACCAGTGCTGCCAGTAGTCACCCATGTTGTAGCCGCAGAAGGGCAGCATAGCCATAGGATCCCGACGGACAACGCCGACGGCGCCTGCAGCGGCAGCGGTGGTCTCAGAAGCCATGATAGAGCCAACGAAGGTGCCGTGATTCCAGTCGAAGGACTGATAGACCAGAGGAGCGGTCTTTGCACGACGTCCGCCGAAGACGATAGCGGAGATCGGCACGCCCTGAGGATTGTTGAATTCGGGGCTCACGCAGGGGCAGTTCCGTGCGGGAGCGGTGAACCGGGAGTTGGGATGAGCCAGCTTGTTGCCCTCGGCGGTGTACTCCACGCCGTTGACCTTGGCGCCCTTCCACTCGGTGGCGTTCACAGGAGGATTCTTGTCGAGACCTTCCCACCAGACGGTGTTGTCGTCATTGTTGATGGCAACGTTGGTGAAGATGGTGTCCCGCATGGTGGTGTGCAGCGCGTTGGGGTTGGACTTCTCGTTGGTTCCGGGAGCCACGCCGAAGAAGCCGTTCTCGGGGTTGATGGCCCACAGACGTCCGTCGGGGCCTTTCCGCAGCCAGGCAATGTCGTCGCCGACGGTCCAGACCTTATAGCCCTGTTTCTTGTAGATCTCCGGAGGAATGAGCATGGCCAGATTGGTCTTGCCGCAGGCAGAGGGGAATGCAGCGCAGACGTACTTGGTCTCGCCCTGAGGATTCTCGATGCCAAGGATCAGCATATGCTCGGCCATCCAGCCCTCGTTCTTGCCCTGGTAGGAAGCGATACGCAGAGCGAAGCACTTCTTGCCCAGCAGCACGTTGCCGCCGTAAGCGGAGTTGATGGAGCAGATGGAGTTCTCTTCGGGGAAGTGAACGATGTAGCGGTTCTCGGGATCCACGTCCGCCTTGGAATGCAGGCCACGAACGAAGTCGTTGGACTCATCGCCCAGCTGGACGAAAGCCTGTCTGCCCATACGGGTCATGATGTCCATGTTCAGGACAACGTACAGGGAGTCGGAAACTTCCACGCCGACCTTGGACATCTTGGAGCCGATGGGGCCCATGGAGTAAGGAATGACGTACATGGTACGGCCCTTCATAACGCCGTCGTAGAGCTTGTTCAGAAGAGCATGCATCTCTTCAGGATCTTTCCAGTTATTGGTGGGGCCTGCATCCTCCTTCTTCTTGGAGCAGATAAAGGTGCGGTCCTCCACGCGGGCCACGTCGTTGGGAGCCGTGCGGTGATACAGGCAGCCGGGCAGCTTCTCCTGGTTCAGTTCGATCATCTCGCCGGTGGCGATGGCTTCGTCACGGAGCGCTTTCAGCTGTTCTTCGCTGCCGTCGATCCAGACGACCTTGTCCGGTTTGCAAAGGGCGACCATCTCGTCAACCCACTTCAACACATTTTTGTTGTTGGTAAGCATTTCAGTTTCCCCTTTCGTGATTTGAAGGTCCGGCAAATGCCGCAACTTTCTACATTTACCATAATACGGCTTTTTCGTAAAAAAATCAATGACCTATTTGTGAACAATTTGACGGATTTCAAAAGATATGCAAGTTTTCAGCAGAAATCCTGCAAATAGTCCGCTTTTTCACGGCTTTTAACCAGCTATTCACTTTTTATATGACAGCTATGCAAGTTTTCCAATGCAAGCCTTATCTTTCGATGGAGATTGAAGTGATGGTAACAGTCTCCGCAGGCGCATCGTTGTCGTCCACACTGACGGCTGCGATTGCGTCTACCACGTCCATGCCGTCGATGACCTGCCCGAACACGGTGTGCATCTTATCGAGCCACGGCGTGCCGCCTACCTGCCGGTAGTAGTTCCGGACGTCCCCGGAGAACTTGGTCTGCCCCTGATTCTGCTTCTCATAGCTGGCCCGCAGTGCTTCCTCCGTAATGCCGTAGGCGGAAAGCTGCGCCGTCGTGTAACCTAGCGTCGTGTACTGCTCCATCGTCTTTTTGGCCTTCTTGGAAGCGGACAGGCTGTTGCTTTCCTCCAAGCTGTCAAAATAAGAGTCCGTGTAGGAGCTTCCGTCACTTTCCTGCACGATGAAGAACTGGCTGCCGTTGGTGTCCTTGCCGGAGTTTGCCATGGAAAGGGCGCCCCGGAAGTTGCAGAGACTGTCGGTGAACTCGTCCTTAAAGCTCTCGCCCCAGATGCTCTCGCCGCCGGTGCCGTCGCCGTTGGGGTCGCCTCCCTGGATCATGAACTCGTTGATCACCCGATGGAAGGTCAATCCGTCGTAGTAGCCCTCCTCCGCATGGGTGATGAAATTTTCCACCGCTTTTGGGGCATCTTCTTCAAACAGCACCGCCCGGATGGTGCCAAAGCCTTCCACCTCGATCACCGCCACGGGAAGGGAATCGTCGTAGGTCGCCGCCGAATAGGTGCCGTCCGCATTTTTCACAAACTGCTTCGGCTCGCTTTTCCCGCAGCCGGAAAGGCACGCCGCCGCAAAGAAAAGGCTTAGAAGGCCGGCAAAAAGGGATCGTTTTTTCATCTTTTTCGTTCCTTTCTCTTGCATAAATGCCCCGGTGAGAGTGTCTCTCCCGCCGGGGCTTTCTTTTCTTATTCCACCGTTTCCTCGGTGATGCCGATGATGGTGACCTCATCGTATGGCCGGGAGGAGCGATCCACCCGGACGGCGGCGATCTTATCCACCACGTCCATGCCTTCGATGACCTGTCCGAAGACGGTATGGGCGCCGTCCAGCCAGGGGGTGCCGCCCATCTCGGTATATTTTGCCACCGCTTCCTCGGAGAATTCCTTGCCCTGCCGTTTCAGCATGGGGAACATCCGGGCGTCGATGGTCTCGGGGCCGGCCTGAACGATGAAGAACTGGCTGCCGTTGGTGCCGGGGCCTGCATTTGCCATGGAAAGAGCGCCCCGGAAGTTCCGGGCGTCGGGGGTGAACTCATCCTCAAAGGGATCGCCCCAGATGCTCTCGCCACCCATGCCGGTACCGGTGGGGTCGCCGCCTTGGATCATAAAGTCGTTGATGACCCGGTGGAAGATGATCCCGTTGTAGTAGCCGTTTCTGGCGTGGGTCAGAAAATTCTCCACTGCCTTAGGTGCGGCTTCCGGCAGCATTTTCACACGGATACTGCCGAAATTGGTCTTGATGGTGGCGATCACATCGCCCTTTTTCAGCTCCGTAAAATTGAGAATTGACATAGCGCTCCTCCTTTTAGTTGCCGGACCGGCTGGTCTGCCCGGTGAGGGCGGCATCAAGCTTCGCCTGCTCCTCTGCGCTGCGGTCCTCCAGCTCCTCTAATTCCTCTTCCGTAGGCGTATTGTCCAAATGATCGTAATCGGCGGGATCATAGGTGGAAAGGGTGATCTTATTGATGATCACATCTTCCAGCGGCCGGTTGTTGGCCGACTGCTCCTGAGTCGTGGAGGCCTCGGAATTGTAAGGATCCACCGACTCATAGGTCAGGGGCAGATCCAGAATGGCGTCCACCACGTCCATGCCGCTGATGATCTTGCCGAAAACGGAATGATACTGCCCGAACTGGGGCACGCCGCCGTACTGGATGAAGGTGTTCTTCATCATAGCCGGGAAGTTATACTGTTCCATCTCGCTGACCAGGTCATCCTGGACGGGAATATCGCCGATGAAGAAGAACCGGGAATCGTAATAATTGGTCTTGTTAAAGATTGAACCCGCCTCATAGCAGAGCATGGCTACCGACCCGGAGAAGGGCCACAGATTGGAGGAATACTCCGCCTTCTTGGGCTTTCCAGTGTTGGAGTCCCCGCCGTTTCCGTCCGGGGTGCTGGATCCGGTAGCGACCGCCCCGGCAGCCGGCTCCACATGGAAAACGATCTGTCCGTCGTAGAAGCCCCGATTCACCAGATCCTTGAAGTTCTGGACAACCTCCGGCACCTCGTCGGTGTAAAGCAGGACAGTGATCTCGCCCATGGAGGTATCGACGATAGCGATATCCTCCCCTTCCTTGGGCTGCTCTAACTGGATATACTCGATGGTACTGGGATCGATGCTCTTCCCGCAGCCGGAAAAAAGCGGCACGCAAAGCGCACAGGCCGCCAGAAGGGCTGCGGCTCTTTTCAATGCTTTCATGGCAAAAACCAAACCTTTCCAAATCATAACCGCCGAAAATTCGGCAATCTTATTTTCATTATATCGAAGACCGCCGGAAAATTCAAGGGAAAAACAGAAAGTTCACAATCTCCCCCGAAAAAGAAAAACGGCGGCCTGCCGGAAAGCAGGCCGCCGGGAAATTCAGAAAAGGCAACCGCCTTTTCCTTTTCTCAATCGATTGAACCCGAATCTTGCAGCGAACGCAAAAATCAGGAGTCAA
>USLH01000016.1 GCA_900555435.1 uncultured Oscillospiraceae bacterium | reverse complement strand
CCTCTGCTGGAGCTTCGCCTCCCTCCTCTGCGGCGGGATCGTCCTTGCCTGCCTTGCCGAAAATAAAAAACGGAACCGGTAACGCCGAAAAACATACGCAGTAAAAGGCGGCAGTTCTAACCGCCCCCGCCGAAATCAATCTGACACGGAACCTCTGACCTTATAACTGCACCGGAGCAGGATTTTCCCGCTCCGGTGTCTTTTTGCCTCTGTTTTCTTATTTCCCACGACTCATCTTTTCGTCCTCGACAAGTCTTGTTACCAGCTTATAGAACTTTTTCCAGTCTCGACCCGGAATCGTGTAGTCCTTCTTTTCTACTCGATCGACAACTGATACACTTTTTCCTAAAATCCATACCATAAAACTGCCTGCTCCTGGATTAACGATCAGACGGAACCGGTTATCTCCCGTATCAAGCGTCCTAATCCCACCTGAAAAGCTTCCTCCCTTCGCCGTCCTCTGCACCGTTTTCAAAAACTTGTCCTCTGCTCCTTTGATGAAGTGCTCCTGTACCATACCACCCAGCTGCTCATACGAAACGTTTACATGCTCCAACCCGATCAGCTTGTCAATTCCCTTGTCAATGATACTCATAAAAATGACCACTCCTTTGCGTTTTGTGATTTGTTAGAACAGAAATTATATCTATTAGATAGTATATCATAATTTTAAGCTCATGTCAACCCCCATAAAAGCTTGCTACAATGGTAAGAAAAGGGGGAACAATATGAAAGCAATCTATGAATCAAAATATTTGCAACTCGGACTGAAAATCGCCTACTACCGGAAGTTGAGCGGATTTACGCAGGAACAGCTCGCCGAAAAAATCGACCGCACGCCCGCCTTCATCGGCCATGTAGAGGCCCCCAATATCAACAAGGCCATCTCACTGGATACACTTTTCGACATCGCCTCCGTCTTAAATGTGCCCGCCTATAAATTTCTGATGTTTGAGGAAGACCTTTCACAAACGCCTTTTCTTGATTGAATGGAAAAACGGAGCAACGCACAAGGCTTGCTCCGTTTTTGATAAACATACTTCTATTTTTCAAAAAATTCTCCCTTTTCTGTCCGGCAGCCACCGAGCGGAAAAGGGAAGCTTTTTTACACCAGACTGTTATAGATCCGCCGCAGATCATCCGGCACATCCGGATGGCTGAAATCCCTGTGATAGACGAGATTGACTTCTCTCGTCATCCTTGCGTCCTCAAAGGGCACCACCACCAGCCGCCCGGCCTTCTCGTCCTCCCGGCAGGCGCTGCGGGAAACGATGGTCACCCCAAGATTCAGCGAGACCAGTTCCTTGATAGTCGCCAGATTGTCCAGCTCCATCATCACGTCAAAATTCCGGATGGAGTCAGAGTGATTGAGCAGATAGCTGTCAAACTGGATCCGTGTCCCTGCCCCGGTGGGGCGTAGGATCAGCTTCTCCTTCTTGACCTCCTCAAGGCTCACCCCCGGCCGCCCCGCAAACCGATGCTGCGGCGACACCGCCAGACATAAATAGTCCGTGTCCAGCAGCACGGAATTTAACCCCGACGCCGGCAGCGGTCCGTCCACCACCGCCAGATCCAGCTCATAAAGCTCCAAGGAAGTATAAAGATTTTTTATGGTGTCCGTGAAAATACTTATGTGCGTTTCCGGATGCTCCAGGCAATACAGCGCGATGGCCTGAGGCATCCGGTGCTCCGCAATGGTCTGGGTGATCCCCACGGTCAGGTGCCGCAGCTGCTTGCTGCTGTCCACAATGGCCTGTAAAGCCTTGTTGTACACCGCCATCATCCGCCGGGCATACTTGATAAGTACCGCTCCTTCCGCTGTCGGAACCAGATTCCGCTTCTCCAGATTAAAGATCCGGATCCCGAACTCCTGCTCCAGCAGCCGGATGTGATGGCTCACTGCCGGCTGCGTCAGGTGCAGCTCCTCCGCCGCCTTTGTATAGCTTCCCGTCTGCACCACTGCCAGAAGCGTCCGCACCTTTCCATCGACCATGATTTCACCCGCCCATTCAAAAAATTTATGGATCCCCAAAGAAACATGATTTGATTTTATCACAAAGTTCAGCTATAATCAAGAGGTACTTTACATAAACTTTACATACCCTTTACGATAGCTTTTCAAAAGGAGGCTTTCCCTTGCTCCATATCGACGCAATTTCCAGCACCTCGGCACAAGTCATTCTTTCCCTTGCGGTGATGCTTTTTTCCGGCTTTCTCATGACCCGCCTGACCAAATTAGCGCACCTTCCCAATGTCACCGGCTATATCTTAGCCGGTGTCCTTATCGGTCCCTGTGTCCTCAATCTGATCCCGGAAACGGTGCAGAACGGCATGGACTTCGTCACCGACGTAGCTCTCGCCTTCATCGCCTTCGGAGTCGGGAAATACTTCAAACTGGGGCGCCTGCGAAAAAACGGCCGCAGCGTGCTGATCCTCACCGTCTTTGAATCGTTGATCGCCGCCCTGCTGGTCTTTCTGGTTATGGCGTTCGTCTTCCGGCTCCCCATCCCCTTCTCCCTGCTTCTGGGCGCCATCGGCTCCGCCACCGCCCCGGCCTCTACGATCATGACCATCCGCCAGTATAAGGCCAAGGGCCAATTCGTGGACATTCTCCTACAGATTGTCGCCTTAGACGACGCTGTAGCACTTTTAGCCTTCAGCGTCTGCGCCGCCATCGCTCAGGCCATGGAAGGCGGCGGCGGCATCAGCCCCAAAGCCGTCCTCCTCCCCATCCTCTGGAACCTTCTGGCTCTGGCAGCCGGGGCGCTGGCAGGCTTCCTCCTCCACAAGCTCATCGGCGAAAACCGCTCCAGCCAGCACCGGCTGGTTCTGGTCACTGCCCTGCTTCTCTCTATCACCGGCTTCTGCACCGCCCTTGACATCTCCCCCCTGCTGGCGTGCATGGTCATGGGCGCCGTCTACATCAATGTAAGCGGCAACAAAAAGGTCTTTAAGCAGGTCAACGGCTTCACCCCGCCCATCCAGCTCCTCTTTTTCGTCCTCTCCGGGATGCGAATGGATCTGACCGCTTTAAAGGCCGCCGGCCTGATCGGCGTCGTCTACTTCCTCGTCCGCATCATCGGCAAATACGCCGGTGCCTGGCTGGGAGCCGTGCTGGGAAAAGCAAGCGTTCCCATCCGCCGCTATCTGGGCCTCGCCCTGATCCCTCAGGCAGGTGTCTCCATTGGTCTTGCCCTTTTGGGTCAGCGGATCCTCCCGGCGGAAAGCGGTGCTCTTCTGTCCACCATCATTCTCTCCTCCGGTGTCCTTTATGAGATGATCGGCCCCGCCTGCGCCAAAGCCGCCATCTTCCTTTCCGGCAGCGTCCCGAAACCGGAACCGGAGCCGTCACCCGCTCTCCCTAATACGCCCCCGAAAGAAGCCTGATAAAAACGGCGGAAGCTCCTCGCTCCCGCCGTTTTCTTTATTGTGCCGGCAAGCTCGCTTCCGGGCTTACCAAAATCTTGACTGCCCCTGGGCAGTTTTCCACTGTCACATCCGTAACGCTCCCGCCGAATTCCCCGTCCAGCGTCCAGGGAAGAGGCGTATCTGACTGGATCTCCAGCTTCGGCGTCCGGAAGAAGTAGAGCAGATTCTCCACCGGCTCCCGCTTGAGGAGCCCGTTTAAAATCGCCTGCCGATCGGAAAGATTCTCCGGCTGCCGGACTAAAATCACCTCAAACAGCCCGTCATTCATGTAAATGTGCCCCTCTGACAGCTTCATTCCCGCCACCGAAGTGGAATTGGACACCATGCCGTAAAGGAACTCGCCGGAAATCTCCTGCCCCTCCCACTTTACCCGGATGGAGTAGGGTGCCAGCGTCGGCAGCCGCTTGATTCCCTCTGCAATGTACGCCAGTTTCCCGAAGACCTGCTTCGTCTGCTGGGGCGTCTGATAGGACACCTCCGTAAAGGCCCCGAACGCCGCCACATAGGAAAAGTACCGCTCCCCGAACCGTCCCACGTCACAGGCAAAGGGCACACCCTCCGTCACCAGCTTCCCTGCTTCCTTCATTTCCTTGGAGATCCCAAGGGAGGTGGCAAAGTCGTTGACCGTCCCCGCCGGGATATAGCAGAAGGCAGGCGGATCTTCGCACTGCATCAACCCGTTCACCGTTTCGTTCAGCGTCCCGTCTCCGCCGCTGGATACCAGCATCTCATACTTCTCCGCATTTTCCGCCAGATATTCCGGCAGCTCACCCTGCTTCTGGGTGGTGTGGACGGTCACATCGTACCCTTCCCGGACAAATCCATCCACCAGATCCAAGAAACAGTCCCGGATCGCTCCCCGCCCCGCATGGGGGTTCAGGGTGAAAAGGAGCTTTTTCATTCCGTCCCCTCCGTTTCCGCTACGGCGGCATCACTCTCCGGCACATTCTGCACGGCCTCCTTCTCTTCCGGGATCACCCGGATGGAAACGAGCATGGACGGCGTCTCCGTAAATTCCAGCGCCGTTCCCGCCTTCAGGTCGGTCAGCTCGATCCGATCGCCGTTTTCATCGTAGATGGGACAATCCTCGTCCACCGATACCGTCTTTTCTACACCTGTAGAAGAAAGCTCCCCGGCGTTCGTCACCTCTTCCGTACCGCCTGCCGAAGCAAGCTCCACCGTCACGGAGCTGGCGCCTATTTCCGTTACAAACCCGTAGCTGGAGACCGCCTCTTCCTCATCCGGGATCACCCGGGATGCCGACGATTCCGTCCGGGAGACAGAGCTCTCCGACCTCTCGCCGCCCTTCCGGATCGTACTCCCACCCTTCCCGCAGGAAGAAAAAATCAAGGCCGCTGCCAAAAGCGTCGTCGCAATCATTCGGATTTTCATTCTTCTCAGTCCTTTCCGGAGTCTTTCTTTTAGTGTACCAGAAAAATGTGACGATTTGGTGTCGAAATGAAAAAAATTCCCCGCCGCCCCGTATTCCTTTCCTTTTTCTTCCCCTGTAGCTGCATCGTTTTTCCCTTCAAAACCTCCCCGCCCGACCTCAAAAAAACGCCCCCACACCTTGACCTTCCCCCGGAAAAGCGCTATAATGAAAGAAAGCAAATCTGCTGTAGGAGGAATGAACTATGTCCAAAACTTTTATCGTTGAAACTTCCGCCCGCCACGTCCATGTGACCAAGGAGGCTCTGGCTGTCCTTTTCGGTGAGGGCGCTACCCTGACCAACAAGAAGGATCTTTCTCAGCCCGGCCAGTTCGCCTGCGAAGAGAAAGTGACCGTTGTCGGCCCCAAAGGCCAGATGAAGGCTTCCATCTTAGGGCCGGAGCGCAATGCCTGCCAGGTGGAGCTGAGCGCCACCGATGCCCGCACCATCGGCGTCGTCGCCCCTGTCCGTGAGTCCGGAGACATTACCGGTTCCGCCGGATGTAAGCTGGTCGGCCCTGCCGGTGAGATCGAGTTGACCGAAGGCGTCATCATCGCCAAGCGCCACATCCACCTGACCCCCGCCGATGCTGCCGAGCTGGAAGTCAAGGACAAAGACGTGGTCTGGGTCCGGATCAACACCGAGGATCGCAGCCTGATCTTCGGCGACGTGGTCTGCCGGGTCAGCGACAAGTTCGCCCGTGCCATGCACATCGACACCGACGAGTCCAACGCCGCCGGCTGCAAGGGCACCGTAATGGGCGAGATCGTCCGCTTCTGAAAAAGCCCCGCAAAAACTCCCCCGAAGGCGACCCTTCGGGGGAGTTTTCTCTCATGCTGAAAGGATGGATCTCATGGAGCTTCTCTTTTCCAATCCAGACTTCGCCGTCTGCATAAAACCCGTGGGCCTTGATTCCGAGCACCAGCTCCCCGCTGCCCTGACCGAAGCCTTAGGCGGCGAATTTCTCCCCGTCCATCGACTGGATAAAACCGTCGGCGGCGTCATGGTCTTCGCCCGGAATAAAAAGTCCGCCGCCGCCCTCTCCCGGGAAATTCAGGCAGGCTGCTTCATCAAAGAATATCTGGCGCTTGTCCACGGCGTCCCGCCGGAGTCCGGCGACTGGGAAGACCTGCTCTGGAAGGACTCCTCCAAAAACAAGGTCTATGTAGTCAAGCGGAAGCGGGGCGGCGTAAAAGAAGCCCGCCTCACCTTCCGCCGCCTGACCGATAACGACCCGGCTTTAGTCGCCGTCCGCCTTTATACCGGCCGCAGCCACCAGATCCGGGTGCAGTTTGCAAGCCGTGGCTTCCCCTTGGCCGGCGACCGAAAATACGGCGGAAAGGACGATTTCCCTTCCCCCATGCTCTACTCCTGCCGCCTGACGTTTTCCTTAAACGGCAAACCCTATACCTTTGAGTCCCGCCCCGATTGGGCGCAGCTATGAGAAAAGCCCCCGGAATTCCGGGGGCTTTTTGTTGTCCGATCTCTTAGTTTGCGGGAGCCGCAGGAGGGGTGCTGCCGAAGACATGAGCGTTGTAGGAAGCGCAGAGCTTGTTCATGTTCCGGGTCATCATGTAGATGGAGATCCACGGGCCAACGCCACAGAGCAGAGAGCCCAACAGGAACCACAGAAGCAGGCTGGTGCCGTTCTCGTCGATCTGCACGCCGTTGCGCTGACCGATCTTCTGCATCCGGTTGCCCTGTTTGTAGTACCAGAAGTAGTTGTAAATGCCGCAGGTCACGATGGACAGCAGGATCACAACGATGTAGTTGGGGCTTTCCTCCCCGTCGCCCTGCCCCAGCGTGTTCAGGTCATTGACAAAAACATACCACCAGTAGATGCTGTAAATCCCACAGGTGACGATACTGAGAAGAAGGTACATCCAAAAATTACGGTCTTGTTTCAACGGCTGCATAAAAACGGCCTCCTTTATAAATTCCCGGCATTGCCGGTATTCTACACCATTTTATTATGCGACATTTTTTCGAAAAAGTCAACGAGTTTTTCATAGTTTATACAAAATTTATTCAAATTCGCCAATCATGCCTTCCCACTCTGGGAAACTCTTACAAACAAGCGAGCCGGCGGGCTTTGACCGTCACGGCTCATAGGAATAATCCGTCCCGATGAGCCTCCCGTCGCCACCGAAATCCATGATACCGCCGGAAACCTTCACCTCTCCGGTCTGCATCACGCCGCTTTCATTCAGATAGTAGACCGCATTTTCAAAAGAAAGAAGCCCCGTCCGCATTTTCCCGGAAGCCGGATCCAGATAGTACCACTTTCCGTTCACCTGTTTCCAGCCCACAGTCATCGCGCCGGAGCTGTTTAAATAGTACCAGTTCTCCCCCTGCTTCAGCCACCCTGTGACCATCCGCCCGGAAGCAGAAAAATAGTACCACTTTCCGTCTTCTTTTTCCCATCCGGTGCGCATTGTTCCGGAACTGTCAAAAAAGTACCAGCTCCCATCGATCCATTGGAAGCCGTCGGCTGCGTTTTCCCCGCTTTCATCGGTATAACGCCACTCTGTTCCGGCCTGCTCCCATCCAGCTTCCACCGGCATGGCTGCCCCGGCCACTGCAGCTGTCAGCGCCAGAACGCAGGCAGCCAGCTTGTTCCAAAAACTGCTCACGGATCGATCCCTCTTTTTTCTATGTATTTGTCCTCCTAAGTATACCGCTTTTTCCCCACTCCGTCAAGAAAATTTCACATTTTAATCCGGCATTTCATAAAAAAATCAGTCAGAACCAATGAAACCGTTCCCGGATATGCAAAAAGCTGCTTCGATCAGCTTTCCCCTGTCGAAGCAGCTTTCCTTTTTCATCCATCAGATCATAAACAGCAAGATCCCCGTCAGGCAGCAGACAAGCCCCGCATACTGGAGCTTCCGAAACTTCTCCTTTAAGAAGAACCGGCTGTACAGCGAGAACAGCACCGTCACCGTCATCAGCATGATGGGCGTGAACAGATGCACGCTGTTGGATTTGGCCAGCAGATCCATCACCGGATACGTCCCCAGCTGCACCCCTGCAAACACCAGACCGCCTAAACAGGAGACCTTCAACCCCGCCTTATTCGTCTCGATGTGCATGGCTTTTTTCGCCACGCCGTAGCAAACGGTCATGGCAAGCAGGATAGAGAACCCCCGGATGTCCATTCCATCCGGAAAGTTATACTGAGACGGGATCGTGGTCACGAACTGCCCCAGCGCATTGAAAACAAAGGCCACGCTGCAGAAAAAGAGCCACTTCTTATTGAACCCGCCGCTCTCTTCTTTCTCAATGGCCATGCAGAGGACGCCTGCCAGCATGATCGCCACAGCAAGGAAGCTGATCCAGTTCCCTCCTGCATGAAAAAAGATCACCATCAACAGAAAGTTGAGGGCGAAGGACGATTGATAGATCCCATTCGTAATGCCGATGTGCCCCAGCTTCATGGCCGAAAGGTTCGCCACCACCGCAATGCAGGAGATCACACCACCCAGCACCATGATCGGCAGAACTCGCACAAAGTCCGTCGCCGCCGCAGCCTCTTTGATATCCCCGAAAAAGAGATTCTTAATAAACACATAGATCCCCATAATGACTGTAGCGACCAGCGTGCTGTGGAACCCGTAATCCAGCGGGTGACTCCCCTTCCGCATGGTGGTACTGCCGCAAACGTTTTCCCCCGTCTGCAAAAGCCCAATGAGAATGCAGCTTAAATTTCCGAACATGAAGTTTTCTTCCCTTTCCATCCGTTGTTTTTTCCATTATAAATTTCTTTCCAGGGAATGTCAAGGGAATTGGAGAAAGAGGCAAGTTTTCCGCAAAAAGCGATAAAAACCCGATAATTGCCCGGTCTCTCCCCTTTTAAAACTTCTTCCGGTCGCCCCGCCTTTCCCTGCATTCCCCTTCGCCGCAAAAACTTCCTCTCTCTGCTTTTCCCGCCCGAAAAATGCGCAAAAAACGCCGGTGCGAAACCTCGTACCGACGTTTTTCTTTTGATCTCGATCAGGGATTTTCCCGACCCTCAAACATCTCTTTAATCTTATCAGAGAATTTTTTCTTCTTCGCCGTCTGCTTGTCGGTGACGGCGTCGTCGAATTCTTTGAGCTTATCCAGCTGCGCCCGGGTCAGATTCTTCGGCACATCGATTGTCACGGTGACGTACTGATCGCCCCGCCCCCGGCCGTTCAGCCGCTGGACGCCCTTGCCACGGAGCCGGAACACCGTTCCGGGCTGGGTGCCGGCAGGGAGATTGTACTTCACGTTTCCGTCAATGGTGGGCACCGTCAGCTCGTCGCCCGTCACCGCCTGATAGAAGGAGACCGGCATCTCGCAGTAGATGTCGTAATCCTTCCGGGTGAAGAGGCTGTCGGGGCGGACGGTTACCATCACCAGCAGATCGCCGGCAGGTCCTCCGTTTGCCCCGGCGTTGCCCTGTCCGCGGACGGAAAGGGTCTGCCCGTCGTCGATGCCCGCCGGGATCTGGATCTCCACGGTCTTGGAGACATTCTGATATCCCCGGCCGCCGCACTTGGGGCAGGACTTTTCGATGATTTTGCCCCGGCCGCCGCAGTGATCACAGGGGCGCTGGGCGTTGACCACCCCGAAGGGGGTCCGCTGCTGCACCCGAACCTGACCGGTGCCGTTGCAGTCCGGACAGATCTTCATGGCCGTGCCGTTTTCTGCGCCGGTGCCGTGACAGGCGTCACAGCTTTCCATCTTGGAAACAGTGACCTTCTTTCCGATGCCGCTGCAGGCCTCAAAGAAGGAAATACTCACCTGCGTGCGGATGTCGCTGCCCCGGCGGGGCGCATTGGGGTTGGAACGCCGGGAGCTTCCGCCGCCGAAGCCGCCGAAGAAGCCCTCAAAGATGTCGCCCAGATCGCCCATGTCAAAGCCGCTGAAGTCGCCGTAGCCGCCGGCTCCTCCGGCTCCGCCGCCAAAGGACGGATCCACGCCCGCATGGCCGAACTGATCGTAGCGGGAACGCTTCTGAGGATCGGAAAGAACCTCATAGGCCTCGTTGACTTCCTTGAACTTCTCCTCAGCGGTCTTGTCGCCGGGGTTCAAGTCGGGATGGTATTTTTTTGCCATTTGGCGATAGGCTTTTTTGAGCTCATCTTCCGAGCAGCCCTTCTGCACGCCGAGCACTTCATAATAATCACGTTTTTCAGCCAATGGTCGTTCCTCCACTTTCCTTGCGATGCCCGCAAACAGCCGAATAGGGCAGGCTCAACGCCCGCCCCGATCGGTCCGCTTTTCGCTTATTTGTTGTCGTTGTCGACTTCTTTGTAGTCGGCGTCTACGACGTTGGGGTCGCCGTTGGCAGAGCCCGCCGAAGCGCCGCCCATGTCAGGGCCTGCGCCCGGATTTGCCTGCTGTGCCTGAGCCGCCTGCTGATAGAGCTTCTCGGAAACGGAGTAGAAGACCTTCTGCAGCTCTTCCTGTTTTGCCTTGATGGCATCGGTATCGGAGCCCTTCAGAGCTTCCTTCAGAGCATCAATCTTGGACTGGAGCTCCGCTTTCTCGGAAGCGTCCACCTTGTCGCCCAGCTCGCCCAGGGTCTTCTCGGACTGGAAGATCATCTGGTCGGCGCCGTTGCGGATGTCAACGGCCTCACGAGCCTTCTTATCCTCGGCTGCAAAAGCCTCGGCTTCCTTGACGGCCTTGTCGATGTCCTCCTTGGACATATTGGTGGAGGAGGTAATGGTGATCTGCTGTTCCTTACCGGTGCCCAGATCCTTAGCGGAAACATGAACGATGCCGTTGGCGTCGATGTCGAAGGTCACTTCAATCTGAGGCACGCCACGGGGAGCCGCAGGGATGCCGTCCATCCGGAACTCGCCTAAGAGCTTGTTGTCCTTTGCAAATTCGCGCTCGCCCTGGAACACCCGGACTTCAACGGAGGTCTGCCCATCGGCGGCCGTGGAGAAGATCTGGGACTTCTTGGTGGGGATGGTGGTGTTGCGCTCGATGATCTTTGTGAAGACGCCGCCCAGGGTCTCAAGGCCCAGGGACAGAGGCGTAACGTCCAGCAGCAGCAGGCCCTTGACCTCGCCGCCCAGAACGCCGCCCTGAATGGCAGCGCCGATAGCAACGCACTCATCGGGGTTCAGGTTCTTGGAAGGTTCCTTACCGGTGGCACGGGCAACCGCTTCCTGTACTGCGATGATACGGGTGGAGCCGCCTACCAGCAGCACCTTATCCAGCTCGGAAGCCTTTAAGCCGGCGTCGTTCAGTGCCTGCTGAACCGGCCCCATGGTGGCGTCCACCAGGTCGGCGGTCAGCTCATTGAATTTCGCACGGGTCAGGGTCATGGCCAGATGCTTCGGACCGGTGGCGTCTGCGGTGATGAAGGGGAGGTTGATGTCGGCGGTGGTGATGCCGGACAGGTCAATCTTCGCCTTCTCAGCCGCCTCTTTCAGCCGCTGCATCGCCATACGGTCGTTGCGCAGGTCGATGCCGTTCTCCTTCTTGAACTCGTCGGCCATCCAGTCGATGACACGCTGGTCGAAGTCGTCGCCGCCCAGGTGGTTGTTGCCTGCGGTAGCCAGAACTTCCTGAACGCCCTCGCCCATCTCAATGATGGACACGTCGAAGGTGCCGCCGCCCAGGTCGTAGACCATGACCTTCTGGTCGCCCTGCTTATCCATGCCGTAAGCCAGAGCTGCGGCAGTCGGCTCGTTGATGATCCGCTTGACGTCCAGGCCCGCGATGCGGCCGGCGTCCTTGGTGGCCTGACGCTGAGCATCGGTGAAGTAGGCGGGGACGGTGATGACCGCTTCGGTGACGGATTCACCCAGATAGCCTTCTGCATCCGCTTTCAGCTTCTGCAGGATCATAGCGGAGATCTCCTGGGGGCTGTAGCTCTTGCCGTCCACGGTCACCTTATAATCGGAGCCCATGTGGCGCTTGATGGAGCTGATGGTCCGGTCGGGGTTGGTGATCGCCTGACGCTTTGCCACCTGCCCGACCATCCGCTCGCCGTCTTTGGAGAAGGCCACAACGGAAGGAGTGGTGCGAGCGCCTTCGTGGTTGGTGATAACGACGGGCTCGCCGCCTTCCATAACTGCTACACAAGAGTTAGTCGTACCAAGGTCGATGCCAATAATTTTTCCCATAATCAATTCCTCCTAAGAATTCAGAACTTGCTTTTTATGATAATTTTTAAGGATTTGCTACTGAGACCATTGCGTGCCGCAGCACCTTGTCTCCTAAGCGGTAGCCCTTCTGGAGTACCGCCGCCACCGTGTTGGGGCCGAAGGAATCATCTTCCACGGTCGTCACGGCGTAGTGAAGATCCGGATTAAAAGTCTCGCCTTCTGCGGCGATCTCCTCGACGCCCTGTTTTTTCAGTGCATCGACGAAACTCTTGAAGATCAGCTCCATGCCCTTCCGGAACTCGGCATCGCCGCATTCGGTCTGCATGGCCCGCTCGAAGTTGTCCAAAACGGGAAGAATCTCCGTCAGTGCCTTGCTTTTTGCTACGACGCCGATCTCTTCCTTCTCCCGGGTGGTGCGCTTGCGGTAGTTGTCAAACTCCGCCATCTGCCGGAGCAGCTTATCGGAAAGCTCTGCGTTCTGCTTCTGCAAAGCCTCCAGCTTTTCCGCCGCTTCATCCGCAGGTTTTTTTTCTTCCGCCGAATCTTCGGTATCCGCCGTTTCGGCAGGCTCTTCCTTCCGTTCCTCCTTGATTGGATCTTCGTGGAGCTTTTCTTCTTTTTCTTTATTCTTTGCCACCTTAGCGATCCGTCCTTTCATCCTCATATTCTTCTGTCATCAGCTGTGACACCGTATCCGACAGGAACTCCACATAAGGGATGATCCTTCCGTACTCCAAGCGCAGCGGTCCTACGATCCCAAAGGATCCCGCCGACCGTCCCGCCTGACTGTACCCGGAAACGATGAGACTCGAATTGCTCACGGTAAAGGTATCGCTTTCGTCGCCGAAGATCACATGGATCCCGTCAACCGCCTGGTTCAGGATGCTTTCCAAATTGCCTCTGGCCCGCATCAGAGCCGCTACGCTTTCCGTTTGGAAATCCGGTCTTGCCAGCAGCCTGGTTTCGTTTTTGATCTCGACCCTCTGCTGCTTTAACTGGTTGGAGATATCATAGACCCCGTAAAGCAGGGGCGCCAGCGCCATCATGTAGCTTCCTAAAGCAATGCCCAGCTCCACGACCTTCTCACTGGTCAACTCCTCCACCCGAAGCCCGGTCAGATTCTTCCGGATAAACTCCGTGAAAAATTCGATCTGCTCGTGGGTCAGGTCAAATTCCAGCCGGCACACCCGATTTTCCACCGCTCCGCCGGATGTGATCATCAGCAGTGCGTAAAGCCGCCGCCCGGCGGGAATGACCTCCACCCGGGTGATCACGGAAAAATCCATCCGATTGGTGCTGCTCACAATGGCGCAATCGGTGATCTGCGCCAGCAGATCCGTCGCATTTGAGATCAGTGTCTTCGGATTACGGTCACCCTTTAAGAGGGTGTCCTCCACCGTCTTGCGGTCGTGTTCGGAAAGGGGCTCCTTCGTCATCAGGTTTGCGATATAAAACCGATATCCCCGATAGGAAGGAATCCGTCCGGCTGAGGTGTGAGGCTGTTCCAGATAGCCCAGCTGCTCCAGCGCCGCCATGTCATTGCGAATGGTCGCAGATGAAACGGAATACTCCAGCGCATCCGCCACGAATTTTGAACCCACCGGCTCACCGGTTCGGATGTACCGGTCTACCACCAGCTTCAAAATATCAAGCTTCCGCGCATCCAGCGCCTTCACATTTCTCACCTCTCAGATTCTTTTTCTTTCTTAGCACTCTATCTCTCTGAGTGCTAATATAAGATTACCACGCTCATCCCGCTTTGTCAAGAGGTAATTATGAATTTTTTGTTAATTATAAAGAGCTTCCTGTTTCTCCGCTTCTTTTCCGCAAAACCGGGATTTTTCTGCAATTTTTCTTTCCTCTTCTTGCAAAAATCCCAGCTACCGTTTATAATAGTAGAGAGCAAGAAAATATCCCGCTTTTTCTGCCGGAAAAGCTGCAAAAGCAGGAAAAAAGGAGAAACGGCCCGCAGCTTCGCCGGGTCGGAACGGATTTTATGGACATTATCGCAGAGATTCATAAGCGCCACGGTGAATTTTCCAAGGGCCAGCGGCGCATTGCCGATTACATTCTTGTCCATTCGGATAAAGCCGCCTTCATGACTGCCGCCAAATTGGGCGCCACCGTTGGCGTCAGCGAATCCACCGTGGTGCGCTTCGCCTACGAACTGGGCTTTGAGGGCTACCCGGAGCTTTCCCGGGCGCTTCAGCAGATCATCCGCACCCAGCTCACCTCCGTCCAGCGCATCGAGGTAACCAAGGACCGGATCGGCAGCGACGACATTCTGGACAAAGTCCTGAGCTTCGACATGGATAAGATCAAGCACACCCTGGAGGAGACCTCCCGGGAAAGCTTTGAATCCGCCGCCGTGGCCATTGCCAATGCAAAAAACATCTACGTCATCGGCGACCGCAGCGCCTCGGCTCTGGCACGATTCATGCATTACTATTTTAACCTGATGTTTGAAAACGTAAAGCTGGTAACTACGACCAGCCAAAGCGAGCTGTTCGAGCAGATCATCCGGGTGGGGCAGGACGATGCCGTTATCGGCATCAGCTTCCCCCGCTATTCCAACATGACGGTGCAGGCCTTCTCCTACGCCGCCCGCACCGGCGCAAAGATCATCGCCATCACCGATGGTGCCGGCTCTCCCCTTGCCAAAGATGCCACCTATCTTCTCACCGCCCGCAGCGACATGAACTCCTTCGTAGACTCTCTGGTCGCACCCTTAAGCCTCATCAACGCCCTGATCGTCCGGGTGGGCATGGAGAAGCAGGACGAGGTCACCGCCACCTTCAACCGGCTGGAGACCATCTGGTCGGACTACCACGTTTACCAGACGCCGGATACTGCCTCCGGGAAGGAGCAGCCATGACCGACGCCCTGATTATCGGTGGCGGCGCAGCCGGCATGATGGCTGCCATCCAGACAGCTGCCCGGGGCAGATCCGTCCTCCTTCTGGAGCGGAACCCCCGTCTGGGACGGAAGCTCCTCATCACCGGAAAAGGCCGCTGCAACGTGACCAACAACTGTGATCCGGACACCTTGATGCGGAACATCCCCCGGAACTCCCGGTTCCTTTATTCCGCCTTCCACGCCTTTTCCCCTTCCGACACCATGGAGTTTTTTGAAAGCCGGGGTCTCCCTTTAAAAACCGAACGGGGAAACCGGGTCTTCCCTGTTTCCGATCGTGCCGCCGACGTAGCGGCCACGCTGGAAGATGCCTTGAAGGACCCTCTCATCACCGTAAAGACCGGCAGGGCTGTTTCCCTTTTAATAGAAAACGACTGCGTGACCGGCGTCCGCTGTGAAGACGGGACGGAATACCGTGCCTCCTCCACCCTCCTTGCCACCGGCGGGAAATCCTACCCCCTCACCGGCTCTACCGGCGACGGCTATGAACTGGCCCGGCAGGCAGGGCACCGGATCGTCCCCCTTGCCCCTTCCCTGATCCCCGTAGTCACAGCGGAACCGGATCCCAAAGAGATGCAGGGTCTTTCCTTAAAAAACGTGACCCTTACCGTTACCCGCTCCGGAAAACCGGTTTTCTCTGAGCTGGGAGAGCTTCTCTTCACCCACTTCGGCCTGAGCGGCCCTTTGGTCCTCTCCGCTTCCGCCCATATGACGGGAAATCCCCCGGATACCCCTTCAGAAACCGCCTTTGCCTCCATGCTGAAGGGAAAAGGCTACCGGATGTCCATTGACTGGAAGCCCGGCCTTACCCCGGAGCAGCTGGATAAGCGCCTTCTGAGGGATTTTCAGAAGTTCCAGAATAAGGACGCCATCAATGCCTTGGACGAGCTCCTCCCCCGGAAGAGCATCCCCGTGATCCTCCGCCGGGCAGGCATCCCCTTTGAAGCAAAGGTGAACTCCCTGACCCGGGAGCAGCGCCGCAGCCTTTTATCCACCCTCAAGGACTTTTCCCTGACTCCCGTGGGCTTCCGCCCCATTGAGGAAGCCATTATCACCTCTGGCGGTGTGGATACCAAGGAGGTAAACCCCAAAACCATGGGATCCAAAAAGGCAAAGGGGCTTTTCTTTGCCGGGGAGCTTCTGGACGTTGACGCCTACACCGGTGGCTTCAACCTGCAGATTGCCTTCTCCACCGCCGTCTTAGCGGCGCAGAACCTTTAAGACGCAAAAAAGCTGCAGACCCGTTTGATTCAAAAAACGGTCTGCGGTTTTCTTTTTATTCCTCTTTCTTCAGCTGCCGATGACGGCGCTTATTTTCATACACCATCGTGTCCGCCCGCCGGAGACCACCTCCTCCAGCGTTTCCTTTCCCGAATCAAACACCGCGCAGCCCACCGAAACATGAGGGATCACCGGGCTTTTCTCCCGCAGCATTTTCGCCGGCCGCTCCGCACAGTTGGTCACGATGAGCAGCCCGAACAGGATCTGAAAGCACCGGCGCCGGATGGGACGGATCAAACGGTTTCCTTCCGCGCCGAAAACGGTTCCCGGCATGGAAAGCGCACGGATGCACACAATGGCCGGATAATGCGTGAACTCCACGGCTTCGCTTCCTTTCACCTTTCTTTGATCCCAGTGCACCACACTCTGCCCGGTGCCGCAAACCATCTTATTCTTTCGGTCACAAAAACAAGGGATTCCTCCCAAGATATAAAAATCTACCTGAAATCCCGGCAAAAAGAAAATCGACAAACCTCAAAAAGAAGTCTGTCGATCTCTGGTGCCGCCGACCGGGCTTGAACCGGTACGGAATTTCTTCCGAAGGATTTTAAGTCCTTTGTGTCTGCCAATTCCACCACGGCGGCAATTTACCGTATTATTATAGCTTCTTTTCTCCTGCTTGTCAAGCCTTCCGAACGCAAAAAGCGGGCTGTCCGGAAAATCCCGGACAGCCCGCTTTCAAAAACGCTCTTACTGGATCAGGCCGCTATTCTTTAAAAGAATCTCAATGTCGGTGCCTTTCACCTTTCGCAGGGCGATCTTCAAGACCTCCCGCTCGGCGAAGGACAGGTCGCACTCGTTGATGGGCTTCTTGTCTACGGCGTAGTAGCAGGCACGCAGCAGCTCCCGGACGTCGTACTTGCTTCCCCAGACCTCCGGAACGCCCCGGTCTACGTTGAGCAGGGTGTACACGGCCTCCATGCCGGTGCGGATGGAGTATTCGGTGGTAAAGATGGTGTCACGGGGCGTCTCGGCGAACTGGCCGACGAAGGCGAAGTTCACTGCGCCCTCCGGCACGACCAGAGGACGGTCTTCGTTCTTTCTGGGCTGGAAGAAAGCGTTGATATAAGGCATGAAGCAGGTGGTGGTGTTGCAGGCTTCTTTTGCAAGGGTGTCAATCTGATCGGTAGGCACGCCGATGTGGTAGAGCCACTCCTTGCAGACCTCCTCACCGGTGCAGTCCCGCATGGCCTTCTTCACATAGTTGCCTTCCCGGTTGGTGTTCAGGGCATAGACCCAGACCAGAACAGCGCCCTTCTCCTGGGCTTTGAACTGAGGCTGGCGGTTAATGGTCCAGCTGAGGTACCAGTTGTCCGTGCTGTCCTTTACGGTGACGATGCCGCCGGTGGTCACTTTTCCGGCACGGGGGTCACGCTTGCAGACGTTGACGATGTGCTGAATGATCTCCTCGTTGGAGGTCTGAACGGTAGCACTCATCCAGTTGGTTGCTTCCCAGTCGCCGCAGAAGACTTCAGGGTTGCCGAACTCATGATTCTCCGCCTGAGCCGCAATGTTCTTCCACAGATCCCAGGACTCACCGCCGCCGTTGCGGATACCGGAGAGATCCGGGGCATGGGTCTGGTCGCCATAGCAGGAGGTGTCGGTGCAGCAGCCGTTGGTGATGAAGACCAGGTCGTCCTCCACCAGATCAATGGTGGATTCCTTGCCGTCCTTTACATAAACGATCTGCTTTGCGACCTTCTTGTCGCCCTGATGCTCGATGATGACGTTCTTCACATCCATGCCGAACTCGATCTGCACGCCGTGGGCTTCCAGATATTTCACCAGCGGCAGGATCATGCTCTCATACTGGTTGTACTTGGTAAACCGAAGGGCGCTGAAATCCGGCAGCCCGTCGATGTGATGCACATACCGGCAGAGGTAACGCTTCATCTCCAAAGCGCTGGACCAGCGCTGGAAGGCGAACATGGTCTGCCAGTAGAGCCAGAAGTTGGTGCTCCAGAAGGATTCCGGCAGCACGTCGGAGATCTTCTTGTCCTCCAGATCCTTTTCCGGCGTCATGAACAGCTTGGACAGTGCCAGAGCGGAAGCCTTGTCCAACTCGAACTTCTTATCGGTGTGGGCGTCCTCGCCGCAGTTCACCGAAGCCCGGCAGAGGGAGTAGTTGGGGTCATGCTTGTTGAGCCAGTAGTACTCGTCCAGCACGGAAACACCGGGGGTCTCGATGGAGGGCACGTCCCGGTACATATCCCACATGCATTCGAAGTGGTTGTCCATTTCCCGACCGCCCCGCATGTAGAAGCCCTTGGTCACGTCCTTATAGCCGTCGCAGCTGCCGCCGGCCAGCTCCAGCTTCTCCAGAAGGTGGATGTGCTCGCCCTTCATCTGTCCGTCCCGGACCAGATAGAAGGCGGCGGAAAGCCCCGCCAGACCGGTGCCGATGATGTAAGCGGATTTCTTGTCCACTCCCTCCGGTTTCTCCGGACGGGCGAACGCTTCATAGTTGCCAGCAGAATAGTACATAATGAAAACCTCCTGTTTTTTCGGTGGGTGTATTTTCTTTCGATGGCTTTATTATATCCTCATTTTTGTCGACTTTCCACGGACAAAAAAGCGCCCGTGCCAAAAATTCGGACACGGACGCCTGCTTTGTTCGATTTTTAATCACTTTGGGGGGTTTGATAAACCTGATCCAGCCGCAGCCGCCCAAGCGCTCCCAAGATCCCGCCCTGTACCACCCGTGCAAGCCGCTCCGCCAGCTCGCTGGGGTCTTCCTTCATCCCGTCCCGGACCCAATCCAGCGTTAGCCCTACCAAAATGTACCCGTAGACCCGGGCGATAAAGGCCTTGTCCTCCTCCGATACGATCATCCCGGCGGACTCCTCCTCCACCACGCCTTTCACCAGCCCGTCGGTCATGGGCAGCAGATACTGCTCCACCCGCTCCCGGCTGATGCAGTGATAAAGGTTTCTCACAAACGCCTGATTCTCCCGCAGGGAGCAGAGAATCCGGCAGTATCCCTCCTGCCAGGTGTCCTTCGTCCGCTTATTCTCCACCAGCCGGTTGACATCCTCCATGCAAGTCCATTCCACCAGATCCAGAATGTCCTTGAAGTGATAGTAAAAGGTCATCCGGCTGATCCCGCAGTCCTCGGTGATATCCGTCACCGTGATCTTATTCAGGGGCTTTTTCAGAAGGAGCCGCTTCAGCGACTCCACCAGCGCCCGCTTTGTCACCTGGGACATAAAGCTCCTCCTTCTTCACCGTAAGCTCCGCCGCCGCCCCATAATGGAGCACCATGAAATTCTCCGAAGCGATTTTCCAAAGCAGCTCCCGGCGCTCTTTTTCCCATTGCTCCAGTTTTTTCCGAAAGGGAAGCCCCCAATCAAGCGGCTTCCCTCCATCGATGCGGCTGTCTCTCACTTCCGCAGCGCATTTCTCCTGCTCTTTTTTCTATCATACCACAGGTTTTTCCCCTTTTCCAGATGAAAAAATCGGGCGGAGCATTTTTCCCGCTCCGCCCGCTCGTTTATAATTCCTTCCGCATGGGAAAGTGAGGGATCCCCACTTCCAGAAATTCGCCGCCGGTCTCCTCAAAGCCCAGTTTTTCATAAAAACCAAGCGCTGTCTTCCTTGCGTGAAGGAGGATCGCCCCTGCGCCCATCTTTCTGGCGCAGATCTCCGCAAAGGCCGCCATGTCCCGGCCGACCCCGCAGCCCCGGTACTCCTCCCGGACGGCTACCTGCCCCATCCGCACGGTGCCGGCTCCCGGCGTCAGCGTCATGCAGCCGACAAGGAAGCTCCCGTCGAACGCCCCGATGTGGCAGCGCTGCCCTTCTCCCGACAAGTCGTCGTCGGAGAGCTTCCGCCCGATGGGTCGCCGCAGCACCTGATCCCGGAGCTTCAGCTCCTCCTTATAATCGTCGCTTCCGAATTCGATCCTCCGGCACTCCGCCCGGAAGGGAAGCCCTACCCGCTGCCGGATCACCCGAACCACGCCGTTTTCATCGTTGGAGGGAGCCTCAAAATTTGCCCTCTCCTTAACCTCCGGGCGAGCGTTGGCCATGGCATAGCCATAGTCGCAGCAGCTAACCAGTTCCAGGTCATTTAAATAGTCCCCAAATGTCAAGGTCTCGTCCCGGCCGATCCCCCACAGCTTCTGGAGGGCTTCCATCGCCGTCCCTTTGCTGACCCATTTTTCCATTATGTCCACCCATCTGTCCCCGGAAAGGGTCACGGTGAACCGCTTCTTGATTTCCTCAAGCGCCTTCCAACTGTTTTCCTCCGGGGAAAGGCAGTCATAGATGGAGATCTTGCAGATCCGATCCTTTACATCCAGCAGATTTTTTACGATTTTATACCGATCAAAATAGATCGGCACCCCTTGAAGGAGCTCCGGATCATCGGATTCAATGTAGGCCGACTCCACCCCGCAGAGGATCGGGAACGCCCTTGGGATGGGCCGCACCGCTTTTACTACCTGCTGCCAGTCCTCTTTGGGCATGGGGTCAACAAAAACCGGCTTCCCTTGGTCAAAGACCATGGTGCCGTTTTCGCTTAAAAAGGTAACCAGATCCGCCGCCTTGCCGAATTGACCCAACAGATTGTAATATTGCCGCCCGCTTGCCACAACAAAGCGGATGTCCCGCCGCTTCAGTTCCCACAGCAGAGAGAAAAACCCGCCCGGGAGCCGTTTTTTGCTGTCTAAAAGCGTACCGTCCATATCGGCGGCGATCATGCGGATCATATGCTCAACCCTTTCACTTAAAAAACGGGATCCTTGTCGTCGGCTGCGCCGGAATGAGCTTCGCCCGCCGCAAAACCGGCAGCATCACCTGTAAAAACAACGTCAGCAGCAAAATTTCCGCCGGCAGAAGCAGCAGGTTTTTCGGCACACTTGTACTTAAAAAGTAGAGGTATCCCTTCTGATACATCATCTGGCTCCAAAGACATCCCAGGACGATGTTCACCAGTACGTTGATCAGCAGCTTGCAGAGGGCGATCCGCAGCACCGTGATCTTCGCCCGGTAAAAAAAGAGCCCGTAAATCAGCCCCGACGCCATCGCCGTCACCGTATAGCCGAAAAAGTATCCCCAGGACGGATCCAGCAAAAACCCGATGGTGTCCCGGACAAACCCGGCGGCAATCCCCACCACCGGCCCGCAGATCAGCGACAAAAGCGCCGTCACCAGATAGTTGAAGTAGACCCGGAGATTGAGCCCCACCGGAATGTAAAACCGCGCCACCACCACGTCCAGCGCAATGAGCAGCGAAGCCACCGCCAGCGTCCGCAGCGAACGGAATTCCTTTGCCGCCAGCTTCCAGTAAGCCGGGGTAAACGGGGTCTTAAAAAATTTGGGAGCGTTTGTTTCTGTCATAAAAAATTCCTCCTTCACGATACAGCGTCACTCGAGTGCCGCATAACGTCCGGAGGATCTCTCCCGGGAGGCAAAACCCCCGTATTATGCAGCAGCGGGATGCGGGCTCCGCACCGCAAGCCGAAACCGGCTTTTCGTCCGCCTGACAACTCCCTGTTCAGACGGCACTTAACGCACGATGCCCTACTCTGCTTTTCCGCTCCATTGTAGCATAGTTTTTCTCTGCTGTCCAGCCGTCCGGAAAAATTCCACTCCCTGCACAAAAAAAGAAGGCGGCTCAAAGCCGTTTTTCGTCTGCCGTTTCTCTTCTCCTTTTCCCGCCCCGAAAACTTCCTTGCAATGGTTTTTGCCGCTTCTGAAACAGCAAAAGGAAGCAGTTGGGGCACCCTCCGTAAGGAAGGTGCCCCAACTGCTTTACATTTGACTCCTTTTCGGATTGTGTTGTCACAATCCGATGCTCGCTATC
>USLH01000015.1 GCA_900555435.1 uncultured Oscillospiraceae bacterium | reverse complement strand
CTTCTTGTCAGAGTCCAACGGCTTCATTGTCGGAAACAGCAGCACATCCCGGATGGAAGCGCTGTCGGTCAACAGCATCGCCAGCCGATCCACGCCGAATCCCAGTCCGCCGGTAGGCGGCATACCGTACTCCAATGCGGTCACATAGTCGTAGTCCACCTGCGCCTTACTGGCAGGATCCAGCTTCTTCCGCTCGGCTACCTGCCGCTCAAACCGCTCTTTCTGGTCGATGGGGTCGTTCAATTCGCTGAACGCATTGCCAAATTCGGTGCAGTTGATGAAGTATTCAAACCGCTCGGTGAAGGCGGGATCGTCGGGTTTCCGCTTGGCCAGGGGGCTGATCTCCACAGGATAATCGTAGATAAAAGTAGGCTGGATCAGCTTATCCTCTACATAAGCGTCAAAGAACTCCGCAAGGATGGCACCCTTGGTGGGAACCTCCGGCAGCTCCACATTGTGCTCCTTTGCACAGGCAATAGCGTCTTCGTCGGTCTTCCAGTCGTTGAAATCCACGCCGGAGTATTTCTTCACAGCCTCCACCATGGTCAACCGCTCCCAGCGCCCCAGGTCAATCTCATGCCCCTGATAAGTGATCTTCAGGCTGCCGCAGACCTTCTGCGCCACGGTCTTCATCATCTTTTCCACCAGATCCATCATGCCGTGGAAATCGGTGTAAGCCTGATACAGCTCGATGGTGGTGAACTCCGGATTGTGCTTGGGATCCATGCCCTCGTTCCGGAAAATGCGCCCTACCTCATAAACCCGCTCGAAGCCGCCTACGATGAGCCGCTTCAGATAAAGCTCCGTCTCGATGCGCAGGACCATGTCCATGTCCAGGGTGTTGTGGTGGGTGGTAAAGGGCCGGGCGGAAGCGCCGATCTCAAAGGGGGTCAGGATGGGGGTCTCTACCTCCAGAAATCCCTCTCCGTCCAGGAAAGCCCGCAGTTCCCGCAGGATCTGGCTGCGCTTCACGAAGGTCTCTTTCACTTCGGGATTGACGATCAGATCCACATACCGCTGGCGGTAGCGGGTCTCGGTATCCTTCAAGCCATGAAATTTCTCCGGCAGGGGAAGCAGGGATTTGGAAAGCAGTGTGATCTCATGGGTGTGAACGGAGATCTCGCCCTTCTGGGTGCGGAAAACCATGCCCTTGACGCCGATCACGTCGCCGATGTCCCATTTTTTGAAGTCGGCGTAAACGTCTTCGCCTACGTCATCCCGTTTGACATAGACCTGCATCCGGTCGGTGCCGTCTCTGAGATCAAGGAAGCTTGCCTTGCCCATGATCCGGCGGCTCATCATCCGGCCGGCAATGTGGACTTCTTTCCCGTCCATCACCTCGAATTTTTCCCGAATATCGTTGGCATAGGCGTCCACGGGGTAGGAGGTGATGGTGTACGGATCTCTGCCGTCCGCTTTCAGCGCAGCCAGCTTCTCCCGGCGGACCCGGGCATGCTCACTGAATTCGGCTTCCTCATCCTGAGGGGTCTGGATACGTTCGTCGTTCATGAAAAAAATCCTTTCTTCTGCGCCGCTTTTACATCATAATATCGAGAATCTTATAGTTTACCGTTCCGTTGGGGACGGGGATCGCCACGATGTCACCGACCCGATGCCCCAGAAGACCCTTGCCCACAGGGGACTCGTCGGAGATCTTCCCTGCGTCGGGATTGGCTTCGGTGGAACCAACGATGTGGAAGGTCTCGTCCTCGTCGAACTCCACGTCCAGAACATGAACTTTACTGCCCACGTTCACCACTTCGGTGTCCAACTCTCCGACGTCCAGAATTTTTACGTTCTTGAGCATGGCTTCGATCTGCAGGATCCGTGCCTCGATCATTGCCTGCTCGTTTTTTGCTTCGTCGTACTCGCTGTTTTCGGAAAGGTCGCCGAAAGAGATGGCAACTTTGATCTTATCGGCAACCTCCCGGCGCCGGACTGTTTTGAGATTTTCCAGCTCCTGCTCGAGCTTTACCAGACCTTCGCTGGTCAGGACCGTTTCTTTAGCCATGTGACATTCCTCCTGTATTTGTGCCCGAAAGCGGATATAAGCAAAACGCCGCCGCACCGGAATTCCGTCTGCGGGAGCGCAAGCATGAAAATAACGGGCAGCAACCATCGAGGATCCAGCCCCGATGGTTTGCTTCCGTCACAATAACTTTGATTATAGAGGTTTCCGCCCCGTTTGTCAAGCGGAATTTTGTGAATTTTCCGCTTTACCGAACCAGTTCTCTTACCTTCTCCACGATGTTTTCGGCGGACAGGCCAAACTTCTTTAAAAGCTCCACAGCCGGGCCGGACACACCGAAGCTGTCCTCTACACCGATCTTTTTCACAACACAGGGGCAGGCGCCGGAAACGGCATCGCACACCGCACTTCCCAAGCCGCCGATGACGCTATGTTCCTCCACGGTGACGATCTTTCCGGTCTCCCGGGCAGCCCGCACCACCAGCTCCTCGTCCAGAGGCTTCAGAGTGTGGATGTTGATGACCCGTGCGTCGATGCCCTCTTTTGCAAGGCTTTCCGCAGCTACCAGAGCCTCCCAGACCATCAGCCCGGTGGCAATAATGGTCAGATCCTTGCCGTCTCTTAAGGTGACGCCCTTGCCCATCTCAAAATGATAGGTCTCCGGGTTATTGAACACCGGCACGGCCAGCCGCCCGAAGCGGATGTAGACCGGCCCTTTGTAATCGATGGCAGCTTTCACCGCAGCCCGTGCTTCCACGTCGTCGGCAGGACTCAGCACCACCATGCCGGGGATGGAGCGCATCAGGGCGAAGTCCTCGCAGCACTGATGGGTAGCGCCGTCCTCGCCTACGGAGATACCGGCATGGGTCGCACCGATCTTTACGTTCAGATGGGGGTAGCCGATGGAGTTCCGGACCACCTCAAAGGCCCGCCCCGCCGCGAACATGGCAAAAGAGCTGGCGAACACGATCTTCCCCGCCGCAGCCATACCGGCGGCAACGCCCATCATGTTCCCCTCTGCGATGCCGCAGTCAAAGAACCGCTCCGGGCAGGCTTTCTTAAAGATACCGGTTTTGGTGGCAGCCGCCAGATCGGCGTCCAGCACGACCAGATCCGGATATTCGGGAGCCAGCTCCGCAAGGGCCTTGCCGTAGCTTTCCCGGGTGGCAACTTTTTTCAGTTCAGACATGGGATTTCCTTCCTTTCTTCACTCACTTGGCTTCCAGCTCGGCCAGAGCGGCGTTCAGCTCCGCCATGGCAGTCTCGTACTGCTCCGCATTGGGAGCCGCACCGTGCCAGGAAACCTGATTCTCCATAAAGGAAACGCCCTTGCCCTTCACGCTCTTCTGCACGAGAACGGTGGGCTTGCCCTTAACGGCCTTGGCGGCGTTCATGGCAGCCTCGATCTGGTCGAAGTCGTGGGCGTCGATGGTGATGACATTCCAGCCAAAAGCGGCAAATTTATCAGTGATGGGATAGGGGCTCATAACCTCCTCCACGGTGCCGTCGATCTGGAGGTTATTGTTGTCCACGATGGCGCAGAGGTTATCGAGCTTATAGTGAGCGGCAAACATGGCTGCCTCCCAGACCTGTCCTTCCTCGATTTCGCCGTCGCCTAAGATTGTATAGACCCGGCTGTCCTTCCCATCGATCTTCGCCGCCAGCGCCATGCCGCAGGCGGCGGAAATACCCTGCCCCAAGCTGCCGGTGGACATATCCACGCCGGGAATGTGCTTCATATCCGGATGGCCCTGAAGCAGTGCGCCGGTATGCCGCAGGCTCTTTAACTCATCCCACGGGAAATATCCCTTCAGCGCCAGCGCAGCGTACAGCGCCGGTGCGCAGTGGCCCTTCGACAGGACCAGCCGGTCCCGGTCTTCCCAGCCGGGGTTCTTCGGATCCACCCGCATTTCCTTCCAGTAAAGATACGCTAAGTC
Source organism: uncultured Oscillospiraceae bacterium (assembly GCA_900555435.1). Taxonomy (GTDB): domain Bacteria; phylum Bacillota; class Clostridia; order Oscillospirales; family Ruminococcaceae; genus Merdivicinus. The sequence goes on along the minus strand of USLH01000015.1, from coordinate 18,467 downwards.
CTCCGCAATGGAAAGGGATCCGCCGGGATGCCCGGACTTGGCGCAGAAGGTGCCCTCGATCACGCCCATGCGAATCCGGCAGGCGATTTTCTGCAATTCACGTTTGGTGGTTGCGTCCATAAAATTCAATCCTTTCAGATAGTTTGCTTTTCTCTATCGTGTTTCGCTGCGGGTGTTTCCTTATTTCTTGCCGTATTGTCGAAAGAACCCTTCCGGATTCTCCATCAGCTCCTCGATCACCCGAGCGACGGCGTGTGCTTTATTGGAAACGGTGACCAGATCCGCCTTCGCTTTCAAAGAGGGGAAGGCGTTTTCCACTGCAATCCCGACCTTCGCCTCTTCCAGAAGCTCCAGGTCGTTATCGCAGTCGCCGATGGCTACTACCCGTTCCAAAGAAAGCCCTGCTTCTTCGCACAGCCTCCGAAGAGCATTGCCCTTGCTGGCCTTTGCCGGCAGGATCTCGAAAAAGTACCGCTCCGACCGGACAAACCGGACGCCTTCGGCTTGAAAGCTCTCAAGAAACGTTAAAAACTCCGGCTGCACTTCTTCCCGCATGGCGAACATTACCTTCAGCCAGTGCTCCGGCAGCACCTTTTCGTAAGTCGTCTCCTCATAAGCAATGGGGTGCGCCCCATTCAAATGCTCATCCACCAAATCGTTGAAGGCCAAGACCCGCATTCCCTCCGGGATCAGCACCTCCGCCCCCAGCCGTCCGGAAAATTCGGAAAGCGCTTCCTTCACAAGAAACCGGGCGGAGCTCGGGATCTCCGTCATCCAGAGGATCTTCCCCTTTTCGGAATCGTAAAGCATGGAGCCGTTATAAAGGATGGTCGGAAGCTCCGGTTTTAATCGTCTTAACAGATCCGCCCCGGTCGGAATGGACCGTCCGGTGGCTACGGCGAAATATCCTCCCGCTGCCCGGAACCGTTCGATGGCGTTTTGATCCTCCGGCGCAATGGATTTGTCGTCCTGCAGAAGCGTCCCGTCGCAGTCGGTGACCAATAAAACCTCAGAAAGCGTCAAAAGCCCCTCTCCTTTCCGCTCCGCCTGAGTTTTTCAAGGAAGCGTTCAAAATACGGAGGAAGCCCGCTGTCGAACTCCAGATACTCTCCCGTGGCGGGATGGATAAACCCGATCACCCGTGCATGGAGGCATTGCCCCTGCAGCTCGGTGATACACTTTTTCGGCCCGTAGACCGGATCCCCCGCCACCGGGTGCCCGATATGAGCCATGTGGACCCGGATCTGATGGGTGCGCCCGGTCTCCAGCCGGCATTCTACCAGTGTAAACCCCGGAAATCGCTCCAGCACCCGATAATGGGTCACCGCTTCTCGTCCTCCGGAGGAAAGGACTGCCATCCGCTTCCGATCGGTGGGGTGCCGGCCAATGGGTGCGGAGACCGTCCCCTCTTCCTCTTTCACAATGCCGTAAACCACGGCATTGTAGATCCTTGTAAAGCTGTGGACGGCGATCTGCTCCGCCAGCGACTGATGTGCCCGATCGTTTTTCGCCACGATCAAAAGCCCGGAGGTGTCCTTGTCGATGCGGTGGACGATCCCGGGACGGATGACCCCGTTGATTCCCGAAAGGCTGTCCCCGCAGTGAAAAAGAAGGGCGTTCACAAGGGTGCCGTCCGGATTTCCTGCCGCCGGATGGACGACCACCCCTTTGGGCTTATTGACCACTAAAAGGTCTTGATCCTCATAGACGATGTCCAGCGGGATATTCTGGGGCTTTACGTCCAGAACTTCCGGCGGCGGTTCCGTCGCCTCCACCCGATCCCCTTCCCGGAGCCGGGCGTTTTTTGCGGCAGGAGCGCCGTTTAACCGAACGTTTTCCTCCTCGATGAGCTTCTGAACGGAAGAACGGGTCTTCTCCATTTTCCCGGCCAGAAAGGCGTCCAGACGTGCGCCGGCGTCCTCCGGTGCTGCGATCCACTCAGGCACCGGCCTTCTCCTCCGTCTTCTTCCGCCCCAAAAGCTCATGGAACAGCAGATAGAAGATCAGCATCGCCGTGCCCACCGTGACGCAAATATCCGCAAAATTAAAGATGGCGAAATTCACAATCTTCACATGGATGTAGTCGATGACATATCCCCGGTAGACCCGGTCGATCAGGTTCCCGATGCCGCCTCCGATGATGGTGCAGACGGAAAACAGCGGAAACGTCCCTTTGATCTTCCCCGCCATCACCGCAAGAGTCAGGATCAGCAGAACCGCCGCCGTGGCCCAAACGAGAAGCCATTTCTTGTTCTGCATCATCCCGAAGGCAGCGCCCCGGTTCTCCAGATAGGTCAGATGCAGCACGTCCTGAATCAGAGGAGTCGTCTCCCCGGGCTTTAAAAATTCCTTCGCCAGCAGCTTCAGCCACTGATCAATGCCCACCAAAGCAGCGGACATCAGAAGGGCAAGATACCGTTTCATAAAATCGCTCTCCTCCCGTGGAGATTTTTTACAGCACAAATTGCCGCGGGACGCATCTGCCTGCGGCAATTTGTGTTTTTTGCTTATCGGACTGCCGCAGCGCAGCGGGCGCAGAGGGTAGGATGCTCCGGATCCGAACCCACCGTGTGGTCGTGAAGCCAGCAGCGCTCGCACTTCTCTCCGTCAGCCAGCGTGGCGGTGACAAAAAGACCCTCGGTGTCCCCGGCCACTTCGCCTTCGCTGCCCTTCACAATCTCCACCTGAGAAACAATGAAGGCCGCCGGCAACTCTTCTTCCACAGCCTTCAGCTGCTCGTAAAGCTCGTCGCTGCAGGTCAGGGTGATCTTGGCGTCGGTGGACTTGCCAATCTCCTTGGAGGCCCGCTTGGGCTCCAGAGCCTTCAGCACATCGTTCCGCACCCGATAGATCCGATCCCACTTGGCGTTGAATGCGTCGGAGACAGGAATGTTCACCTTGGCAGGCATCTCATTGAAGAAGACGCTCTCCATGTCCAGCTCCTTGGAAGCCGGCAGGTGCTGCCAGATCTCCTCGGCGGTGAAGACCAAGATCGGAGCCACCAGCCGGGTCAGAGAGGACAGGATGTCGTACATGGCGGTCTGAGCCGCCCGGCGCAGGACGCTGTCCCGCTTCTCGCAGTACAGCCGGTCCTTGATGATATCCAGATAGAAGCTGGACATTTCCACCACGCAGAAGTTGTGGATGGCGTGGAAGGCGACGTGATAATCCAGAGCATCATATCCCGCCCGTGCCTTATCGTTCAGCTCGTCCAGCCGCTCATAAGCCCACTTGTCCAGCTCTGTCAGCTGATCGGGGGTGACCCGGTCGGTGTCGGGATTGAAGCCGTCCAAGTTGCCCAGGATATACCGGGCGGTGTTCCGGATCTTCCGGTACGCCTCCGACAGCTGCTTCAGAATGTCGTTGGAAAGCCGGATGTCGGCGTGATAGTCGGAAGAAGCCACCCACAGACGGAGAATGTCGGCGCCGTACTGGTTGATGATCTCGTCGGGGGAGATGGAGTTACCGAGGGATTTGTGCATGGCACGGCCCTCGCCGTCCACGACCCAGCCGTGAGTGCAGACTGCCTTGTAAGGCGCCTGTCCGGTGGTAGCCACAGAGGTGAGAAGGCTGGACTGGAACCAGCCCCGGTACTGGTCAGCGCCCTCCAGATAGAGGTCTGCCGGCCATTTCAGCTCCGGACGCTGCTTCAAAACGGCGGCATGGGTGACGCCGGAGTCGAACCACACGTCTAAGATGTCCTGTTCTTTCGTAAATTCGGTGCAGCCGCAGTCGCAGGCAAACCCTTCCGGCAGGAACTCCTTGGGTTCCCGGATGTACCATGCGTCGGAGCCTTCCTTCCGGAACAGGTCGGAGATCGCCTTCACCGTCTCATCGTTGATGATGGGCTTGCCGCAGTCCTTGCAATAAAGGATCGGGATGGGCACGCCCCAGCGGCGCTGACGGGAAATGCACCAGTCCCGGCGCTCCCGGACCATTCCCTTGATCCGCTCTTCGCCCCATTCGGGGATCCATTCCACGTTCTCGATGGCTTTGACGGCGTCTTCCTTGATGGCGTCCACGGAGCAGAACCACTGATCCGTCGCCCGGAACATAACGGGCTTCTTGCACCGCCAGCAATGGGGGTAGGAATGGACGATCTTCTGGGAAGCCAGCAGGGTGCCGTCTTCTTTCATCTTCGCAAGGATGGTCTTGTTGGACTCGTCGAGGGTCTGCCCCGCAAACTCGCCGGCCTCGGCGGTCTGCCGTCCGGAAGCGTCCACCGGAACCACCATGGGGATCTCCGGATAATTCTTGCAGACGTCAAAGTCCTCCACACCAAAAGCAGGAGCGGTGTGAACGCAGCCGGTACCGGCGTCCAGCGTGACATGGTCGCCGACGATGACCAGAGAATCCCGATCCAGAAACGGGTGCCGTGCCGTCAGATGTTCCAGCTCGCTGCCTAAGAAGGAGCCGACAAATTCGTACTCGCTGATCCCGGCAGTCTTCATCACGCCATCGGCCAGCTCTTTGGCCATGATGTAGTATTCGCCGTTTGCTTTCACGGCGGTGTATTCGATGTCAGGCCCCAGGCAGATGGCAAGGTTGCCGGGCAGGGTCCAGACAGTGGTGGTCCAGATCACGAAATAGGCTTTGGAAAGGTCGATGCCGGCTTTTGCGAGCACGCCCTTATCGTCGGCCACTTTGAATTTCACGAAAACGGTCTCACAGGGGTCGTCGTTATACTCGATCTCCGCTTCCGCCAGAGCCGTCCCGCACTCGGAGCACCAGTAAACCGGCTTCATTCCCCGATAGATCAGCCCCTTCTTCGCCATCTCGCCGAAGACCTGCACCTGCACAGCCTCGAACTCGGGCTTCAGGGTGATATAGGGATCCGCAAAATCGCCGGTGACGCCCAAACGCTTAAATTCCGTCCGCTGGATGTCCACATAGCTCATAGCAAACTCCCGGCAGTGACGGCGGATCTCCACGGGGGTCGCCTTGTCTTTGTCCAAACCGATTTTTTTCAGCGCCTTGAGCTCCGTGGGAAGTCCATGGGTGTCCCAGCCGGGAACGTAAGGCGAGCAGTAGCCGGTCATGTTCTTATATTTGACGATGATATCCTTCAAGACTTTATTCAGCGCCGTACCCAGATGGATGTCGCCGTTTGCGTAAGGAGGACCGTCGTGAAGAACGTAAAGAGGCTTGCCTTCGTTCTTCTTGAGCATCTTGCCGTTTAAGTCCATCTCGTCCCAGTGGGCCACGAAGCCGGGCTCCTTCTTGGGAAGACCCGCCCGCATATCAAAGGTGGTCTGCGGGAGGTTCAAAGTCTTATTGTAGTCGTTTTTTTCCTGTGCCATTGGGGATCGCTCCTTCTTTTGGGTTTTTCAGCAAGGGGGATTGTTTTTTCCGAATTTCAATTCGCCGAACTTCTCCTCAAAGCTCAGCTTCCGTGCAGGCCGTGTAGCCGGAGACGCCATCGGCGAAGGATCCGCATCGGTCTTCTCCACCCGGTCGAACCGGACGGTGGTTTCCGCCGCTTCCTCTTTCTTTTCTTCCGGCTCTTCTGCCGCTTCCGGTGCCTCTTCTGCCGTTTCTTCCGGCTGAACGGCCGCTTCCTCCGGCTCTGCGGCAGGAGCAGAGGCTTCCTTGGGAGCTATTCCCGTGCGGCTGTTATAGAATTCCTCGTATTCCTCCTCCATGTCGGGAAGGCTGGTAATGGCGTTCAGATGCACCTTGTAAATGCTCAAGAGCTTCGATTTGAAGTCCGCTACGGCCTTCTCCATCTTCGCTAAGGTCATTTTTTCCCGATCCACCTGCGAGCGGATGCCGCTGATGGTCTCGTCGGCGGTTTTCTGCGCCTCATAGACCATTTTTTCCGACCGGGATTTTGCGTCGGTGATCATCATATCCGCCTTGGTCTTTGCCTCGGCGACGATGCTGTTGCCCATTTTCTGGGCGCCGAGAAGCGCATCCCGAAGGGCGCCTTCCTCGTTGCGGTATTCGTTGACCTTTTCGGCAAGGATCTTCATTTTCTCCATCAGTTCTGCCTTTTCGGCCTCCAGTGTGCGGATCTGCGCACTCTGCTGATCCACATACCGATCCACCTCTTCGGTGCGGTATCCGAAAGCAGCCTTTTCAAAGAGCTTTTCCGGTGCTTTGCTGGACATTGATCTTCCCCCGTTCCTTTTCTATGATACAAAGCAGCCTGAAAAGCCGCTGCTTCCCGGCTTTTCAGGTTGTTTTGCTGAATTTACAGATACTGTAAGATCCGCACGGCCACCCGGCCTTTCCGGGTCAGGCTCCCGTCGGTCTCCAAACGAAATTTTCCCTTTCCCCGGATGGAGAGCACGTCCCCGTCCGAAAGGGCTGCGCTGACGTTTTCGGCAGCCAGGTGGTTTCTCTGCACCAGCCCGCCGGTGATCAGCGCCGACGCCTTCTCCCGGCTGACGCCGCAGCAAAGCGCCACCGCCGCATCCAGCCTCAGGGAGGCAAGGGTTCCCGAAATTTCTTTGAACTTCTGCTCAACAGAAATCCCATCAGGCACGCCTTTTTTCACCGAAACGCCTACCCGGCCGATCCGGTCCATCTGGGTCAGAAGGACCTTTTCCACCCGGTCGTCCGCAAAGACGTAGGCTTCCCCCGGCGTTACAACGATGTCGCCGATCAGCTCCCGCCGCAGCTGCTGACCCATCAAAGATCCCAGAAAATCCCGATGGGTCAGTTCATATGCCGCCGGATAGATAAAGGTACACCCGACAATGGGAAACGCCCCCGTTTCCGGCTCCATCCATTCGGGAAAAACGCCAAGCATCACCCGCCCGGCGCCCTCATAGCCGCCCCAGAACCGGAACGGAAGCCCGCCGTGACCGGCGATCCCCGCCGCTCTTGCCGCTTCCTCCTCGCTGAGGAAATCCGAAAATTTCGGGGTGCCCGTCCGCTCGCACAACTCAAAGAGGTTCCGGATCCGGGCTGCGAAATAGGCTTCTTCCTTCTGCTCCGGATTTCCCATCTCAGAAGTAAACGCCGGAGCTCTCCAGCTCGTCCAAAAGATCACCCATCAGATTCACGTTGGAGGGCAGGATGATGAAGGTCGCATTGGCGACCCGCTGGATCTCCCCGTTGTTGGCGAAAGCCACGCCACTTAAAAAGTCCAGAAGCCGCCGGGACAGCTCCTTGGAGGCGGACTCCAGATTCAGCACCACCGTCCGCTTGGCGTTTAAGTGCTGGGCGATGCCTCTGGCGTCCTCAAACCGCTCCGGCTTCACCAGAACCACCTGCAGCTGTGTGGTGGCGTTGATGTTGACCACCTTGCTGCGGTTGCTGCTGGGAGCCGCAGGCGCCGCCGTCCGGGAGGTATGCTCATACTCATCGAATGCGCTGGGAGATTCGCTGGAATTTGTCTGCTTGATCCGGTCAAAGTCGTTGACTTCCGGCGCCGGCTCCATCTCTTCCTCGTATTCGTCGTCGTATTCGGTAAACATTTCTTTCAGTTTTCCAAACATTCCCATAATCGTTCCGCCTTTCTTTTTCTGTCCGATCCGGTCAGACCGTTCCGGGCCTTGCCCCGAACAGCGCCCGCCCAAGCCGGATCTGCGTGGATCCGAACCGGATCGCCTGTTCAAAATCCCCGGACATCCCCATGGAGAGGATTTCCGGCACCTTTCCGGGAGCAGAAACGTCCCGCAATTTTTGATAGAATTCTTCCATCTTGCCGAAATACCGGTCTCCCTCTTCCTTCGGCGGGATAGCCATCAGTCCCCGCAGCCGCAGCTGACTGCAGGAATCACCGATCTCTTTGTATGCTTCCAAAAGCTCCTCCGGGGCAAAGCCGCTTTTCCTCGGCTCCATCCCGATGTTCACCTGAAGCAGAATATCCATTTCCATGTCCCGTTTTTTTAAGGCTTCATCCAACTCCTTTGCCAGATGCAGCGAATCAACGGACTCGATCATGGATACCTTGTCTATTATACTGCGGATTTTGTTTGTCTGCAAGTGTCCGATCAAGTGAATTTGCTCCGCCGTACAGTGGTAGCTTTGGTACTTTTCACAGCACTCCTGCACCCGGTTCTCGCCCAGAAGCCGGACACCGGCGTCCAGCGCCTTGTTGACCCGCTCGGGTGGGACCGTTTTGGTCACCGCCATCAGCGTCACTTCGCTCTCGTCCCGCCCGCAGGCCGCACAAGCCTCCCGGATCCGTTCCCGGATCTTCCGGAGATTTTCGGCGACGTCAAGCCCGTCACCGCAGCAGTTTCTGGTCATACAGATCCTTGCCCTTCACAATGATGGTATCATAGAGCTTTACAAACTCCGCCCCGTCCGGATCCCCCTTGTAGTAGGTCCGGCTCAGAACATAATCGGTGGTTTCGTAGATCACGTCCACCTTCCGAAAATACATCTTATCCCCCAGAAGGACGTAAACGCCCATCTGGTTATCCGGGAACCGCAAGGCCTCCTTGGGAATTTTCAGGCCGTTATAGGTCGTCACTAAGATCTCCGCCGTCTGCACCCGGGCGTTTAGGAGATAGGCGCTGACGGTGTCCCCCTGAAGGGTCACCTTGTACCGCCCCGATTCTGCGTCCCGGTCGGTGGAAAGCACCTTCATCTTCACCGGATCGCTGAGCCCCGGAAACTGCAAGGTCATGGTGCGGCTCCCCGAAGTACTCTGCAGTTCCTGTTCCGAAAGAGTGAACACGAACTGCCAGTCGTGGTTGGTGACGATCTTGACCGAGCTCTGATCCGTCTCATCACCTTCATAATCCGCAGTAAATTTCTCCACATCGGCGACGGTCATCGCTTCCCGATAATCCGCATTCAGCGTCCCTTCCCAGCCGTCCACATGATCCACATAATATCCGGAGGCTGTGGAGGAAAATTCCTGCATCCCGCCCTCCGTCTGACTTTGCAGAGAATCGATCTGCTGACTTAAAGCATCCGTCCGGGCCGAATAATCCGTCGTCTCCGACAGGACCAGCGCCCGCCTTGCCATGACCTCCAGAAGCTCCGCCTTCAGGTCGGAAAGCCCCGAAAGATCCTCCTTATCCCGACTGGAAATGATCCGTGAGACACAGTCGGAAGCCTGTCCGTTCAGCACCTCCGGCTTCACCACATCGGAAGCCGATGCCGAACTCTCCGCCTTCTGCAGCGCATTTTTCGCATTCTGCAGATCATTCAGCCGGTACTGATTCCGCAAGGCTGCATCGCTCTGATACACACACCCAAGTGCGGTCCGAACCGCCACCTTGGTTCCCACCGGATAGTAAGAGCTGACCACCCCGGAGGTTTCCACCGGGATCACCGTTTCGTCCCGGAAAAAGATCCCGTCCACCGAAACGGTCTGGGTCACGCTCTGCACATACACGGCTTGGGTCGTATAATTGCTTCTCGACTCGCTGAAGATCTGAAACCCCACATAGATCAGCAGAAAGACCGACAGGATCCCCGATGCGATCCGAACGACCCGGAGATTCAATTTTCCGTTTCCTCTGCGGCGTTATTGAGAACGGATACCGGCCGGACGGGGATAATGGTGGACACGGCGTGCTTATAAACGATGTTCTGCTTTCCGTCGCTGTCAAGAATGATGATGTAGTTGTCGAAGCCCTTGACGATCCCCTTGAACTGGAAGCCGTTGGTCAGGTAAACGGTCAGGTTGACCTTTTCCTTCCGGGCCTGATTGAGAAAAACGTCCTGCAGATTCATATTTTTCATGGAAAATCCTCCCGTTTTGCCGCCTTCTCCGGCGGCAAACAAATATCCAGTTTCATTTTAGCACAATCCGCAGATTTTTTCCACAGGAAATTTCAATTTCCCGCCGGTTTTTTTCGGTTTTTTAACCCTTTTCTCGATTTTTCAAAAATTCCTCCGCAGCCTGCTCCGCTTCCCGCAAAGCGCCTTCCGCCCCGCCTTCCCCATCGGGGAAGACCCAGTGGATCCTCGGATCCTTCCGAAACCACGTCAACTGCCGTTTTGCATACCGCCGGGTAGCCTGCTTCAGCCGATCCGCCGCCTCTTCCAGCGTGCATTCCCCGTCCAGCCAGGACTTTAATTCCTTATAGCCGATGGCCTGCGCCGCCGTCTGCTTCCCGGAAGCGAAAAACTGCCTTGCTTCCTCGCAAAGCCCCGCCTCCAGCATCCGGTCCACCCGGAGGTTGATCCGGTCATAGAGCACCTGCCGATCCCGATAAGCGATGCCGATGCGGCAGCAGTCGTAGGGCGTTTCCGTTTCCCGGCTCTTCCGCTGCAGCTCCGACATGGTCATTCCCGCCGTACGGCAGACCTCCAGTGCCCGCACCACCCGGATCAAATTGTTTTCGTGCAGTTTTTTCGCTGTCTCCGGATCCTCCTTCCGCAAAAGCTCCAGAAGGTAGCCGTTCCCCTTTTCCTCCGCCAGAGCGTAAAGCCCCCGACGAAGCTCTTCGTTTTCTCCGGCATCCCCTAAATCCCGGTTCTCCAGAAGGGTGTCCACATAAAGTCCCGTTCCCCCGGCCAGCACCGGCAGCTTCCCCCTGGACGCCACATCGGCAATGGCCGCCTTTGCATCCTCCACATAGCGGGCTAAGCTATAGGGCTCCTCCGGCTCCACATAGTCGATGAGATGGTGGGGGATCCCCTGCATTTCCCCTTTCGTGGGCTTCGCCGTGGCGACCTGCATTTCCCGATAGACCTGCATGGAGTCCGCCGAGATCACTTCTCCGTCAAACTTTTTCGCCAGCTCCACCGCCAGCGCCGTTTTCCCGGAAGCCGTCGGCCCCACCACGGCGATCAGCCGGATCTTTTCCACTTTCTCACTCTCCTCCGCCTTTTGTCACACCAGTTTTTTGAGCTGTTCCTTTGCTTTTGCGTAATACGCCTGAAACCGCTCCGACCCCGTGTCCCCGTATTCTACGCCAAGCATGATCCATTCGCAATACTCATAAAGCAGGAAATAGTCCAAACTCCTGCGATAGTCTTTGTAGTCGATTCCTTTCTCTTTCACCAAATGCGCATAGTAGTATTGCGCCGCATAGTCCTTATCCGCCTGCGTCAGATAGAAAAAGGCAGACTCCTCTTCCTCCCCGTGGGCGATCAGCCGGGCAAGAGAGGTAGGATAAGGCAGAATTCCGGCATATTCCCAATCGATCAGGACGGCCCGCTCCTTCGTACACAGGACATTAAACGGCAGAAGGTCGTCGTGGCACAGCGTCCGGGGCAGGGTGGAATAAAGCTGCAAGTACCCTTCATAGGCTTTTTCCAGCTTCGCATCGTTCAAGCATTTCCCCCGCTTCTGCCTTCCCGGCAGGCTTGCCTCGAATCCCCAGCCGATGCCCTGAAGCTCCCGCCTTTCCCAGTACCTTTTCTGCAGGCCGATCAGTGCATCCAGCACGGCGGTCAGCGATTCCCGGTCGCATTTCCGCAGGTCGTGCCCTTCGATGTATTCCATCAGAAGAAACCACTCGCCGTGATCATTCAGGCTCTGATAGAGCCGGGGCGCCCCACATTCCGCTGAAGGAAAAAACGCATGATAAACGGACAGCTCTTGCTCACTCGTCTTTTTCAGGACATAGGCGGTATGGTTTTCTTCCACTTTCCACACGGCATAATCCTCTCCGCTTTCTTCCTGTTTAAACGGTGTGATTTTCGCCTGTTCACCGAAACCCATCCGGGTAAGAATCGCTGGGAGATTCATTTCGGGATCACCTGCGCTTTCGTTTGACTCAAGACAATTTTTGTCGTAATTTTTCACGGGCTTTGATTGCCGTATCCCGGCCGATTTCCCGGAATGAAGCAGACTGCCGCAGACGGTGCTCTTTCATGACCCGTCCGTATCCCTTTTGTTCCCCAAAACGATCCTTCCGTGACCCAAAAATCACCCGTTTTTCAGATCCGGCAGCTTCTTTCCGCAGTTCTCACAGTAAGCCGTATCCTCCCGGGTGGCGGCGCCGCAGTAGGGGCAGACCCCCGCCGGCCGCCGGATCTCCAGAGTGTCCTTGGACAAGAAGGACTTTCCGGGAGAGCCGGATCCATCCGAGCCGGTCGGATCTCCGCCGAACTCCCGCTTTACGCCCTTGATCCACTGCACCAGCACAACCCCGGTAAACACGGCGCCAAAGAGCCAGAAAGGGATCGGCGCACCCATGGAAATCGCCGAAAACGTCCAAAAAACGCCGAATCCGGCCGGAACAAGGCCTACGATCATCAAAAATACCCGTTCTCCCTTATTCAGGTCTCGTTTCTTCATTTGGAACCTCCATCTGTTTTTTTCTGTCTGTCCTTTGCTTCAAAAGTCACTGAATCCGTCCGAACAGCTTCTCCAGGTCGCTGCGGGTGTACTGAAGGATCACCGGACGGCCATGGGGGCAGTACCGGACGTTTTCGTCCGAGCAGATGGTCTCGACCACCTTCTGGAGCTCCTCCGGCCGGTTCAGGTCGCCGCCCTTGACCGCACTGCGGCAGGCGATCCGATGGAGAATATCCTCCACCACGTCGGGGAGCTGCTTCCGCCGCAGCTCCACCATGGAAGCGGCGATCTCCAAAAACATATCCACGGCGCTGACGCCCGCCGACACTGCCGGTACCGACCGCAGCACCACGGCGTTCCCGCCGAAATCCTCCACAGTGAAGCCCAGCTGATCCAGCGTTTCCTGCCGCTCCAGCACGCACTGGTACTCCGCTTTGGAAAGGGTCACCACCTGTGAAGTCAGCAAGTACTGCTTTTCAAGGCCGTCCTGCCGCTCTTTCAGACGGTTATAGAGGATCCGCTCATGGGCGGCGTGCTTGTCGATGATGGCGAAGGTTTCGTCGATCTGGGCAAGGATGTAGGTGTAAAAAAGCTCGCCGATGACACGGATCCGATGCCGGGGAAAAGCCTCAATTTCCGGCGACTGAGGGGAGCAGCGGTAAGCGGCAGCCCCGCCGGAAACCGACGGTTCCCGGAAGCCTTCGCAGGGGTTATCCGAAGGCAGATGGGCCGGATCACCCGCAAAATCCGGGTGCAAAAAGGTATGGGAAGGGGCATTCAAGGGGTCGTTTGCGGTACCTTCCGGGGCAGTTTGGGGCAAATAAGAGGCGGCCTCCGAAGCCGACCCGTCGGGCGAAGATTTTTCTTCGGGAGCAGGATGCTCCGACCGCCCGTTTTCCGAATCAAGCGGCAGATTTTCCTCGGAAGAAGATCCGCCGCCCTGTCCGGAAAAGGAGGGGGAAGAGAGAATCGCCTGAGGGCTGCCCTGTCCGGGAGAGGACGGGGCGGAAGAGAATGGCTGGGCCTTTTCCTGACCGGAGAAGGACGAGGGCAGGTTCTGCTGGGGGCTTCCATGGGGAAAGGAAGGGATAACGGAGGAATTTTCCGGTCGAGAGGCAGAAGGAGCAACGGCGGAGAGGGTCTGCTGCTCGGCCTCCTCCTGAGAGAACTGGGAGAGGACACCGCCTAAGGGGCGTTTGACCTCTTCGTCCTTTTTGCCGCCGGAGGACAGGAGGTTATCCTGCGCAATGGCACTTTTTACAGCAAAATAAACGGCGTCGAACACCGACTTTTCGCTGACGAACCGAACCTCGATCTTAGCGGGATGGACGTTTACGTCCACCTGGTCGCAGGGCATGGTCAGCTGCAGGACACAGCTGGGGAACTTGCCCACCATGATGGAAGAGCGGTAGGCTTCCTCCAAAGCAACCCCGGCGGTTTTGGTCTTGGTGTAGCGGCCGTTGACGAAAAAGTGCTGCATGGAGCGGTTGGCACGGCTGGCCATGGGCTTTCCGGCATAGCCGCTGACCCGGACGCCGCCTAAGGTATAATCCACCGGCATAAGGGTTTTCGAGAACTCCCGGCCGAAGATGGTGTAGACCACATTTAAGAGCTTGCCGTCGCCGGGGGTGTGGAAGACGGTGCGGTTGTCCCGGAGGAATTTGAAGGAGATCTCCGGGTGGGAAAGCGCCACCTTTTCCACGATGCTTTCCACGGCGTTTCCCTCGGAAACGTCTTTTTTGAGAAATTTCAGACGGGCGGGGACGTTATAGAAAATGTCCCGTGCCACCAGTGTCGTCCCCTGAGGGCAGCCGGCTTCCGTCACCGACTCCACCTTGGAGGCGGCGATCTTCACCAGAGCGCCGGTTTCCGCCTCTCTTGTCTTGGTGAGCATTTCCACCCGGGCAACGGCGGCGATGGAGGCAAGGGCCTCACCGCGGAAGCCCAGAGTGCCGATGCGGTCTAAATCCGCAGCGCTTTTCACCTTGCTGGTGGCGTGGCGGAGGAAGGCGGTGGCGGCGTCCTCAAAGGCGATGCCGCAGCCGTTGTCCGTCACCCGAAGGTAGCTGATACCGCCCCGCTGGATCTCCACGGTGACGGTAGTGGCGCCGGCATCGATGGAATTTTCCACCAGCTCCTTGACAATGGAGGCGGGGCGCTCGATGACCTCGCCGGCGGCGATCAGCTCGGAAATGGAGCCGGGAAGAACGTTGATGTTTGCCATGGGGTTCCCCTTTCTACGGAAGAGCGGATGGTGCGTGGTTCAAAGAAAAGGCCGTCAGCGTTCGATGCCGAGGGTCTCGTAAGATTCATCGCTGCAGGGAATTTGTGCGTAGTCGAAGGACAACTGGAGAGCTTTTCCATAGGAGTACGGATCCTCCATGGGAGTCAGCGAGAAGGTCTCTGCCAGCTGCTCCAGCGCCGCCTTTTGCTCCGCGGTGCGGCAGGCGGAGAAAATCCTCAAAGCTCCCTGCCAATGGGCAGACATAGGAGTCTGCGCAGCTTTCCGGGTTACAGGCAAAGACTGTCTCACCGAAATCCGGAAGGAAGCAAGAGAGGATCGCCCCATCGGATAGCAGAAACAGGAATTGTTCGGATCGAAGGGTTCCAGCAAAAGAAGCACTTTATCAACTTTCATCTTTTGAAAGGTTTGAAAAGCCGACATGTTATCCTCCTCAGTGTTCTCCGGGCATGGACAGTCCCCCGCCCCGGCGGCGGAGCCAATAACCGAAAGCGGCAGCGCCGATGGTCAGCAAGGTCTGGACACCCAGAAGGACCCAGAGCGCTGCCTGCCAATTTTCAAACCGCAGCACCATGCCGTAAAGCGGCGAAGGAAAGATCCGGAAGGAGGACACCTTCAGGCAGAGAGTGACGCCGTAAGCGGCAAGCGCCCCGATCCACCGGCGGTATCCGGCAAGGCAGCCTAAGATGGGCAGATCCAAAGCAAACAAAAGAGAGAGGTAGAACTGATAAAGAGTGGATTTCCCGTCCTCCGGCTGCACGCCGAAGCAGGCAAACAGCAGCTCCGCACCCACCAAAAGAAGGAGGGTAAAGAAAAACTGGATCAGGAAACGGATGGATTTTCGTTTCTTCATTGATCCTTCCCCACAGCGACGGACTTATCAATGACCGGTGCGCCGTGCTCGTCTAAAAGAGGGGTCAGGCCGGCGCCGTAGCCGCTGGTCACAAGCAGGTATTGAACGCCGGTTTCGGTATCCAGATAAATAGCGGCGGTGCTGGTCAGATCCACAGAATTGCTTTCAATTCTGACAAAACGTTTCTTTTTGCCCATAAGAGGCTCCTTTCAGCTATTGGAGGATGGCTTTCAGTTCATAGAGGGCGTCCAATGCTTCCCGGGGAGTCATGCTGTCCACGTCCATTTTCCGGAGCTTTTCGACAGCCGTATGGTTCTGCTGGTCGGTGAAGGAGATCTGGGGTTCTTCCGGCTCCGGCTGATAAGTAAGGCTGGGTTTCCGGACGCTTTGTTCCAGCTCAGTCAGGACGGTCTTGGCACGCTTGATGACCTTTGCGGGAACGCCTGCCAGCTTTGCGACCTCGATGCCGTAGCTGTCATCGGCTCCGCCCCGGAGGATCTTCCGAAGGAAAAGGATGTCATCGCCCCGCTTCTTCACGGCGATGTTATAGTTGACCACGCCTTCGTACTGGTTTTCCAGCTCCGTGAGCTCGTGGTAGTGAGTGGCGAAGAGGGTCTTGCAGTGAAGGGATTTTTCCCGGACGATGTATTCCACCACGGCTTTGGCGATGCTCATGCCGTCGAAGGTGGAGGTGCCCCGGCCGATCTCGTCTAAAATCACGAGGCTTTTCGGGGTGGCATTCTGGAGGATGTGGGCGACTTCGCTCATTTCCACCATAAAGGTGGACTGGCCGGCGGTCAGATCGTCAGAGGCCCCCACCCGGGTGAAGACCTTATCCACAATGGAAATGGTGGCCGCCTTAGCCGGAACAAAGGAGCCCATCTGCGCCATAATGGTGATGAGCGCCACCTGGCGCATATAAGTAGATTTTCCCGCCATGTTGGGGCCGGTGATAACGGCGACCAGATTTTTGTCGTTGTCTAAAAGGGTGTCATTGGGGATAAAGGGAGTCTGGGGGAAGATAGCCTCCACCACAGGGTGGCGGCCTTCCAGAATGGAGATCTCGCCATTCACGGAAAATTCGGGGCGGACATAGTGATTATCCACCGCCACCTGCGCCAAAGACGCCAGCACGTCCAGCTGGGCCACGGCGGAGGCAGTCTCCTCGATGACGGGGAGCTGGGCGGCGATCTTTTTCCGGACCTCTTCGTAAAGAGCGGACTCCATGGCGATCATCCGGTCGCTGGCGGAGAGAACCTTATTTTCCAGCTCCTTTAATTCCGGAGTGATGAAACGCTCGGCGCCGGTCAGGGTCTGCTTCCGGACGTAGCGGTCGGGGACCTGGGAGAGGAATGACTTAGTGACCTCGATGTAATAGCCGAAGACCCGGTTATAGTTGATCCGGAGGTTCTTGATGCCAGTCTCCTGCCGCTCCCGCTCCTCGATCTGGGCCAAGTAGCCTTTGGCATTTTTCTGGATGCTCTTCAGCTCATCCAGCTCCGGGCGGTAACCCATTTTTATGTAGCCGCCGTCCTTCATATTTACGGGGGCGTCGTCATCGATGGCGGAGTCGATCAGCTCCCGCATCTCCGAAAGGGTATCAAGGCGGCAGTAAAGGTCTTTTAAAAGGCTGCAGGAGAAGTGAGAGGCCACTTCCTTCACCGCCGGAAGGTTCTGAGCGGTATAGGAAAGGGAGAGCAGCTCCCGGGGGTTCACGGTGCCGTAGACCACCTTGGTCATCAGACGTTCCAGATCGTGGACGCCGCTTAAGGCTTCTGTCAGCTCGCAGCGGTCCATGGTCTTGCCCACCAGCTCCGCCACGGCGGACTGCCGGCGGGTGATCTGGGGGATGGACGCCAAGGGCTGCTCCAGATACTTCCGCATCAGGCGCTTGCCCATGGCGGTTTTGGTCTGATCCAAGACCCAGAGGAGGGAGCCCCGCTTCTCCTTGCTGCGGAGGGTCTCGGTGAGCTCCAGGTTCCGGCGGGCGGTAAAATCAATGGAAAGGTACTGTTCCTCGCTGTAGGAACGGAGGACGGTCAGGCGCTGGGCACCGGCTTTCTGGGTCTCCCGAAGGTAGGCGACCAGACTGCCCACAGCGTAGAGGGCGAAGGTCTTGCCCTTTAATTCTAAGGTCTCCAGATCCGGGGCATTAAACTGGGAGAGGACGGCACGCAGGCAGGTCTTCTGGTCGTAGGCTGTATCCGGCTGAGGGTCGGCAACGCAGCGGAGACGGGCCTTTACAAAATCTGCCGCTTCTTTGAAATCCAGGAACTTCCCGTTATAAAGGATCTCCTTGGGGGAGAATTTGGAAAGCTCGTTGATGATGCAGCGCTCCGGATCCTTTTCGTTGCTCTGGGTAAACAGGGCTTCACCGGTGGAAACGTCTGCAAAGCAGGCGCCGAAGCCCGACTCATCGCAGAAAAGGCTGGCGATGTAGTTGTTCTCCCCTTCAGGGAGCATACTGCCCTCCACGATGGTGCCGGGGGTGGTGATGCGGATCACTTCCCGCTTCACCACGCCTTTTGCTTCGTAGGGGGACTCCATCTGCTCGCAGATCGCCACCTTGTAGCCGCGTTCGATCAGTTTGCCGATGTAGCTCTCGCAGGAGTGATACGGTACGCCGCACATAGGCGCGCGTTCCTCCTCGCCGCAGTCTCTGCCGGTCAGGGTCAGATCGAGCTCCGAGGATGCGGTCAGCGCGTCGTCGTAGAACATCTCGTAGAAGTCCCCGAGCCGGTAAAAGAGGATGAAATCCTTGTATTGATTTTTGATTTCAAAATATTGCTGCATCATCGGCGTCATGGGACAAACCTCGCGTGTGAAATTGGTATTGGAAAAAGGCAAGACCGGAAAAGCCCGGTTCCATGTGGAAAAGAGACTTCCCCGGTGTCGGTACGGCATGGGAGATGCTATGTCTTCTCAGTGATGGTGATGGCAGTCGCTGCCGCAGGAGGAGCAGTCGTGCGCGCACGGACGCTTACCGGTGATGACAAACTGCAGCTCGCCGTATACCTCGTTTGTAAGCGCGTCGAAGGCATTCTTCGCATCCACGTAGGCGACGTATACCGGATGACCCGTGATGGCGTTGTACAGCGTGTCGATGCGATCCTGGATGGTGTCCCGCAGATCGAGCGCGGATTCGTCCTCGCCGTTTTTCGCGTAGAGATCGGAGAGCAGGTTCTGCTGCGCGTTGTATTCCGCGATCATTT
>USLH01000014.1 GCA_900555435.1 uncultured Oscillospiraceae bacterium | reverse complement strand
GGGCGATGCCTATACCATCCTCTGCCAGATCGTGGAAGCGGAGACCGGCGGCAGCTTCCACACGGAAGCCCTGAAAGCTCAGGCAGTGGCGGCTCATTCCTACATCTGCTACGAGAATAACGCCGGCCGTACCCCTTCCTTAAACGGACGGACCGCCTCCCAGAAGACGAAGGACGCCGTAGGCGCCGTGCTGGACGAGCTTCTCTATTATAACGGCTCGGTCGCCTTTACCCCTTACCATGCCAGCTCCGCCGGAACGACCAATTCCTCGGCAGAAACCTGGGGCGGGAGCTACCCGTATCTCACCAATGTGACCAGCGCCTACGACCCCTCCTCCACCTACCGGAACCTGCAGACGCCCGTTTCGATCTCCACCGTCCGTATCAAAGTGGAAAGCTACTTAAAAATCACCCTGCCGGACGATCCGGCGCTGTGGTTTGCCGACTGCACCGTAAATGGAGGCGGCTATGTAATGCAGGTGCGGATCCCGGATGCTTCCGGAAAGATTCACACCGTCACCGGCCGGCAGATCCGGGAGAACATCTTAGGCTACGCCATCCGCAGCCACGCCTTTACCGTAACAGTCAGCGGCGACAACCTGATCTTTACCACCAACGGCTACGGCCACGGCGTGGGCATGAGCCAAACCGGCGCCAACGCCTATGCGGCAAACGAAGGCTGGACCTACGCCCAGATCCTTTCCCACTACTACCCCGGAACCACATTGAACTAAAAAGCACCTCCTGCTGCAGAAGAAAAACCGCAGCAGGAGGTGTCATTATGTCCGGAGGATCGCTCAGCGACCGCAGGAAAAACGAACGGAGGGTTCCCGTGCCATGCGGGAATCAAACGGGCGGCAACGGAGTGTGTGCCATTCTGCGATCCGAAGTGAACCGACTGAAAAACGGTCTTGCTTCGTTTGAGATCCGATGCAAGGCCGTTTTCTTTGCTGTTATTCTGCGGCAGGGGCTTTGCCCCCGAAAGTGCGCTTTTTACCGTTTCACCCGGTCTGGAACCTCCTGCAGCTCAAACCGGAATTCCTGCGGCGCATCGGGGTGCTTTTCCCGATCTACCGGGCTTAAAAATTCTTCAAGCGGCCGCACCCAGAGTCCTCCGTCCCCGTAGAGCTTCCGGTAAATGACGCAGTCTTCCCCGCTGTCCGCATCCTTCGCCACCGCTTCCGCCAGATAAGAATTCCCTTTAAAATGGCGGTAGATCCGCCCGATTTGAATCTCTCTCATCATTTCTCCTCAAATCTTTTCCAAAATTCCGATCAAAAGCAGGTGCAGCGGATAATAAAGATAGAAAAACCACTTCATAAAGCGGTTCACCTGCTTGTTTTTCCCCCGCCGGCCGTTATAAAGGCGAAGAAGCGGGATCGCCAGCACCACGCCCATCTGCAGGATCCCGTACACCCGGTCGATGGCGAAGAAATAAACCGCCGCATAAATGGCTGCGTAAAAAAGGAGCCAGAAACTCTGCTTTTTCAGATCTCCCCGATTGGTGCCGAAGGCCAGCACGCAGAGGGCCGCCACACAGCTCCAGTCGCTGGGGAAGCTGATAAGGCAGATGAGGATTACCAGGATCGGCTTCCCCCAGCCGGGGATCCGCCTGCTCTCCGCCATCCGCAGCATCACAAGCCCCCACGCCAGCGACCACATGACGCTGGTCTGGTTGAGCCAGCTGCCGGAAGCCCCCGGCAGGAAGGAGCGCCACCCTGCAAAATCCGCCGAAGCAAAAATGTAGCAGAAATGGGATAGGATTGCAAACCCGAAAAGCCGCCCGGTGTATTTTCGGATATTGCGGGTGTAATGGAACCCCTCCGCAATAAAAAAGCACATGATCGGACAGGTGATCCGGCCGATCAGATGCAGCAAAATCGGCAGCCACGCCTTCGGGTACCCCGGAAACATCGCCCAAGCAATGTGGTCGATGGTCATGGCGCCGATGGCAAGGAGTTTTAGCGCATTGCCGTTTAACCCTTTTTTCTCCATACCCGCTCCCCCTTTTCTTTGATTATAACAAAGCCGCTCCCGCCTTGTCAATGACGGAAAAGCGCCGCCGGAATCGCCCCCGGCGGCGCTTTTTCACTTTTTCAGGGTCCCGTTCCCGCCCATCAGGGCGGTCATCTCCTCGATGCGCTCCACCGGAAAGGGCGGCTCGCACAAGGGCTTCAGGGCGATGCTCATGAGCTTCATGGGATTGTCGTCCGCCGCCACCCGGTTGGAGTGGAGGACGCCGCAGCGTCTGCAGCGGTGGATGATGGCCCACTCGCCGTTTTTGCGCACCCAGACGGCCACCGGCTCCATGATCCCGCCGCAGTCTGCGGCACGGTCTCCCGGCTCGTCGTCTACATGAAGGCTGGAAAGGCAGTTGGGGCAGTGATTCCGGTGATCGCTCCCGGCATTCTGAGGCGTCACCAGCCGCCCGCAGACCTTGCAGGTGAAGCTGTCCTTGCAGGAATGAGTCTGATAGTACCCTTTTTCGTATTGTTTTCGTTTGTTTTCCCGATTCATTTGGATCCCTCCGGAAAAGTTTCATTCCGTTTCCGGGAGGGCGGCTGATCTGGTTTACCGACCTCCCGGTCAGATCACAAGATCAAAGGCTCGTGTTTTCTTCAAACAACATTCTCCTTATAATGAAAGTTTTGACCTCTTTTTCGGAAAAGGCGTGACTGCTTCCAGCAGGGGGATCACCTGATCCAGAAGGGCATCGTTCTCCACATCCAGAAGGTAATGCTCCTTCGCCCCCTCGTAAGGAAAGCCGGTTTCCGACAAAAACGGAGAAAGCTCCGGCAGCATTTTGACGAACGGGGTGCTGTCGCAAAGGGTCAGCAACGGCTTTTCGTTCAGGTAAACCATATATTCCCCGAACATTTTCCGACACCGGATCTCCCCAAACCGCCGCATCCGCTCACAGACAAACTCTGCATATTCCGCTGAAGTCGCCATTTCTCCGCCTCCTTTTGAAGTCTGCTTTCAGTATACCCTCACGAAGGAAAAAACGCAAGGCTTTTCCTAAACAAAAAACCTGCAATCATACGATTGCAGGTTTTTATGGAGCTGATAACCAGATTCGAACTGGTGACCTCATCCTTACCAAGGATGTGCTCTGCCACCTGAGCCATATCAGCAAGTCATCTGAACCAGACGACTTTTATATTATATCGGACAAAGCGGGATTTGTCAAGACTTTCTGAAAAAAATCTTTGCTTTTTTGGAAAACGGTCGAAAAAAGGGATCTCCCGGAAAAGTCGAGGCCGGCTCTTCCGGGAAACGCTTTTACTCATCTTCGGCGCCAATGGAAACATAGATCTCAAGCAGGGGCTTATTGACAATGTCATACTGCCCATCGCTCATGTTGGTCCCCACCACATAACCGCCCTGGTTGAACAGGGGATCCCTGCGGCGGCTGACGGTCACATTGGTGATACCCATGGCAGCCAGCTCATTTAGGTATTCCTTCTCGGTCTTCTTATCATAGCTGGGCAGGATCAGGTACGGGGTGCCCTTGCTGACCTTCAGCCGGACCTGCGTCCCGGTAGTGATCTCGATGTCCGGGGTCACGTCCTGATCCACTACGATGCCCTCTTCGTACTCGCTGCTGTAAACGTACTCCGGCTCCGCAAAGATGTAAATCGCCTTGTTTTTGGCGTTTGCGATCACATCGGCGTATTTCTGCCCCTTGAAGTCCTCCATCTTCAGAACCTCTTCCGAGCTTTCTTCCTGAGAGCTCTCCTCGGAGCTTTCAGCCGAGCCCTCTCCCCGGGAGGATTCATCCCGGCTGCTGAAGGAAAGCTCCGATTCCTCTTTGGAGGGGACGAGCCACTCGTCGGAGACGGTGCTGTCCACCGAATTTTCCGAGGAAGACGTCCCTCCCCCGTGATTTCTTCCACCGAAGAGGATCCAGAAGGTGAGGATCAGCGCCAGCAGCAGGATCGGCAGGGTGATGGCCATGCTGGTCAGCACCAGCTTCTTCGTCCGGGATTTCTCCTCTGCCTCCGTTTCCACCCGCCGGGTGTCCTTTGTGGTCCGGGTCTCGCCGGATGCAGCCGGCCGGTAGTAGGTTGTGTTGCCCTCCGGCTCCTCGGGCCAGTCGTCCTCCGGGATCACGATGGTGGGGAAATCCGGCTCCGCCGGAGCTGCCGCAGGAACCGGCTCCGTCTCCCCGGTCAGGCGGCCGATCAGGGTGTCCATATCCTGGATCCGCTCCCGGATGTTCAGGGCAAGCCCCTCTAAAATGGCGTCGGAAACCGCCGAGGGGACCGTGTCGTTCCGCTCAATAGGAGGCATCAGCCGCTTCTCCGGCGACCGGATCAGGGCCTCCGGCGGCCGCTGCCCGGTGAGCACCGTATAAAGCAGGGCACATACCGCATACACGTCCGTCCACGTCCCGTGGGGGCTGACGGTGGAATACTGCTCCGGGGCGGAAAAGCCCGGGAACAGCTCGGCGATCAGCTCCGTCCGAGCCGCCCGCACGGCGCTGATGGCAAAGCCATCGATCTTCACGGTATTGTTTTTTGTGATAAGAATGGTGTCGGCGCTGATCCCCCGATGGATCAACCCGTCCTGATGGATCAGCCGCAGGGTCTTTAACATGGGCAGGAAAAGATCCGACGCTTCCTGCCAGCTGAGCATGGTGCCCCGCTCGTTGATAAACTGCCGCACCGTCCGGCCGTCGATGTGTTCCATCACGGCGTAAACCGTGCCGTTTGCCTCTACGATCCCCTGAACCTGCACCACGCAGGACAGCGTCCGCATCCGGGACAGCTTCCGGATCATCTCCAGATAGTCCCCCATGTAAGCCTTGAACTGGATCTGCCGGCCCTCGTTGACCCGGACGCTTCTCCCGTCCGGATTCCGGACTGCGAGGGTATCGGGGAAATATTCCCGAATGTCCACCCGCTTGCCGCTCATGGTATCGAAGCCGATGTAAATGACGCTCTCGCCGTTGTAGCTGAGCACCTTTCCCACCAGATACCGATCGTCGATCATAGTATGGGGCGGGAGATAAGATGCAAAATGGGGCGTCCCCTCTTCATAGCCGCAGTGAGGGCAAATGGGGTCTTCCCCCTTCTCCTGCATGCAGCCCATGCACAGATTCCGTTTCATCGGTGGTTTCCCTCCTTCGTTGCTCTGCCTTTCATCGGCTCAATCCATCCCGTTTTGCAGCTTTGCAGCCGTCAGGGTGTTGCGCATCAGGGTGGCGATGGTCATGGGCCCGACCCCTCCGGGAACCGGGGTGATCCAGCCCGCCACTTTGGAAACGCCTTCAAAATCCACGTCGCCGCAGAGCTTGCCGTTCTCCAGCCGGTTCATGCCTACGTCGATGACCACAGCGCCTTCTTTTACCATATCCGCCGTGACGAAATTGGGGCGGCCCACCGCTGCGACCAGAATGTCCGCCTCTCGGCAGATCTCCTTCAGGTTCTTTGTTTTGGAATGGCAGATGGTCACTGTCCCGTTCCGATGGAGCAGGAGCATGGCCATGGGTTTCCCCACGATGTTGCTGCGCCCGATCACTACGCAGCGCTTTCCTTCCACGGGAACGCCGGTAGAATCGATGAGATCCATGCAGCCGGAAGGCGTACAGGGTAAAAAGTCAAAGTCGCCGATCATGATCTTTCCCACATTGACGGCGTGAAAAGCGTCCACGTCTTTTTTGGGGGAAATGGCTTCGATGATCCGGTGCTCGTCGATCTGCCGGGGCAGGGGCAGCTGCACCAGGATGCCGTTGACCGCCGGGTCGCCGTTCAGCTTCTCCACCAGAGCCAGCAGCTCCTCTTCCGTCGTCTCCTCCGGAAGGGCGTATTCATACGATTCGATGCCGCAGGCGGCACAGGCTTTCTTTTTGTTGTTCACATAGACCCGGGAGGCGGGATCATTCCCTACGATCACTACGGCAAGCCCCACCAAAATCCCTTTTTCCTTTAAAGCAGCCGCTTCTTTTGCCACCGCTTCCTTGACGCTTGCGGAAACCGCTTTTCCATCGATGATCTTAGCCATTTTCCTTTTCCTCCGAGGCCGCTTCCTCCGCCGGAGCGTCGGCAATTTTCGTGCCGTCGTCCTCGGCTTCCTCCGGCGTCTCCGCACCTTCAAAGTTATCGATTTCTACGACTTCCACGCCATTTTCCTTTTCGGAAGCGTTTTCGGTCTTTTTCGTTCCTTTTTTGTCCTTTTTCTGCTTCAAGGAAGCCTCATATTCCGCCAGCTCCTTGGCGAAGGCTTCCGTTTGCCCGTAGGGCTTGCAGAATTCCGGATCGTGAGCGCCCCGGATCTTCGCCGTGGCTACGATCCAGGTTACCAGAGCCGCCAGAGAGACGATCCCCGCCAGCAGCTGGGACACCCGGATCTGACCGATCAGCAGGCTGTCCGTCCGCAGCCCTTCGATGAAGAGCCGCCCCAAGCCGTACCAGAAGGAGTAGAGAAGGAAGATCTCCCCGTCAAAACGGCGGTGATTCTTATAAAGAAACAGCCCGAGGAACCCGAGAGCACACCAGAGGGACTCATAGAGGAAGGTGGGATGGACCGGGGCGGTGGGGTCGATCTTCATCCCCAGCTCGGTCAGCTCCGTCAGGTGCTGCTGCAGGTAGCCGGTGATGGCGGGAGAGGTCATGCCCCAGGGGAGATTCGTGTTTCCGCCGAAGGCTTCCACGTTTACGAAGTTGCCCCAGCGCCCGATGGACTGGCCGATCAGAAAGCCCATGACGGCAAGATCCATGGCGGGGAGGATCCGGACCTTCCGGATCTTCGCCGCAAGAAGTCCGATGAGCAATCCGCCGATCAGGCCGCCGTAAATGGCCATGCCGCCTTCCCAGGTCTTGAAGATGCTGGAAAGATCGTTCTTATAATCCTCCCAGCGGAAGGCGACGTAGTAAAGTCTTGCCCCCACGATGCCACCGATGACGCCGCCCAGAGCCGCATCCATCAGCTTGTCGGCAATGATGCCGAATTTTTTCGCCTGATAAAAGGCAAAGCACATGGCCAGCAGGATTCCTGCTGCGATGAGCAGTCCGTACCAGGTAATGGTGACCGAACCCAGAGTGAACGCTACCCGATTGACCGTAAATTCCAGGCCAAGCTTGGGGAAGGAAACAGTATTTGTCACTGTTACACACCACCTATGTGAAAATTTTTATGGCAGGGTGCGGATGATCCGCACCTCTGATACCCGTTTATGCTTCCTTGGGAAGGATCAGCGAAATGGCCCGGCATTCCGGGTCAAAGGAGGTCTGCAGGGCAGTCTCCAGATCCGAAAGCGACAGGTCGGCGATGACTTCCAAAACATCGAACAGCCCGACTCCCATCATTTCGTGGGAAAGCAATGCGCTGGCCGCCGTTTCCACGTCGTTCAAGGCCCGCAGGGTCTTCCCGTAAAAGGCGTTTTTGCAGGAAAGGAATTCCTCTTCGGAAAGCCCCTCCCGTTTTTTCTCTTCGATCATCCGGGAAAAAGCCTCACAGACCGCCAGAGGATCCCGGGATTCACCGCCGAAGATCAGCGCCAGCGCTCCACGCTCGCCGAACACTTCCGTATCAAAGGTCGCATCCAGAAGACCCTTCCGGCTCATTTCCTCGTAAAAGGAGCTGGTCGGCCCGGCAAGGACGTCAGAAAGCACCCCCAGCGTGATCTGCTGCTTCAAAAGCGCCGGAGGCTCCTCCTCCGGGACCAGCTTGTAGCCGAAATCAAAAAGCGGAATGGCTACGTCCAGCTTTTCGGTGACGGAAGGCTTGGCTGCCTGCCGGGGTTCTTCCGGAATCCTCCGCAGGATCTTCATCGGTTTTCCCGGCTTTAATTCCTCCGCAAGAACCCGTTCCGCCGCAGCCGGATCAAAGCTTCCCGCCACAGCGACCACCATATTGGAAAGGTTATAAAACGTCCGGTAGCAGCGATACAAAAGCTCCGGCGTGATCCTTGAAATGCTCTCCACTGTACCGGCGATGTCCTGCCGCACCGGATTCTCCGCATAAAGCGCCGTTAAAAGGTTCTGCATCACCCGCCAGTCCGGATTGTCTTCGTACATCCGGATCTCCTGTTCGATGATGCCCCGCTCCTTCTCCACGGTCTCCGAAGTGAAGTAGGGATCCTGGACGAACCGCAGCAGGTACCGGAAGGATTCCTCGAACCGATCCGTGCAGGAAAAAAGATAGCAGGTCTTATCGAACGAGGTAAACGCATTGGCCTCGGCGCCGGCCCCGGCGAAAAGCCGATCCACGCTGCCCTCCTCGCTTTCAAACAGCTTGTGCTCCAGATAGTGCGCCACCCCGTCGGGGACTTTTACGAAATCCTCGTCCTCCGGCGTTTTGAACTCGCTGTCCACGGAGCCGTACTTTGTCCCGAAAATGGCGTAAGCCGTCCGGAACCCCTTCATGGGATAAAAAAGGATCACAAGCCCCGATTCGTGTTCCAGACGCAGGTATTCTTCCCCCATCCGGGCGCTTTTTACGATGGTTCTACGCATCGGCTCCCTCCTCTCCGCCGTCTTCAGTCAGCAGGTAGGAAACAGAAAGCTCCAAAAGCTCCGCCGCTGCGGCGACCTCTTCTTTTGTGACCCGGGCGAGTTTTTCGCACTGGTCAAAGGGCGTTTCCTCCACCCCCAGAAGGGTCTGAGTCAGGTAGAAGGATTCTAGGGAAGACGCCGTCTCCCCCACAGAGCGGAAGCCGTTTTGCAGGCTCAGGCGAGCGAAGTTCAGTTCGTCCTCCGTGACCTCTCCCCGACGGATGGCGGCAAGCTCGCCTAAGATTGCTCCCCTTGCCTCGTCCACCTTTTCCCGGTCCACGCCGCAGTCGATGAGCAGGATCCCCTTCGTCCGATCCGACCGGGAGGAGCAGTAATAGCAAAGCCCCCGCTTTTCCCGGACGTTTAAAAAGAGCTTCGATTCCGTCGTGCCGCCCAAAACACCGTTCATCAGCCGGAGGGCGGAAAGCTGCGAATGGGTGGGCCCGACGCCGGTCTTGAACCCCAGGCAGAGCTTCGACTGGCTCACCGGTTTTTCCTCAGTGATCTCCCGGAACATGCCGTCCGGAACGGCAAGCTTAGTTTTTAAAAGCGGCTCCGGACGCCGTCTGATGCCGGAAAAGGCCGAGGCAAATGCCTCCTTGACCTCTCCCGGATTCCCGCAGCCCACATGGAAGATCTCCACCTGAGCGGAAGAAAGGATCCGCAGGTAAGCGTCGGTGGCGGCCCGGTCGGTGAGCTTTTCCAGATCCTCGGTATAGCCCAGCTTCCGCAGCCCGCAGGGGTCGTTTTCAAACAAAAGCCGCAGCGTCTGCCCCAGCGCATAGGAGCGTTTGTCGTTTTTTTCCGCTTCGATGCTGTCCCATAAATACTGCTTTTGAAGCTCCAGATTCTCGTGGGCAAGAAGCCCGTCTTCTAAAACCGGGTCGAACAAAAGCCCGCGGAACAGCTCCCCGCAGGTCTTCAAGAGCTTTTCGCCTTTTAGGGCATAGGCGTCGTCCAGCGTGGAAATGCTCAGGGTCAGGATCTCGTTATCCCCAATCTTCGAGCAGCCCGCCCCCACCGAAGCGCCGTAAAGGCGGTTCAACTCCATGGAAAAGGTGCGGTAAGCGGGGAAGCTTGCGGAGCCTTTTTCCAAGACCAGCGGGATCAGGGCGTTTTCCGTCACCGTTTCCCGTTTTAGGGGCAGTACGAAGTTCAGCGTCAAAAGATCAGTCTTGAACCGGCTGTCCCGCAGGGAGGAAAAGAAGACCTCCTCCCCGATTTTTTCCCGCCGCAGCGGGTATGTATCCTTCATGAAAGCAGTCCTTCCCGTTTTTCTTCCTTCCGAAACAGAAACGTGTGATCCTGATCCTGCAGTTCTTTCGTTATTCTGATATTATATCATACTTTTCTCAAAATGATAACCCCCTAAACCTCTATTCTTTCATGAAAACCCGGAAATTCATCCTTTCTTCACCTGCCGGACACACTTCAATCACCCTGCTGCTTTAGCTTTCTTTTACTTTCCTTTCGCTTTTATATGGATTATTCATGCAAGCGGTTGACGGAGGGGATTTTTCATCCTATACTAAAAACAGAAAACAAAATCCACTTGATCTATAATGGAGGTATGTATCATGGCAGTTCTCGTTACCGGCGGCGCCGGCTACATCGGCTCCCACACCTGTGTCGAGCTTCTCAATGCAGGGGAAGATGTTATCATCGTCGACAACTTCGTCAATTCCAAGCCCGATGCTCTCGATCACATTCGGGAGATCACCGGAAAGGACTTCAAATTCTATGAGACCGATCTTCTGGACCGAGAAGGCTTAGAGAAGATCTTTGCCCAGAACGAGATCGACGCCGTGATCCACTTTGCCGGATTGAAAGCCGTAGGCGAAAGCGTTCAGCAGCCCCTGCGCTACTACCACAACAACATCACCGGCACCCTGATCCTCTGCGAGCTGATGGAGAAGTATAACGTGAAGCGGCTGGTCTTCAGCTCCTCCGCTACCGTTTACGGTGCACCCAAATCTGTTCCGATCCGGGAGGACTTCTCCCTGTCCACCACCAACCCCTACGGCTCCACCAAGCTGTACATTGAAGGCATCCTCCGGGATCTCTACGTCGCCGACAAAGGCTGGAGCATTGCCCTGCTCCGGTACTTCAACCCCATCGGTGCCCACAAGAGCGGCCTGATCGGCGAGGATCCCAACGGCATCCCCAACAACCTCCTGCCTTACATCGCAAAGGTCGCCGACGGCCAGCTGCCCTGCCTGTCCGTTTACGGAAACGACTACCCCACCCCCGACGGAACCGGCGTCCGGGACTACATCCATGTGGTGGATCTGGCCAAAGGCCACCTGAAAGCCCTTGCCAAGGTCCGGAAGGACACCGGCGTGGACGCCTATAACTTAGGTACCGGCCACGGCTACTCCGTACTGCAGATGGTCGCTGCCTTTGAAAAGGCCAGCGGCAGGAAGGTCCCCTACAAAATCGCTCCCCGCCGTGCCGGCGACATCGCCGAATGCTACGCCGACCCCACCAAGGCCCGGGAAGTCTTAGGCTGGGAAGCCACCATGGGCATCGACGAAATGTGCGCCGACTCCTGGAACTTCACCCAGAAATCCTCCCACAAAGCCTGACCCCTCCGCCGGAACACCCCGACGGGATAAAAAAGCCGCCGCACCCGATCACTGTCGGATGCGGCGGCTTCTCATTTCTTTTTGCTGTGGAAGGCAGGATCTTCATAAAGGAAAAGCTGGCACTTGAGCATGCCGTTGTAGAGCTTCCGATGCTTGTCCGCCCGGCGGCCGAAGTTCTTTTCAAACTCCTCGTCCGGAGTGATGATCCCGTAGGAGAAGCCGTCCCGGCGGCGGAACTGCTGCCCCATGATCTTATAAAGCTCCCGTGCGGCCTTCTGATCCAGAAGGCGCTCACCGTAAGGCGGGTTAGTCACCACGATGCCAGTGTCGGTGACGGTCTTGAACTCCCGGATGTCCCGGGTACGGATCCGGATCCGCTGGGCGACGCCGGCTTTGTGGGCGTTATCCAGGGCAAGCTCCACCGCCGCCGGATCCAAATCGCTGCCGTAAGCGGCAAATTTCGCATCCCGGCGAACGAGATCCAGCCCCCTTGCCCGCTCCTGCTGCCAGACAGAGGCAGGGATAGAGCTCCAGCTCTGGGCGGCGAAACGTCGGGTGATCCCCGCCGGAATGTTCATGGCCTTCAGCGCCCCTTCGATCAGAAACGTCCCCGACCCACAGAAGGGGTCATATAACGTGCTGTCCTTCCGGATCCATGCAAGATCCAGGATCCCCGCCGCCAGCGTTTCTTTGATGGGCGCTTCGGTGGAATTCCGCCGGGAGACCCGCTTGTGGAGCCCCGCCCCGGAGGTGTCCAGATAGATGCTGACCCGATCCTTTAAAATCTGGAACTGGATCTGGTGTACCGGCCCCGTCTCCTCGAACCAGCCCACGCCGTACTTCTCCTTCAGGCGCTCTACGGCAGCTTTTTTGATGATGGACTGGCAGTCGGGAACGCTGTGGAGCTGGGACTTGTTGGAGTGTCCCTTTACCGGGAAGGCGTCCTGCCGCCCGATGAATTCTTCAAAGGGCAGCTGCCGCACCTGATCGAACAGCTCCGTAAAGGTCTTCGCCTCGAATTCTCCCAATAGAACCAGCACCCGCTCCGCCGTCCGCAGGCAGAGGTTGGCTCTTGCCAGGGCGTGTTCGTCCCCTTTAAAAAGCACCCGCCCATCGGCAGCGGACACGCCTTCCAAGTCGAGCCGGCGCATTTCCCCGGCCAAAACGCTCTCCAGCCCGAAATGGCAGGGAGCGGCAAACGTCATTTCTCTCATAAACGGTTCCTTTTCACGAAAAAGTGGGAGCAGAAACTCTGCTCCCACTTATTTTATCATACTTTTGCGGATCTGTACAGCTTATTTCTTCGGCACAAGGATACCGTAGCCGTCATCGTTCCGTTGGTAGACCACGTTCACCTCTCCGGTGTCGCCGTTTAAGAAAACGAAGAAGCTGTGCTCCAACAGGTTCATCTGCAGAATGGCCTCCTCCACGGACATGGGCCGCAGGGGGACTTCCTTCGTCCGGATGACCTCATACTCCTCCTCCGGGATCTCCTCGGCAAGGATCTCAAATCCGGAAGCCTTTACTTTTTTCTGGAGCTTCGTCTTGTTTTTCCGGATCCGGCGGATCAGGTTCTCCAGCGCCTCGTCCAGCGCTTCCAGCTTGTCTTCGTTTTTCGCCTCGCTGCGGAAAATCAGATTATTGGCCCAAACCGTCAACTCCACGGTGGCCTGATTTTTCTGGGTGGAAACGGTGACCTGCGCTTTTGCGTCGTCAAAGAACTTGTCCAGCTTTTTGAGCTTTAATTCCGCGCGTTCCTTAAACGAGTCGGTAAGCGTTACTTTTCTTGCAGCGTAAGTCGTGTTCATAATCATGCCTCCTATTCCACTTGGAGAAGCCTTTGCTTCTCCTTAGGTTTAGTATAACATAATTACACAAAAAAATCCAGAGTTTTCGATAAATTTTATAAATTGAAACGATAATTGTTCACATTTACCAAAGGATCCGCTGCCCGTTGATAAAGACCATTTCCGGATGGAC
This sequence comes from uncultured Oscillospiraceae bacterium, assembly GCA_900555435.1. Classification (GTDB taxonomy): domain Bacteria; phylum Bacillota; class Clostridia; order Oscillospirales; family Ruminococcaceae; genus Merdivicinus. Next base: position 9,579 of record USLH01000014.1, on the reverse strand, counting down.
ATAGGGACTGCAGGGGTCGCCATCGAAGACAACGAAGTCGGCGTCCTTCCCCACTGCCAGCGAGCCCCCCCGCCTGTCGATGCCCGCCGCCTTTGCGGCAGAAATGGTGATGGCCTTCAGAGCCGCCTCCCGCTCCATGCCGTTTCCGATGGCGATCCCGGCGCAGAGGGACAGGTACTGGATGGGGATCACCGGATGGTCGGTGCAGAGGGCCGTGAGGATCCCCTCACCTGCCAGCTGTCCCGGGTTCTCCACCGACTGGTTCCGAAGCTCCGGCTTGGATCGGTCGGAAAGGATAGGGCCTGCGATGACCGGGATCTTCTCCCCTGCCAGCAGATCCTTCACCATATATCCCTCGGTGCAGTGTACCAGCACCAGATCCAGCTTGAACTCCCTTGCAATGCGGATGGCGGTGAAAATGTCGTCCGCCCGATGGGCGTGGAAAAACGCCTTCTGCTTGCCGGAAAGCACCGGGACCAGCGCCTCGCACTTGGCGTCGAACTCCGGCTCGTCGAAGTCCTCGTCCTCGTCCGCCCGCTCCTTATCGGAGAGATACCGTTCCGCCTTCCGCAGCTGCTCCCGGATCAGGGAGGCCGTGGCCATCCGGGTCACCGGCGTCACGTTTTTTTCGTTGTAGGTGACCTTGGGATTCTCACCCAGGGCAAATTTCATGCCCACTGCCGGATCGATAACCATATCGTCGATCCGCCGCCCTGCCGTTTTGATGGCAGCCCACTGGCCGCCGATGGCATTGGCGCTTCCGGGGCCGGTCAGGACGGTGGTGACGCCGCCAAGCCGTGCTTCCGCAAAGGTGCGGTCCAATGGATTCAGGGCGTCGATGGCGCGGAGCTGCGGAGTCACCGGGTCAGTGGCCTCGTTCCCGTCGTCCCCTTCAAATCCCAGTCCATCCTCCCACATTCCAAGGTGGCAGTGGGCGTCCACGAACCCCGGCAGGACGGTCTTCCCCACCAGATCGACGGTCTCCGGATCAGCAGGCGCTTCCAAGGAAGGCCCGACTCCGGCGATCTTCCCGTCTTTCACCCAGAGGTACCCGTCCGGGAAGGAGGTCTCCTCCATGGTCAGAATGTTTCCGTGAATGAAAAGCATGGCTCAATTCCTTTCAAACGTCTTAAACTTGTCAAAACAGCCGCCGGCTGAGATCCGGCGGCTACAGCTTCACTTATTTTTCCTCTTTCGCCTTCAGGCTGTCGAAATAGGCGTTCCGCTGGGAGTAGGAAAGCTCACCGGCCAGGATCCGGCGGCGGGTCTCCTCCGCATCAGCGATATAAAGCCGGTACCAGGTGATGAACACCAAGATCGACCAGAGCTTCCGGTAGTTGTCCGCCTTGCCGGTGCGGTGATCCTCCAGCATCTTCAAAGCAGCGGCCTTGTTGATGTACTCATCGGCCTTGGAATTCTGGATGATGTCCCGTGCCCACTCGTAAAGCTCGTTTTTGAGCCACACACGAACCGGCACCGGATACCCCAGCTTCGGCCGCATAAAGGTCTCGGGGTTCACATAATCCTTGAAGGCGTACCGGAGGACGTATTTGGTGGTACCCTCCCGGAGCTTGTCGGAATTTTTCAGGGTAGAGGCAAACTCGAACACCTTCCGGTCAAGGAAGGGCACCCGCACCTCCAGGGAGTTGCCCATGCTCAGCCGGTCGCCCTTGACTAAGATGTCGCCCTTGAGCCAGGTGGAGATGTCCTCATACTGCATCTTGATTAACGGATCCCGATCCGCCACCTTGGCAAACACGTCCCGGGTCAGCTCAGTATACTTCTGGTTGGGGTTATACTGGACTAAAAAGTCCTTTTTCTGCTTCTCGTTAAAGAGGAAGGCGTTGCCCACATACCGCTCCTCCAACGGCACGCCGGCACGCATCAGGAAATTCTTTCCCTTCACCCCGTCGGGGATCAGATGGGAAAGCCCCCGGCAGGCCGCCCGGACGAAGCCCGGCGCGTTTTCGAATTTTCCGGCGCCCAGGGAATCCCGGTAGGTCTTGTATCCCGCAAACAGCTCATCGGCGCCTTCGCCGGAGAGCATAACCTTGACGTGCTTGCTGGCTTCCTGCGCAATGAGGTAAATGGCAACGGTGGAGGGATCCGCCACCGGCGAATCCAGCGAAAATACCACCTTTTCAAAGGCGTTTTTGAAGAGCTCGCAGTCGCCCTTCAGCACGATGTGCTCCACATTCAGGTGCTTTGCGATCTCGTGAGCGTCGTTGATCTCACTGTAAGACGCCACGTCAAAGCCAACGGTCAGCGCCTTGATGCCGGGATTCAAACGGCTGGCGATGGCGGTAATGACGGCGGAGTCGATGCCGCTGGACAGGAAGGTGCCCACCTCCACATCGGAGATCATGTGGTACTCCACCGACTCGGTCAGGATGTCCCGGAGCTTTTTGGCCTTTTCCTCAAAGCTCTCCTCGGAAGGCTTCTCGAACCGCAGCTCCACATAGGGCTTGATCTCATATTTGCCGTCGGCGCTGCATTTCAGATAATGAGCCGCCTCCAGCACCTTGATCTGGGGGGTGATGGTGTTGGGCTCCGGCACATACTGGAAGGTAAAATAGTGCTGCAAAAGGCTGGGATCCACCCGGAAGCCGCCCATGGTCTCGTCAAACAGGAACGCCTTCATCTCCGAAGCAAACATCAGTCCCTTATCCGTGACACGGTAGTACATAGGCTTGATGCCGAAGGGATCCCGCCCTACGAAGACCGTCTTCTCCACGGAGTCGTAGATGAGGATGGCGAACATTCCCCGAAGCCGGGTGATGAATTCGTCGCCGTACTTCCGGTAAAGCTCCACGATGACCTCGATCTCGGAGTTGGTGCGGAATTCCACACCCTCCTCCATAAGAGGGGCACGCAGATCCCGGTAGTTATAAATCTCACCGTTGAACACTGCGGTATAGCGCCCGTCCTCCGAAGTGAAGGGCTGGTCGCCGGTGTTCAGGTCGATGATGGAGAGCCGCCGGAAGGCAACGCAAAGGCCGTCCCGGACGATATACTGGCTGTCGTCGGGGCCGCGGTGCCGGATGGCGGTGGACATCTGGTTCAGAAGGGTCTCGTTGTTATCCGCAGGATCACGGTTAAACATTCCAACAAATCCGCACAAAACACATACTTCCTTTCTTGTTTTCGTCCGCAGGAACAGGAAAACGCCCTCCAAGGGAGGGCGAAGAATCACTTTTTGTCGTTGAAGATCTTCATGATGTCTTCAAAGGGATCGCTGCCGTCGGTTCCGGAAGCCGGAGCCGCCGCAGCTGCGCCGCCCTCCTCTGCAGGAGCTGCAGGCGCTTCCTCACCGGGCTTGGAAGCATCCTCCGATGTCAGACGCCCCTTCCCGGTAAAGTCCTCGTCAAAGCCGGTGGCAATGACGGTGACCTGGATCTCATCGTTCATATTGTCGTCAAAGACCAAGCCCCAGAAGATCGCCGCATCAGGATGGGCAGCCTTCTCGATCATGGTGGACACAAACTCGGCGTCCTCGTAAAGCAGATCATTGGAAGCGCAGATGTTAATGATGACCGCCTTGGCGCCGGTGATGGAAGTCTCAAGCAGCGGGCTGGAGATGGCCATATCCGCCGCAGCCTCGGCCTTGTCCTTGCCGGAAGCGTAGCCCACGCCCATGTGAGCGATGCCGGCGTTCTTCATAACGGAACAGAGGTCGGCGAAGTCCAGATTTACAAAGCCGTCTACGCTGATCAGATCGGAGATGCTCTGAATGCCCTGCTTCAGCACGCCGTCCACGACCTTGAAGGCGTCCCGGAAGGAAGTCTTCTGGTCGATGACCTGACGGATGCGGTCATTGGGGATCACCACTAAGGAGTCCACCACCTGGCTTAACTTCTCAAGACCCTCTTCGGCGTACTTCATCCGCCGCTTGCCCTCGTAGCTGAAGGGCTTGGTCACAACGCCCACGGTGAGGATGCCCTGCTCTCTTGCAATATCTGCGACTACGGGAGCCGCACCGGTTCCGGTGCCGCCGCCCATACCGGCGGTAATGAAGACCATCTGGGCGCCCTTCATGGCAGCTGCAATCTCTTCTCTGCTCTCTTCGGCAGCCTGTGCGCCCCGCTCGGGATCGCCGCCGGCGCCCCGGCCCTTGGACACCTTCTCGCCGATCTGAATCTTATACTCCGCCCGGGAGATGTCCAAAACCTGACGGTCGGTGTTGATGGCAATAAAGTCTACATTCTTGACGCCGTCCTCGACCATGCGGTTCACGGCGTTTCCGCCGGCGCCGCCGACGCCGATGACCTTGATGTCTACCGTTCTCTGGGAATCATTCTCTAAAGTAAAAGGCATGGGATACGTCCTCCTATATCCGGAAAGCTCTGCTTTCTTTTAATCCTGTCTGATGGGTGTCGGGGCAATTGCCCCCAAAAAAGTTTATAAGAATATGGTAACAGATTCAGCCGGAAATTTCAAGTGAAAAGCGGATTTTCTTTGAAGTTTCCGGAATTTTTTGTCTCAGCTGCCCGGTTCTTCCAGAGATCCCTCCGGAAGGGATGGGTCTGCCGGATCCGAGTCCGCACCCGTTTCCGCCTCCGTCCCTTCCCCGGACCAGTTCCACACCGCCCCCGAGTCCTCGCCGGGACAGACAAGCTCCGTCGACGGACGGAAAAAAACCCCTGCCGAGGAAGCCGTTTCCGCATCCAGCACGCCCCTTGCGTCAGAAGCGATCCGGGTGGGATCCTCTAAGATTGCCTTGCAGAGCCGCAGCTTGTAGCTCAGCTCCGAAAACGACCCCAGCACCACCTGCACCCGATTTTCCCAGTAAACGGTGAGCTTCAATTCATCGGAAACGTCCACCGCCGTGATCCCGGTGACCTGGGCTTCCTCCATGGCGGAGAAAAGGGATTTCACCGTCTGCAGCTGATGAGAAAACGCCTCTGCCGCCGCTTTTCCTTCTTCCGTTCCGGTGGTATCCGTTTTCTTATCCGCAAGGAAGTCGCCCACCTTCATGTCCGCAAGGTCCACGCCCAGCAGCACGATGCCGTTTCCTTTTTCAGGAGAAGAGGCGATCTTTAAGACCCGTCCGCCGCCGCTGATGCTGTAATAGTTTCCGGCGCTTTCCATCTGAACTTCAGGCACACCGTCGGTGACCTCCACCCACAGCGTGGAAGGGAAGACCCGCCGCACCTTTACCTCGTCCGCCTGCAGGAAATTTGCAAACACGTTGTCCCGCAGCTGGGATGTCTTGATCCGTAAGAGATTGTCGCCCTTTTCCGCTCCTAAGATCGGGAGGACGTCCTCGGTGGTATAAAGATTGCTTCCCGTCACCTCAATGGTGCGGACGTTGAAAAACACCGTCAGGGAAAGAATGATCCCCGCCACTGTCAGAATGAAAAAGAGGAGGATGTAGTAGAGGGTGTAGTTGCGCTTCCGTTTCCGTTTCCGGCGCTGCTGCACCGCCTGGATCTGCCCGGATCTCGGATCCGCCTGCCGGGGCGGCATTTTTTTCGAGGGAGCCGCCCGCCTTGCCGGGGGGGAAACCGGCCGTCTCCCCGAAGGAGCGCCGCTCCGGCTTACCGGACGGCTGCCGGAAGGGGGAACGCTTCTCCGCCGGGAATCCGACTGGAGAGGGCGTCGTTTGTCCATCTCTTCTCCTCCTTTCTCACTTCTCGTTTTTTATGGATTAATTTTCCGCTTCCCGCCGGATCTTTGCTCCCAGCGGGATCAGGGCTTCTTCGATCCGCTCGTAGCCACGGTCGATGTGCCGGATCTCGCTTATGGCGGTCTGCCCTTCTGCCGCAAGTCCCGCCACGACCAGCGCCGCCCCGCCCCGAAGATCGGTAGCCGCTACCGGTGCGCCGTAGAGCTTCTCTGTGCCTTCGACCAGCGCCACTCTGCCCTCCAGCTTGATGTGGGCGCCCATCCGTGCCAACTCGGAGGCGTGCTTATACCGGCTCTCGAAGATATTCTCGACAAAGACGCTGGTTCCGTCCGCCAGGGCCGATAAAGCCATGACCGGCGCCTGTGCGTCGGTGGGGAACCCCGGATACGGCATGGTCCGCACGTCTTTCACCGCCCGGAGCCGGCCTTCCGGCGCTTTCAGCCGTACCCGATCTTTTTCGACCGTCAGGCTGCACCCCATCTCCTCGAAAACCGGCAGGATCCCCGCCAAGTGGGTGGGATCCGTATGGCAGACCGTCACGTCGCCGCCGGTGGCCGCCCCGCAGCAGAGATAAGTAGCCGCAACGATGCGGTCGGGGATCACCGTATGTTCGCAGGGGGTGAGCCGCTCCACGCCTTCAATGGTGATAACGCCTTCCCCGGCGCCTTTTACTTTTGCGCCGCAGCGGTTTAAAAAGTCCGCCAGATCCATGATCTCCGGCTCCCTTGCCGCATTGGTGATCACCGTCGTCCCCTCCGCCGTAGCCGCCGCAAGGAGGATATTCTCCGTGGCGCCCACGCTTGGGAAGGAAAGGGTGATGTTCGTCCCTTTCAGCCGCCCGTTCACCGTGCAGTCCAGACACCCCCGGTCCTCCCGGACCGTCAGCCCCAATTTCCGCAGGGCAAAGAGATGCAGGTCGATGGGGCGGGGACCCAATTCGCAGCCTCCGGGGAAGCTGATGTTTGCGTGCCCCAGGCGTGCGGCGATCGCTCCCAAAAACACCACGGAGGAGCGCATCTCCCGCATGAGCCGATCGGGGACCGCCCCGCCGCTTACGTCCCGGGCGTCCACCGTCACCGTCCGCCCTTCCCGCTCCACCCTGCAGCCTAAGTAGGAAAGGATCTGGCAGGCCGCATCCACATCGGAAAGCTCCGGGCAGTTGTGGAGAACGGTCTGCCCATGGCAGAGAACGGTGGCTGCCAGCAGCGGCAGAGAGCTGTTCTTCGCCCCCTGGACGCAGACCTCGCCCTTCAACGGAACTCCGCCGGTAATCAAAAGCCGTTCCATCGGAACACTCCCTTCACAGATCTGCGGCCGCTCTTTCGCACACCGCAAGCCATCTTATGCCGCATCCGTTCAATGGGTGCGCCGAAAGCCTGTCCTTCCCGTCCGGAGGGAAAAAGGGCGGTCAGCTCCGCCCTTTTGAAAGTTCCTCCATGATCCGGTCGTAGATCTGCCGGGTGGTGTCGTATACGGCAAGGGAAGCGGCGTTTTTCCCCAGCTCTTCGAGCTTCTCGGGGGAGTGGTAAAGCTCCTCGATCCGCTCGATAATGGCTTCCTTGGAGTAGTCCTTCTCCTCCACCAGAATAGCCGCCCTGTGATCCTCTAAAACCTTTGCGTTGTGGTACTGGTGATTCTCCGCCGCATAGGGATAAGGAACTAAGATCGAAGGTTTCCCCAGCACCTCCAGCTCACTGATGGTGATCGCCCCGGCCCGGGAGATCACAAGATCCGCCGCCGCCGTCCAAAGCGCCATATCGTCGATATACTCTCTGGCCTGGATCCGGGGGTAATCGTTCAGGTCGATCCCCCGCTCCTCCAGCATTTTGGGGAAATTCTCCCGCCCATGCTTGCCGTAGCCGTGGATGTGGTTGATCTTCCCTTCTTTGCAGTGCCACGCCATGATATCCGCCGCCATTTTGTTGATGGCGTTGGCGCCGGAGCTGCCGCCTACGGAGAAGATGGTGAAGGCGTCGTCCAGCCCCAGCTTCTTTCTGGCTTCCGCCCGGGTGGCGGTCAAAAACTCCTGCCGTACCGGGTTCCCCACGACCACGCAGGGACGCTCCGTGGGAAGATGGGCCTTCGCCTCCCCGAACGCCAGAAACACCACGTCTGCCTTTTTGGACAGGAGCTTGATGGTCACGCCGGGAAAGGCGTTCTGCTCATGCAGAAATGTGGGGATATGGAGCTTCTGCGCTTCCATGCCGATGGGGCCGCAGAGATAGCCGCCGGTGCCGATCACGGCGTCGGGCTTGAAATCCTTCAGGATCCTCCTTGCCTTATGATCCGCCGTCATCAGATAGGAGATGGTCTTCACATTGTGCACGATGTCGCTGGGGGTAAAGCCCCGGTAAAAGCCTGCCAGCTTGATGTGCTCCACCGGATACCCTGCCTTGGGGACGAGAGTGTCCTCCATGCCGCCGGGATTTGCTACAAAAAGGAACTCCGCATCCGGCTGGCGGGCCTTTATTTCATTGGCAATGGCAATGGCAGGGTTGATGTGTCCGCCGGTCCCGCCGCCTGCAAGAATGAATTTCATGATACGCACCTTCCAATCGAAGTCTTTTGCCTGCTGCGGTCAGCCGCGGCGGCAGTATCGGGATACATTGAGGATGACCCCCATCTGCGCCAGCTGCATGGTGAGTGCTGTGCCGCCTGCGCTGAAAAAGGGAAGGGAAATGCCGGTATTGGGGATGGAGTTGGTCACCACGGCAATGTTCAGAAGCGCCTGCCACCCGATCTGGGCCGTCAGGCCGATGACCAGCATGCACCCGAACTTATCCGGTGCCCGCAGAGCAATGGAGATGCCGCTGTACACCAGCAGGATGAAGAGCAGGATGATGACCACCGCTCCCACGAACCCCAACTCCTCGCAGACAATGGCGAAGATGAAATCGTTCTGCGGCTCGGAAAGATAGAGGAACTTCTGGGTGGAGTTTCCAAGCCCCACCCCCATCAGCCCGCCGGAGCCGATGGCGTATAAGGACTGCGCCGTCTGCCACTTCGTTCCCCGGAGGTCGCCGGACAGCGGCTCCAGCCAGTTGGAAAGCCGGACCTGAATGTAGTCAAACCCCAGAAAGCTCAAAGCAACCACAGCTAACGCAACCACAACACCGCCCATGAAAACGAACCACCGGAACTTGCTTCCCCCCACGAACATCATGGTGAAAAGAATGAGCATCATAAGGATCAGCCCGGACATATGCCGCTGAAAAACCAGCAGTACCGCCACCGGTGCCAATATGATCCCAAAGGGGAACAGCCCGTACTTCATCTTCTTCATCTGCTTATAATTCATGGCGATCAGATGGGCGCAGACGATGGCGATGGCGAATTTCATGATCTCCGACGGCTGGAAACTGATGATGGCGTGGTTCTGGGTAGGCAGATACACCCACCGCTTTGCCCCGGAGCCGTTGGGGCTTTTATAGATAAGCGCCAGCGCCATCAGCGCCAGCCCGCCGCAATAGAAGACCCATTTCAGCTTCCGCCAAACATGGTAGTCGATGTAGGAAGCAGCCACCATGGCCACCAGCCCCATCAGCACAAAGATCCCCTGCCGGATCACATAATAAAGGCTCTTTCCCTTTTCGTTCAGCGCCGTCACATAGCTGGCGGAAAACAGCATGATAAGCCCGATGGTCTGCAGTACGATGACAAGAAAAAAGAAGGAAACGTCAAACCTTCCCCGCTTCGGCGGCTCTGCGGCCGCTTCTTCCCGGGCTGCGACCCGATCCACGGCGGAAGGCCGCTTTTCTGTCGGTTTCTTTTTCCGGACAGGCCGTCTTTTTTCGGTTCCGGTCATACGTTCCTCCTTTCCGCAGGCTCCCCTGCGTCAGATATTAAATACAGCGATAATCGAAACAATGCACCCAACCAGCGTCACCAGCGAGAAGACCCCTACGATCTTTCCCTCGCTCCATCCGCACATCTCGAAGTGGTGGTGGAGGGGG
>USLH01000013.1 GCA_900555435.1 uncultured Oscillospiraceae bacterium | reverse complement strand
AAATATGGCGCCGACCATGTGGCGCAGATCATCACCTTCGGCACCATGGCGGCGAAAGCCGCCGTCCGGGACGTGGGGCGTGCCCTGGGCATGAGCTATCAGGCGGTGGACCGGGTGGCAAAGCTCATCCCCTACCGTCCGAAGATCACTCTGGATCTGGCGCTTTCCGAATCGCCGGAGCTGACAAATCTTTACGAAAACGACCCGGCGGTGAAGGAACTGCTGGACACGGCGAAAAAGGTGGAGGGGATGCCCCGCCACGCTTCCACCCATGCGGCAGGTGTGGTCATCACCGCCGACCCGGTGGACGAGTACGTTCCCCTTGCCAAAAGCGACGAGTCGGTGGTGACCCAGTACACCATGACGGCTTTGGAAGAGCTGGGGCTTTTAAAGATGGATTTTCTGGGACTTCGGAACCTGTCGGTCATCGACCACTGCGTTCAGGAGGTGCAAAAGGAGGATCCGGGTTTTTCCATCCAGAAGATCTCTCTGGAGGATCCGGCGGTTTACGAGATGTTTTCCCGGGGAGAGACCGAGGGCATTTTCCAGTTCGAGTCGGCGGGGATGCGGCAGCTGCTTATCTCCATGAAGCCCCGTTCCATCGAGGATCTGACGGCGGCTACCTCCATCTACCGACCCGGCCCAAGCGCCTCTATCCCCACCTTCTTAAAAAACCGCATAAATCCTGAGGAGATCCGCTATGAAACTCCTATGCTGGAGCCGATTTTGCGGGTGACCTCCGGCTGCCTTCTCTATCAGGAGCAGGTGATGCAGGTGTTCCGGACACTGGCGGGGTATTCCTACGGTCGGGCAGATTTGGTCCGGAAGGCCATGGGAAAAAAGAAAAAGGACGTCATGGAGGCGGAGCGGCAGAACTTCCTTTACGGCAGAAAGCGGGAAGACGGCACGGTGGAATGCCCCGGCGCCGTAGCAAACGGCGTGCCGGAAGCGGTTGCCCAGCACATTTTCGACGAGATGGCAGCCTTTGCGGAATATGCTTTCAACAAAGCCCATGCGACGGCTTATGCGGTGGTCAGCTACCAGACCGCCTTCTTAAAATGTCACTATCCCCGGCAGTATCTGGCAGCACTCCTCACATCCGTCCTGGAAAATACGGGGAAGCTCATCGAATATCTGGAAGAGTGCAAGGCACGGGAGATCCCGATCCTTCCTCCCGACGTGAACCGGAGCTTCGGGGCATTCCGCTCCGAAGGAAAAGGTATCCGCTTCGGACTTGCCGCCATTAAGGGCTTGGGGCGGCCGGTCATCGCGAACCTGACTGTGGAACGGGCGAAAAACGGCCCCTTCAAGGGCTTTACCGACTTCTGCCGCCGGATGGCGGGAAAGGACTTGAACAAACAGGCACTCAAAAACCTGATCCGCAGCGGCGCCATGGACGGCATGGGCTACACCCGCAAGGAGATGGTTGTCGCTCACGAGCAGACCATGGACGCCGCTGCAAACTACGCCCGGATCCACGAGGGTGGGCAGATGAATCTCTTCGCCTCCGCCTCTCTGGAGGAACCGGAGGCGGAAATCCGCCGGCTGGGGGAATATCCCTTCGGCGAGAAGCTCCGGGATGAGTACGAAGCGCTGGGCTTCTATCTGAGCGGCCATCCGCTGGACGCCTATCAGGGGCTGGCTTCCCGGCTGAAGGTCGACCGGGCGGCGGAGCTTACGGCGGAGGATTCCCCTTACGCCGACCGGCAGCGGGTGCGGCTCCTGGGGCGGGCGGCTGGAAAAAAGCTCACCGCCACCAAAACGGGAAAGACCATGTGCTTTTTGACCTTTGAAGATCGGAGCGGCACGGTCGAAGTCCTGATCTTCCCGACCCTTTACCCGGAAGCCCGCCCCTTTCTGGAAAGTGGCGAGCCTTTTTTGCTGGAGGGAACGGTGTCCTTGAAAGAGGAGGAAACGCCGAAGGTGCTGGCTGACCGGATCGTTGGGGTGCGGGAGCTGGACAGTCTTCCGGAAAGGCGTTGTCTGTACCTCAAATTCAATTCGGCGGAGGATCGTCGAATCCCGGAGGTTTTGCGCCTTTTGAAAACCTATCCCGGCGGAGAAGAGGTTCGGTTCTATTTCTCCGACGAGGGAAAATACCGCTATCCCCCCGACCGTCTGCAGGTGGACGCTTCTGAGACTCTCATTGAGGCACTTCGGGAGCTTCTGGGGCAGGGGAACGTAGCGATCAAGTGACCACTTGTAAGAACTCGTCGAATGTGGTACAATGAACCTAGCTTAAACGGACGAAAGGAAGACCCTTATGGAATACGGCGAGAAATTCAGAAAATCCGCTTTCGGCGGCTTCAAGCGGCAGGATGTCCTCCAGTGCATCGAGGAGCTGAATGCCCACCATACCGAGGCGCTGGAAGAAAAGGAAGCGGAGAAAAAAGAGCTTTCCGAGCAGCTTCAGGCCCTTACGGAGGAACTGGAAGAGCAAAAGCGCATAAACGCCGAGCTGACCGAGAAAAACGAAGCTCGCACCCGGGATTTTGCCGAGTGTCAGGAGAAGATCGAGCGGGCCATTGTCGCCAGCAGCGAGCTGAAAAACCAGCTGGAATCCCAGCAGAAGGAGATCCAGGCTCTGAAGGCGGCAAACTCCGAGCTTTCCGTTAAGCGGAGCCTTTTGGAAGAGAATAACCGCACCCTGAAAGCCCGGGTCGAGGAGCTGGAAGAGGAAAAGAGCGGGAGGAAGACCAGCATCGAGATCGGCGAAATGATGGTGGAAGCCAAAAAGACCGCCGACGGCATTTTAAGCCGTGCCAGTCGGCAGGCCGATGCCGCCCACGCCTCCGCCGAAGCGGAAACGGCGGGGATCTCTGCCCGCCTGGCGGAGATCCGCACCCAGCTTTCCGAGGCGTCTGAGGATTTCAAGACCTGTTCCGCCAGCATCATCCGCAGCCTTTCCCAGATGCAGCGGAGCATCGACGATTCCAGGACTCGGCTTTCTCAGCTGAACGTCCCGGAGGAAAAGCCCGCAAAGCCGGTGCCTGCCTCCAAGCCCTCTGTCCGGGATCCGAAAAGCCCCTACAGTTTCCTCTTTAAGAAGTAAAAACAGGAGAATTTTTTTATGAAGAAAATGCTGAAGGACCGGGATTTCCTGAAAAAACTGGTCTTGATCGCTTTACCCATTGCTGCCCAGAACCTGATCACCTTCGCCATCCAGATGGCAGATACCGTCATGCTGGGCGCTTTGGGCCAGACCCAGTTGACGGCGGCTTCCCTCGCCAACCAGCCCTTTTTCGTTTTCACCATCCTGACCTTTGGCCTTGCCAGCGGCGCCTGTGTCCTGAACGCCCAATACTGGGGAAAAGGGGAAGTCGAACCCATCCGGCGGGTGACGGCGCTGGTCATGAAGGTGGCGTTTTTCTTTTCACTGGCGCTGTCCGTTCTGATCTTCCTTTTCCCGGAACAGGTCATGCGGATCTATACCCCGGAAGAAGCGGTGATCCGGGAGGGGGTCAAGTACCTGCGGATCATCGTCTTTACCTATGTGATCTACGGCGTTACCTCCACTTACATCGGCGTTTTGCGGAGTGTTGCTTCCATCCGGATCGCCGTGGTGGTGTATCTGACCTCCCTCTGCGTCAACGTTTTCTTAAACTGGGTGCTGATCTTTGGGAACCTGGGCGCTCCGGCTCTGGGGATCGAGGGGGCGGCGCTTGCCACCCTCATCGCCCGGCTGACGGAATTCACGACCGTCCTCGTCTATGCTTTCTGTATCGATAAAAAGCTGAAGTTCCGTCCGAAGGATCTTCTGAAGCGGGACAAGACCCTGAGCCGGGACTACTTCCGCCACGGCCTCCCAGTGGTTTTCAACGAGTTTCTGTGGTCAGTGGGCGTTTCGGTCCAATCCATGATCTTGGGACGTTTGGGAGAAGCCACCGTTTCCGCCAGTCAGATCGCCTCGGTGGTACAGCAGTTTGCCACCGTCTTTGTCTTCGGCATCGCCAATGCGGCGGCGGTCATCATCGGGAACTCCGTCGGCGAAGGCAATATCGAAAAGGCGGGGCAGCAGGCGGACTGGCTGAAGATCGTTTCCCTGATCATCGGCATATTTGCGGGATTGGTGATCCTTCTGATCCGTCCCCTTGCCGTGAGCTTTTATAACATCCCGGAGACCACAAAAGAACTGGCCGGGAACATGATCCGGATCCAGGCGGGGCTGGTCTTTTTCATCTCCATCACAGCGGTAGGCGTGGTAGGCATCCTGCGGGGCGGTGGGGACACCCATTTTGCCCTCTGCACGGATTTGTTTACTCTGTGGCTGGTGGCGGTGCCGGCGGGGCTCTTGAGCGCCTTCGTTTTCCGGCTGCCGGTGCTCCTGGTCTATGCCGCCATCAAGCTGGATGAGCCGGTGAAGGTCTTTCTTATTTTCTGGCGGCTGAGGAACCGGAACTGGATCAAAAACGTCACCCGTGAACGAAAGGAGGAGCTGGCATGACCCGAAAAGAACGGTCATTGAAAGCGGTGGAAGCGCTGGAAAAGCTCTATCCCGATGCGGCCTGCTCTCTTACTTACGCCCACTCTTACGAGCTTCTGATCGCCACCCGCCTGTCGGCGCAATGTACCGACGCCCGGGTGAACATCGTAACAAAGGAGCTTTTTTCTAAATACCCCACCCTCACCTCCTTAGCGGAGGCCTCCGTGGAGGACATCGAGGTCATCGTCAAGCCCTGCGGCCTTTTCCATACGAAGGCAAGAGACATCGTGAATTTATCCCGGATGCTCCTTTCCGACTACGGCGGGGAGCTGCCCGATACCATGGAAGAACTGACCCGCCTCCCCGGCGTGGGGCGGAAGACCGCAAACCTGGTGCTTGGGGACATTTTCGGAAAGCCGGCAGTGGTGACCGACACCCACTGCATCCGGATCTGCGGGCGGCTGGGCCTTACGAAGGAAACGGAACCTTATAAGGTGGAAATGGACTTGAAAAAGCTGCTCCCTCCGGAAAAAAGCAGCGACTTCTGCCATCGGCTGGTGCTCTTCGGCCGGGAATTCTGCAAGGCACGGAGCCCTCAATGTACCGCCTGCCCCCTGCGGGAATTCTGCAAGGCGGTGGAGCCTCTTAAAAAATAACTTGACAGCAGTGCCTTGCTGTGGTAAAATAAAGTCGAATCAGGGGTGCTGGCTTTAAAAGCCGGCTGAGAGAAACGCAGGTTTCAACCCTTCCAACCTGAAATGGGTAATTCCATCGTAGGGAGATTTGATGAGATACAATCAAATTTCAGCTGCGAGGGAGGCCTTGCAGCTTTTTTGCTGCAGCTTTCCATCGGCGGCAGGCTTGGAGTGCGTTCCTTCCCTGAAAATTTTATCAAAGGACGGATCCTTCCATGCAAAACAATCAGAACAAAACGGTTCTGCGGCTGACGGAGAGCGGCATTCTTCTCGCCATCGGCATCCTCATCGATACTTTTCTGAAGTTCGATGCCACTTGGGCTTACGGTGGCTCCATCACCCTTTGCTCCATGCTCCCACTGGTCATCATCGCCTATAAATACGGCGCCGGCTGGGGATGCCTTGCAGGGCTTGCCCACGGCCTGATCACCATGATGATCTCCGGCGGACGTGCCGGCGGCTTGGCTGCCATGATCGAGGAGAACGGCGGCATCAAGCTGTTCTTGCTCATCATGCTTTTTGACTACATTCTGGCTTTCACCTCCATCGGGCTTGCGGGCTTTGCTCCCCGGTTTTGCAAAACTCAGGTCAGTTCCGTGGCGGTGGGCTCTTTGATCGGACTTTTTGCCCGGTACATCTGCCACACCCTCTCCGGCTTCCTCTTCTTCGGCGACTACGCCGAGTGGTTCTTCGGCGAGCAGGTTCCGTGGGGCGGCTGGTTCCTCAGCACCTTCCATGGAAAAGTCCTGAGCCTTGTTTATTCCATCGTTTACAACGGCCTTTACATGATCCCTGAGATGATCCTCACCGCAGTGGTCGGCGGCATTCTGGCAAAAGCGCTGTCGAAACAGATCGCAGCCAACCGTACCAATATTGCCCCCAAGGCCCTTCGCAACGCTTAATTCTCATTTTACTTTTCCCAGCAAAAACGCCGGACGGATCTTCCTCCGGCGTTTTTGCTGCTCTTTTTTCTTGAAGCCGGCTCGCAAACGTGGTATAGTGAAAGAATACAAGAGAAAACACTTTGGACAGGAGGCAGGCGGATGCGGTTTCTTCATCTTTCCGACCTTCACATCGGGAAACGGCTCAACGAATTTTCCCTTTTGGAGGATCAGGCGTACATTTTGGGGCAGATTTTGGAGATTACGAAAAGCGAGCAGCCGGACGGCGTCCTGATCGCCGGGGATGTTTACGATAAAGCGGCTCCTTCGGCGGAAGCGGTGGGGCTTTTCGACGATTTCCTTACCCGGCTTTCCCGATCCGGGACGGCGGTTTTCCTCATTTCCGGGAACCACGACTCCCCGGAGCGGATCGCCTACGGTTCCCGGATCCTCGACCGGTGCCGGATCTATCTCTCCCCGCTTTATGAGGGGAAAACGGAGCCGGTGATCCTAAAAGACGAAATAGGGGAGGTTGCCGTTTACCTGCTCCCCTTCCTGAAACCCGCCATGCTGCGGCGGTTCTGGCCGGAAGAGGAGATCGGGAGCTACACCGATGCCCTCCGTCTTGCCGTCGGTGCCATGGACATCGGCCCTTCCCGGCGGAACATTCTGGTCGCCCACCAGTTCGTGACGGGGGCTTCCCGCTGCGAGTCGGAGGAGGTGACCATCGGCGGCTTGGACAACGTGGACGCCTCGGTGTTCGCTGTCTTTGACTATGTGGCGCTGGGGCATATCCACAGCCCCCAGAGCATCGGGGATACCATCCGCTACTGCGGCACGCCTTTGAAGTATTCTTTTTCGGAAGCAGGGCAGGAAAAATCCGTTACTGTGGTCGAGCTTTCGGAAAAGGGCAGCCTGCAGCTGCGGACGATCCCCTTGAAGCCCCTTCATGACCTGCGGGAGCTGCGGGGACGATACGGGGAGCTGACCGCCCGGAGCTTTTATGAGGGCACGCCTACCGAGGATTATCTTCACATCGTCCTGACCGATGAAGAAGATGTTTTAGGGGCGGCGGAAAAGCTGCGGACGATCTATCCGAATCTGATGAAGCTCTCCTACGACAACCGCCGGACCCGGAGCGACCGGGTGCTGGAAAGTGCTTCCGGGGTAGAAGAAAAGTCCCCCTTGGAATTGCTTTCGGAGCTTTACCGGCTCCAGAACAATCAGGAGATGAGCGAGGAGCAGCAAACCTACGCCGCTTCCGTTTTTGAAGCCGTCAAGGAGGGAGAAGAATGAAGCCGTTGAAGCTCACTCTGTCCGCATTCGGCCCCTACGCCGGGAAAACGGAGATCCCCATGGAGCAGCTGGGGGATAGGGGGCTTTATCTCATCACCGGCGACACCGGTGCGGGGAAGACCACCCTTTTTGACGCCATCACCTTCGCCCTTTACGGGGAGCCCAGCGGCAGCAGCCGGGAGCCTTCCATGCTCCGGAGCCAATATGCCGACCCGAAGACCCCCACTTTTGTGGAAATGGAGTTCTCCTGCCGGGGGAAAAAGTATGTGGTGCGACGAAACCCGGAATACCTTCGGGTCAGAACCAGAGGGGAGGGGTTCACCAAACAGTTGGCAGACGCCGAGCTGCATTTTCCCGATGGGCGGCCGCCGGTGACGAAAGCAAGAGAAGTGACTCAGGCCGTTCGGGATCTGATCGGGCTTGACCGGAACCAGTTCTGCCAGATCGCCATGATCGCCCAGGGGGACTTTCTGCGGCTGCTCCTTGCAAAGACCGACGAACGGATCCGGATCTTCCGGGAGATCTTCCACACCGGATATTACAAAGCCTTCGAGGAGCGGGCAAAAGCCGATGCCTCCGCCTTAAAGCAGCAGGCAGAGGAGGTGAGCCGCCGTTCCGCCCAGTCCCTTTCCGGGGCGGAATGGGAGGAAGGCGATGGGCTTGGGATGGAGCTTTCCCGGCTGAAGGCGCAGGGGGAAGCGGCGGATCCTGAAGAAGCGGCGGTACTTTTGGGGGAACTTTTGGAAAAGGATCGGGTATCGGAGGGTGCGCTGAAGGAACAGCTGGGCGGGCTTGAAGTGCGGCTGGAAACGGTGCAGAAAAAGTTAGGACAAGGGTTGGAACGGGAAAAGGCAAAAGCGGATGTTTCCCGGCTGAAAAAAGAGCTGGCGGAAAAAGAACCGAAGCTCGTTCCCCTTCGGCTGGAGCAGGAAGCGGCGGAAAAGGAAGTCCCCCGCCGGGATCAGCTGGCCGCACAGATCGCCGTGGAGAAGCAGCAGCTTGACAGCTACGGGCAGCTGGAAGCGCTTTTAAAGACAAGGGCAGAAAAGGAAATCCGCCGGAAAACGGAAGGGGCGGATTTGGAAAAGCTGCGGAAACGGCAGCAGGACTGGACGGCTCGGCTCTCGGAAGGAAAAGCGGAACTGCAGACCCTTTCGGGTGCGGAGGGACAACAGGCGGAAGCGGAAAGCCGGCTCCGGGAGCTGAATGCGAAAAAAGAGGCGCTTTTGGGGCTTTCCCGGAGCCTGCAGGTCACGGAGCGGCTGGAAGCAGACTACAGGGCGGCGGCGAAAAAATATCAGGCTGCGGCGGAGGAAAGCGACCGGCTGCAAAAGGAGCTTTTAAAGCAGGAACGGGCCTTCTTTGACGGGCAGGCGGGGATCTTAGCCGCCGGGCTGGAAGAAGGAAAGCCCTGCCCGGTCTGCGGCTCCCTTTCCCATCCGGCGCCTGCCAAAGCGGCTGGCGGCCCGCCGACCAAAATGCAGCTGGACGCCTTAAAACGGAACGTGGAAGCGGCCCGGGAGCTGGCAATGGGGTCAAGCGGCAGGGCACAGGCAGCAAGAGGAAAGGCGGAGACCGCCAGAGCCTCCGTGGAGGAAGCGGCGGCAACCCTTTTGACCCCCGGCGCCCTGTCGTTAGAAGAGCGGCTTTTCCGGCAGCAGGAGGAGCTTGAAGATGCTTTGGAAGCGGCTGCCGCACAGCTTCAGAAAGCACAGATGGTGCTTGCAAGAAAGCGGCTGCTGGAAGAAAAGATTCCGGAAACGGAAAAAAGATGCCAGAGCTGGGCGGCTCAGATCGAGGCAGAGGAACGGGGACAGCTGACCCTTCAAACCGAGATCGAAGGGCTTGACCGGCAGTCGAAAGCCCTTTCCGAGGGGCTTCCCTTCGCTTCCCGGCAGGAAGCGGAAGCAGCGCTTTTGAAGCTGCAAGCGGAGAAGACCGGTCTGGAGCGGCGGCTTTTGGCGGCGCAGAAAGCCTACGAAGCCGCTTTCAAGGAAACGGAGGAGAAGCGTGCCGGGATCGCCGCATTGGAACGGCAGCTGGCAAACGGCGAGGACGCAGATGCCGCCGCCCTTCAGAAAGAGCGGCAGCAGTTTCTGAACGAAAAGACGGAAGCTCAAAGGACGCTGGATCGGGTAAAGCTGCGGCTCAGCGGAAACGGGGCGGCGAAAAAGGCACTGGAGCAGCAAAGCGGCGACCGAGCGGAGCTGGTGAAGCGCTACGGCTGGCTGCGGGCGCTGGCGGATACCGTCGGTGGGCAGGTTCCGGGGAAGGAGAAAATCCGGCTGGAGACCTATGTGCAGACCACCTATTTCGACCGGATCACCGCCCGAGCCAACATCCGGCTGATGAAAATGACCGGCGGGCAGTACGAGCTGAAGCGGCAGGAAACGGCGGAAAACCGGCAGGGTCAGACGGGCTTGGAGCTTAGCGTTATCGACCATTATAACGGTACGGAGCGCAGCGTTCGCACCCTTTCCGGCGGTGAATCCTTCGAGGCTTCCCTGTCGTTGGCACTGGGGCTGGCGGACGAGATCCAGTCAGTCGCCGGCGGGGTGAAGCTGGACGCCATGTTTGTGGACGAGGGCTTCGGATCGCTGGACGAAGAGGCGCTGGATCAAGCCATCGGCGCTCTCAACGATTTGGCGGAAAGCAATCGGCTGGTGGGAATCATTTCCCATGTAGCGGACTTGAAAAACCGCATTGATCGGCAGATCATCGTCACGAAAGACCGCTCCGGCGGCAGCCGGGTCACCTTACAGGTATAAAACGCCCCGCAGTCTCTTTTTTTGGAGGCTGCGGGGTGTCTGGCTTCTTGGAGAAGGTTAAGCGCCCTTGGAGGGTTCGGTGTTTCCGGTAAGGATCACCTGAGTGGGGAAGGCGATCTCCACCTGCAGGTCGTCCATTAGCTGCCGGATGTCGAAGTTCACCTTTTCTTTCAGCCCCATGTACTCCGCCCAGGTGGTGCGGAGGGCGTAGTAATAGATTTCCAGATTCAGGCTGTAGTCTCCGAAGGCGTCGAAGGTGACCAGGACGCTTTCCTGTTCCACATCGTCGGGATAGCGGGACAAAAGGGTACGGACGCCTTCTACGGCTGCATGGAGCTTTTCCTGAGGGGTATCGTAGGTGACGCCTAAGGTGAAGTGAACCCGGCGCTTGGACATTCTCGACCAGTTGACGATGGAGGTGTTGGCTAAGATGGAGTTAGGGATGACCACCTCGGCGTCTTTGAAGGTGCGGATCCGGGTGGTGCGGAGGGTGACGTCGGTGACGACCCCTTCCATTTCCGGGGTCTGGATCCAGTCACCGACGGTGAAAGGCTTGTCGGCGATGATGGCCAAGCCCCCGAAGAAGTTACTGGCGGAATCCTTGGCGGCGAGGGAAACGGTGAGGCCGGCAAGTCCTAGACTGGTGATCATGCCGGTGATGTCGTAGCCGGTTTCGCTGATAATTAAAATGACCGACAGGACAAACAAAAGACCCCGGACGATCCGTGCTACGAAGGAGATAAGAGCTTTGTCAAGCCCTGCATGGCTGCCCTTGACGGCGGCGACGATGGGCTCTGCGGCGTTCATCAGCCCCCAGGTCAGGGCGACGATCAAACTGATCCGTAGGAAAGTCCGGAGGAGGGGGAGAAGCCCCAATAAGGCGGAAAAGCCCCGGGTCAGCTCCCAGGCGCCTAAATAAACGCCGATGCAGACCAGAAAGGCGCACAGGGGCTTTTCAAAGCCGTCGATGATCTCCTGCGCCGAATGGAACCGGCGGAAGCAGCGGTGGAAAATTTTAGAGAGGAGCCGTACCATCGTCCTCCGGAGAAGGAAAAAGGCAAAGAAAAAGAGAATGGCTAACCCGAGGGAAAAAACGTAGGGAAGAAGATGGGAAAAACGATCCAGAATTTCGGCTGTCGTCTGCACGGAAAAGCCCTCCTTTGATGAGAGAAAATGGGAAAACGGGGAATCCTATTTCTGCGCCGAAAAAAGCGGTGCAGAAAGGGGTCATGTTTGGTATGAAAAAGGGGAAGAAACGGTCGGTCATGGTAAAAGACGGGGTAGTCAGCGCACTCATTCACCCCCATCCCAGCAAGACGGATCCGCAGGGGAGCTGGACCGGGCTTCCGGCGGATGAAAACGAAGAGCCGGTTCAGGACGCTGACGACCTTTAAGGCTGCTCCGGCGGACGAATCCGGGGGGAGGGGGAAAGATTTTTCCGGAAGGTTACGGGGGAAACCCCGTAGGCCTTTTTGAATTGCTTCGAGAAGTTTGACAGGTCGTTGAAGCCGCAGGAGTAAAGGATCTCAGTGACGCTTAGGTCGGAGGTCTCCATCAGCTCCCGTGCCCTTGTCAGCTTGAAGCCCAAGAGGTATTCCTGAGGGGACATCCCCAGCATCTTTTTGAAAATGCGGAAGAGATGGCTCCGGTTCACGCCGACGTGGCGGGCCAGATCCTCCACGGTGACGCCGTAGGAGTAGTTCCGGGCGGCGTATTCCATGGCGTTTTCCACAATGCCCCGGCTTAAGATGCCCCGGGGGTACCGCTCCCGGTAGAGGAGGGCAAAAAAGTCGTAAAGCCTTGCGGTGGTGAGAAAGGGGTTTTCGGAAGGGTTGATGCTGCGGTAGATCTCGCCTACGCATTTTTCCATCTTCTCCGGGCTTTTGAAGGAGAAAATGGGCTGCTCCAGGCTTAAGCCGCACTGGTTTATGATGAAGTCGGAGCCGCTCCCGCCGAAGCCCACCCAGCAGTAGTACCAGGGGTCCTCGGCGTCGGCGGTATAGGTGGTGATGATGTTGGGGTGGATGAGGAACCCTTGCCCGGCGGACAGCCGGAACTTCCGGTCCCCCACGGTGAAGGTCCCCTTCCCGGAAAGGACGCAGTGGATCAGGTAGTGGTCCCGGACGGCGGGGCCGAAGTTGTGAAGGCTTTCGCAGTGCTGAAAGCCGCATTGACAGAGGTAGACGTTCCCGCCCCGGTCCGGGGCCGGGCGGAAGGCGCTGTAACTTTCCTGAACGTCATGGAGCGCGTCCATGGGCATTTCTCCTTTTCCGCAGATGTTTCCATTCCAGTATATGCTTGTGTCAAATTGGAAACAAATTCAGCCTCCCTTGCCTAAAGGGGAGAGGGCCGCGCGTATGCGTGGCGAGGGGATTGTGGTTGGTGGAGGGATGACTTGCCTCCCTTTAGGCAAGGGAGGCTTTTTCTTAAATTTAATATAACATTTTCGCTATATTTTTTCAAGTTATATATACAAATAGAGCTATCTCGAAATTACGAGATAACTCTATTTTTGATGGTATGACAAAAATCATACCGATACATTGAAAATCATACCAAATAAAATGCAGTTAAAAACTTTGTTTTTAAGCAGTGAAAATGCCGAAAGTATGACGGTTATTCCTGCCGTAGCTTCGATTTTGGTATTGACAATGGTATATAAAGTATGTTATACTTCAATTGTGAACGGGGATGACACCCATAACAAAAAACAGTATCACACATTTACAATAAGGGGATGATACCCATAGAAAAAAACATTGTTGTTGTAGATGAACAAGGAAATGAATATGAGGCGACCTACCCAAAAAGGGCAAAAGGTCTTGTGAAAAATGGCAGGGCACGCTTCATAGATGAAAACACTATATGCCTTGCGTGTCCGCCAAATATTGAAT
Organism: uncultured Oscillospiraceae bacterium; assembly: GCA_900555435.1. Lineage (GTDB taxonomy): Bacteria > Bacillota > Clostridia > Oscillospirales > Ruminococcaceae > Merdivicinus. Next base: position 9,731 of record USLH01000013.1, on the reverse strand, counting down.
TGGAGGACAAAATAATGTCAGAAAATAAACAGGTTGATTCTGTTAATTGCACTAATATCCATAATAATAGCGGAGTTTCCAAAGAGATTGCTGATGCTATGTCTGATTCGCTTAATTCAACATCGGAACAACAACGCTCAGAAAAACTCACTATGGATTATCTACTAGGTAAAATTGAAGAAATCTCACTTAGTCAGGCATTTCTCACTGATGCGATTTCTGAACTAGGAAAAATGAAATCAGGTGGACCTGGTGATGTAGGAACACAAGAACAAGCAAAAGCAATAGGGGAAATCATCAAAGCGAGAGAAGCAACAAATCAAAAATTAATTGCTCTCTATGAAAGGATGTATGATGACTTAAAGCCTGATAAAAAAATCAATAACGAAAGGGTTGCCGTTATAGGAACTTTAATCGAAACATTGGGTGAGGGACTTACACCTGTAGAATCCAAAGAGGCTTTAACCGAAATATTTGGAATTGCTTTACAAGATTAACAAAAAACATCTAAATAAAAGCCTTGTCGTAGAAAACCGCTGCGGCAAGGTTTTTTGTCCCTATTGTGCTTCAACCATAGCAGAGATTTACCAAAAATGCAACATTTCGCCAAATCCATGCAAGATTTTCCTCTGGGATTTTTCCCCGTTTTGGATTATCATAAAAGCACAGACGCTCCCGGGAAAATGAAAGGAGAATGGCTATGAAAATTACATTTGTCGGCGCTGGAAGCACAGTTTTTGCCAGAAACGTCATCGGCGACTGTATCCTCACGCCGGAACTTGGGGATTTTGACGTCTGTCTTTTTGACATCGATCCCAAGCGGCTGGATGAATCCTACCAGATTCTCGGCAACATTAACAAGACTGCCAACGGAAAGGCCCACATCACCCAGACCCTGGACCGGGAGACCGCTTTCCGGGGCGCGGACTTCGTGGTCAACGCCATTCAGGTGGGACTTTACGATCCCTGCACCATCACCGATTTTGAAGTGCCCAAAAAGTACGGCCTGCGGCAGACCATCGCCGATACGCTGGGGATCGGAGGAATTTTCCGGGCGCTGCGCACTATCCCGGTGATGAAGTCCTATGCCGATGACATGGAGCGCTGGTGCCCTAACGCCCTCTTCTTAAACTACACCAACCCCATGGCCATGCTGTCCGGCTATATGCAGCGGTTCACGAACATTAAAACGGTGGGCCTCTGCCACTCCGTGCAGGGCTGCGCCAAGGGGCTGCTTGAGGAGCTGGGGATGAACGAGTATGTGGACAACTGCCGCTGGAAGATTGCCGGCATCAACCATCAGGCGTGGCTTCTGGAGCTTGCAGATTTACAGGGCAACGACCTGTATCCGGAGATCAAGCGCCGGGCGGACGACCCCGCTTACAACACCGAGCGGAAGGATCTGGTACGGTTAAAGCTGATGAAGGAATTCGGCTACTATATCACCGAATCCAGCGAACATAACTCGGAATACACCCCTTACTTCATCAAGGATAAATATCCGAAGCTGATCGAGGAGTATAAGATCCCGCTGGACGAATACCCCCGCCGCTGCATCAACCAGATCAATGGCTGGAACGAGATGCGGGACAGCCTGCTGAAGGACTCCCACATCAAGCATGAGAAGACTCACGAATTTGCATCTTACATCATTCAGGCGGTGCTGAACGACAAGCCCTATCGGATCCACGGGAACGTGCTGAACACCGGACTCATCACCAACCTGCCTCAGAACGCCTGCGTGGAGGTGCCGGTTTTGGTCGACCGGAACGGCTTCAACCCCTGCTACGTCGGGGATCTGCCGGAGCAGTGCGCCGCCCTGAACCGGACGAACATCAACGTTCAGCTGCTGACCATCAAAGCGGCGGAGACGCTTCAGAAATCCTACATCTATCAGGCTGCGATGATGGATCCCCACACCAGCTCCGAACTGTCCATTGATGACATCAAGGCGCTGTGCGACGACCTGATCGAGGCTCACGGCGACTGGCTCCCCAAATTCCACTAAAAAGAAAATTCCCTGCCGGAGAGGTTCCGGCGGGGAATTTTTTTCAGTAAAGATCCCGGATCATAGGTTTGGCTTTGTTGACCAGCTGCTTGTCGTTATCATAGGTGAGGAAGGAGTGGGCCAGGTTGATCTCCACCCATTTGATCTGGGCGATCTCTTCTTCCTGAGGGGTGTACTGGAAGGTTTTGGCCTTCCCAAGAAAGTAGATGACGTCCTTGGTGGTGTCCCGCTTGGGGGAGTAGGAGACGACCTCCCGGAAGGAGGTGTTCAGCTCCACGTCGATGCCCGTTTCTTCCTTGATCTCCCGAAGGGCGGTCTGCTCTTCGGTTTCGCCGGGCTCTACATGACCTTTGGGGAAAGACCAGTGGCCGCCGACCACATGCTTGATCAAAAGCAGCTCGATGTTTCCATGATACTTCCGGAAAACCACTGCTCCGCAGGATTTTTCATAAGACATTGCAAGAATCCTTTCGTACAAAAGAAATAATTACTTATATTTTAGCACACTTGAAAAGAAAATGCAAAGGATATGGAAAAAATCTGCACTCTTTGCAGGAAAAAGCCGGGGCAGAGGGATCTGCTCCGGCTTTTCGGGCCATTGTTTGGATCAGAAATGGATCTTTTCTTCGATGTAGGCGGACAACTCGGAAATGGGGAGCCGGACCTGCTGCATGGTGTCCCGATCCCGGACGGTGACGCAGTTGTCGGTCTCGGAATCGAAATCGTAGGTGATGCAGAAGGGGGTGCCGATTTCGTCTTCCCGGCGGTAGCGCTTGCCGATGGCGCCGGTTTCGTCAAAGTCCACCATGAACTTGTCGGAGAGCATGGCGTAGACTTCCATGGCTTTTTCGGAGAGTTTTTTGGACAGGGGCAGGACGGCGGCCTTGAAGGGAGCCAGAGCGGGGTGCAGGTGGAGCACGGTGCGCTCGGTGCCGTCTTCCAGCTGTTCAATATCAAAGGCTTCGCAGAGGAAGGCGAGAGCCACCCGGTCGGCGCCCAGAGAGGGCTCTACGACGTAGGGAATGTAGCGTTCGTTGGTTTCCTGATCGAAGTATTCGAGAGATTTGCCGCTGGCCTCCTGATGACGGCCAAGGTCGTAGTTGGTGCGGTCGGCGATGCCCCAAAGCTCGCCCCAGCCGAAGGGGAAGAGATACTCAAAGTCCGTGGTGGCCTTGGAGTAGAAGGCCAGCTCCTCGGGCTCGTGGTCCCGCAGCCGCATATTCTCCTCTTTCATGCCGAGGGAGAGGAGCCAGTTCTTGCAGTAATCCTTCCAGTAGTAGAACCAGTCCAGATCGGTGTCGGGCTTGCAGAAGAATTCGCACTCCATCTGCTCGAATTCCCGGGTGCGGAAGGTGAAGTTGCCAGGAGTGATCTCGTTGCGGAAGGACTTGCCGATCTGGCAGACGCCGAAGGGCAGCTTTTTCCGGGTGGTGCGTTGGACAGCGGCAAAGTTCACGAAGATGCCCTGTGCGGTCTCGGGGCGGAGGTAGACCTCGCTCTTGGCGTCCTCGGTGACGCCGATGAAGGTCTTGAACATGAGGTTAAACTTCCGGATGTCGGTGAAGTTTTTGCTGCCGCACTCGGGGCAGGCGATGCCGTGATCCTTGATGTAGGCGCTCATCTGCTCGAAGGTCATACCATTGGGGTCGCCGCCGTCTTCTTCAATGAGCTTGTCGGCACGGTAACGGGCTTTGCAGTCCTTGCAGTCCATCAGCGGGTCGGAGAAGCCGCCCACGTGGCCGGAGGTGATCCAGGTCTGGGGGTTCATGATAATGGCAGAATCCAGGCCCACGTTGTAGGGGGACTGCTGGACGAATTTCTTCCACCAGGCCTTTTTCACGTTGTTTTTGAACTCCACGCCCAAGGGACCGTAGTCCCAGGCGTTGGCAAGTCCGCCGTAGATCTCGCTTCCGGGGTATACGAATCCTCTGCCCTTACAGAGGGTGATGATCTGATTCATGGTTTTTTCTTCGTTTTTCAGCATATCGATCCTTCTTTCCCGGGCCATAATAAGCCGGAATTTCATATATACTTATTTTAATGAAAAACAGGTGTAAAGTCAAGGGATTCCGGGGAATTCCCACTTTACCTTCAGGGGAAAATGTGGTATACTGGACGCAGAACCGATTTTTGGGCGGTTTTCCCCGTTTTGCGGGGAGAAAGAAAGAGCGGGAAAAGACCCGCAGGACCTGCGACAAAGAAAGAAGGAGGTACGGATATGGAACACACGAGAAAAGGGCTCCGGCTGCTGGCGGCAATGGCTGCTGCGGCGATGACGGCGGCTCTGCTCCCGACGTTTCCGGCGGCGGCAGCCGGCGGGACTGTTGTGGCGAAAAGAAGCTTCGACTCGGATATCTACAACTATCTGCTGGATGCGGCAGATGCCAATGGAGACGGGAAGCTCAACGAATACGAGCTTTCTCTGGTCACCGAGGTGGATTTGAGCGGCATGGGGCTCAAGTCCTTAAAAGGGCTGGCGAAGCTGCCGAATTTAAGCTGGGTGGATGCTTCGGACAATGAGCTGAAGACCCTGACGACCCTGGGAAAATGCACGAGCCTTTACTACTTAGACGTCAGCGGCAATGCGCTGACGGGGCTTTCCGGGCTTTCGGGGCTTTCGAGCCTGCGGGAGCTGGATGCCAGCGGCAACACCATTTCGTCAATCACGGCGCTGGCTTCTTTGGAAGACCTGGAGAGCCTTGACCTTTCCAAAAACAAGCTCAAGACCGTTTCGACATTAGGAGAGCTGTACGGGCTGTCCACGCTGATCCTCGACAACAACCTGATCACCCGGATGCCGGATCTGTCCCGGTGGCTCCATGTGCTCAGCGCACGGAATAACCAATTGACGGATATGAGCTTTGTGACCAGCCTGACCCGGCTGGAGCAGCTGGATCTTTCCGGGAATGAGATCACGGAGATCCCGGATCTTTCCAAAAACACGGCGCTTACGGTGCTGTATCTGGAGAAAAACCGGATCGACACCTTAAGGGATTCCTCCAAGGCAGCGGTGTCCCAGCTTTCCTCCGGGGAAGTGAAGCTCCTGCCCCAGATGGTGGCGGGCTGGCAGCAGCAGGGGGATGTCCGGTCATATTTTACCGATGATAAGGGCACCTATGTCACCGGGACTTACACCATCGACGGCATTTCCTACACGTTTAACGAGTATGGGGAGCTGGGCGGCTCTTCCGGCACGACCACCGGCTGGGTGGAACAGAACGGCGGCAAATATTATAAAAAAGCCGACGGGACGTATCAGACCGGGTGGCTCAATCTGGACGGGACTTACTATTATTTTGAAAGCGACGGCAAGATGGTCACCGGGTGGAAAAAGGTAGGACCTTCCAATTACTATTTCGATCCGGCAGACGGGAAAATGGCCGTGGGCTGGAAGCAAGCAGGCGGAAAGTGGTACTACATGAACGCCTCCGGCGGAATGGTCACCGGCTCCCAGACCATTGACGGCAAGAGCTATGTGTTCGCTTCTACCGGCGAGCTGACCCAGGGGACGGCTCCCGGAGGGACGCCGTGGGAGATCCGGGACGGGAACACCTATTACAAAAAGAGCGATGGGAGCTACCAGACCGGCTGGCTCAACTTAAACGGGATCTGGTACTATTTTGAAGCGGAAGGCAGACGGATCACCGGCTGGAAGCAGGTAGGGCCTGCGTGGTACTACTTCGATCCGGACGACGGCACGATGGCCGTGGGCTTTAAAAAGGTGAACGGCAGCTGGTACTGCTTTGCCTCTTCCGGCGCCATGCTGACCGGGAGCCAGATCATCGACGGGAAGAACTACACCTTCGGCTCCGACGGGAAGCTGACCCAGGGTACGCCGCCTTCAGAGACGCCGGCGGTCACGGCCGGATGGGTGGAGCAGAACGGGAGCAAATACTACCGGAAAGCCGACGGCAGCTATCAGACCGGCTGGCTGAAGCTCAATGAAAAGTGGTACTATTTCAATTCCGATGGGAAGATGGCCACCGGCTGGATCAATGTGGGCAGCAGGCGGTACTTCTTACAAAAGGACGGCATCATGATCTCCGGAGCATGGTACAGCATCGACGGAAAGAGCTATTATTTCTATGCCAGCGGCGCTTTGGCGGTGAATACCACCATCAATGGCTATAAAGTCGGCGCAGACGGCGCATGGATCAAGTAAGAGAAAAGGCAGGCTTTTAAGCCTGCCTTTTTGCGTAGGAGGAGCGTATGAAGCATTTTTATTACGGCGACGGAAAAGGGAAAACCACGGCGGCCATGGGGCTTGCTTTGCGGGCAGTGGGGAGAGGAATCCCCACGGTGATCCTGCAGTTTTTAAAGGACGGCAGCAGCGGGGAGATAAGGGCGCTGCGGACGTTCCCGGAGGTGACGGCGCTGGCGGAGGAAGGGTTTACGGGCTTTGTCTTTGCTATGTCGGAGGAGGAAAAGAAGCACTTCCGGCAGGTGATGGCGGAAAACCTTAAAAAGGCGGAGAGCCTTTGCCGGGAAGGACGGCGGATGCTGGTCTTGGACGAGATCGGGTCGGCGCTGGATACGGGCATGGTGGAGCGGGAGAATTTTCTCCGCTTTCTGGATGGGCTCCCGGAGGAGACGGAGGTCGCGATGACCGGCCATCGGGGGGATGAGGAGCTGATCCGGCGGGCAGATTATGTGACCCGGATGGAGAAGGGAAAGCATCCGTATGATAAGGGAGTTTCGGCGAGGGAAGGGGTGGAATATTAAATGCGATTTATAGAAAGAAACGCTTTTCTGCAAATAAAACCCCGCATCCGTACCGGGTGTTCCGGAAGGATGCGGGGTTCAGATGGAAAACCGTCCGGCCAGAGTTGATCGGGCGGTTTGTTAGGGAGAGCGGTTTATTTGCTACTGTCGGAGGACTCTTCCGGCTGGGGAAGCTCGATGTTCAGCTGCTCGGCCAGATAGTCCAGCTGAGCCTGCTGGGCGTCGATCTGAGCCTGCAGGGTGTCGATCTTCTTCTGATCCTCCGCCTTGATTTTATTGGTGGCGGAAAGATACATGGCGAAGACCATGGTCACAGCGCAGCAGAAGATGGTAAGTGCGATGGTGACGGGGTTAAAGTAGCCCTTATTCTCCTTCTGGACGTTCATGACCGAGAAGAAAGCGGTGCGGCTCAGGGCCTTGCGCAGGGCGATGCTCAGGGGAACGGAGATCACCACGGCAGCCACGGCGTTGACGGTGGAAGCGGCGATCTTGGGGATCACGGCTAAGAACGCTGCCTGAGAGGCGGTGCCAACCAGCCGGAGGGTGGCATAGGATTTCAGGAGGTAGAGGAAGATGTAAGCGAGCTGTCCGACTACGCCGGCTAAGATCACCTGCAGTACCCGGCTCTTTCCCTCTTTGCGGAAGGCGGCACGGCCCAAGAGACCGGCTAAAAAGCCCATGGCAAATTTGGAGCAGAAGGTGTAGGGAGCGGATACGATGTATACGGGATCAAAGAGGTCGTAAAGCCCGGCGCCGATGCCGGAGGCGAGACCGCCCACGCCCGGTCCGAAAAGGAGACCGGCCAGCAGACACATGGAATTGCCCAGATGGACGCGGGTCACGTCGCCGATGCTGACGGGGATCTTGAACTGGAGGTAGTTCCCCACGAAGACCAGTGCCGCCATCATACCGACGGACACCATGAAGAGAAGTTTTTTCCGCTGTTCGGTTACTTGCTGTGCCATACCGTTTTTCCGGGCGTGAAAAGCGCCCGTCTCCTTTCGTTGTTGCTGGCTGGCATTTCTTGAAAATTCTTAAAGAAGCCGGTACCGGTCGAAGGTCTGATCCGTGGAGAGCCACCCCAGGCAGGATTCCAGCATGACACCGTAGCGGGTGTCGCTGCCATAGCTGAAGGTGGTGCGGATGGCAATCTCTAAGAATCGGGTGGCACGCTCGATGGCCATGGGGAGGCTGTCACCGTTTAAAAGGGAGCCTACCATGACGCTGGCGAAGATGTCGCCGGTGCCGGGATAGGAGGCAGGGACGTAATTGCAGTCCACCCGCCAGTAGTCGCCCCGATCCCGGTCGTAGCCTAAGTTCGAGATGGTGCCGTCAGCCATCTCCACGCCGGTGACGGTGACCAGCCTCGGCCCCAGCTCACTGAGCCTTGCGACCAGGCGTTTTGCTTCAAACTGACGCAGGGGGGCGGAGGGGTACTCCTCCCCCAGAAGGATGCTTGCTTCCGTCAGGTTGGGGGTGATGAGATCGGCCACAGCCGCCAGCTCCTTCATCCGCCGGCACATTTCCGGGGTGTAGGTGCGGTAGGGGCGCCCGTGGTCGCCCATGACCGGATCCACCACCGCCAGCGCATCCGGGTAGGCGGCGTAGTATTCCAGACAGTGGTCGATCTGCTCCAAGGACCCTAAGAATCCGCTGTACACGCACTCAAACTCCAGCTTCAGGCGCTTATAATGCTCCAGCGTTGGAGTGAGATAGTCGGTGAGATCCCGAAACACCACCTCTCCCAACCCTCCTGTGTGGGTGGAGAAGACGGCGGTGACCACGGGGCAGACCTGCACCTTCATGGCGGACAGGGTCGGCAGGATCACCGAAAGCGAACACCGTCCGAATCCCGAAAGATCGTGAATGGCGGCGACGCGGGGGGGCCTTTGCAGCATCATACGGAGCATCCCTTTCTGCGCTTTTTAAAGCGGCTTTTTGAGAATTTTCGTAAAATGCAGATGCGGCGTTTTGCCGTGTCTGCATTTATTTTATGTCGGATCCGGGACGGATGCAAGGAAGCGGCTTCGCCCTTCGGCCCCGGCGGTTTTTGGAACTTTCCATCAAGAATATTATAGCGAAAAGTGTCCGGTTTGGCAATTGTTCCGGGAGAAAAGGCAGGAAAAAGAAGGTGTTTTTCCGCAGTTTTCCATTTTTGCCAAGGGGAGGCTCGATTTCAAGTCATTCCCTGTGCAGAAGGTAGAAAAAGCGGGAAAGCTAATTTTGTTCCGCGAAAGAGGAACAAGTCCGGAATACAAAGGAGAGATCGTTATGAATCAGACGCTGAGCAGCGTTTTGAAAGGCGCTGCCGCCGGGGCAGCAGTGGGAACGGCCGCCTATATGGTCATGGGCACCGGGAAAAACAAGGTGCGGAAAATGAAAAAGAAAGCGGCCCGGGCCATGAAGACCGTAGGAGGCGTTTTTGACAGCCTGGCCGGCATGATGTAAAAGAGGCGCAGCTTTTTTGTAGAAGCAAAAAGGCTGCGTCCGTTTACATCCGGGAAGCATATTGGGCAAAAGGGAAAAAAGGGAGGAATTTTTTTCAGCGGAATTTTTCTTTGTGGAAAATTTGCGGAAAATTCCTTTACAAAATCCGATTTTCATGCTATAGTAAGCGTATACGCAATCGAAGGAGCGTTTTTGAAGCGTATGTTTCGCAGCTTTCTTTGGGAAGGGGCGGTCTTCCTTTTGGGAGGACGGCTTTTTCCGAGAGGGTTTGCGGAGGATGCCCGCCGTGCGCAAGTGCGGTCTTCGGCGCTCTGACAGCTTGCCTGCGGCGGCTGTGGAAGGAGAAGCGTTCAAAAATCAGAAGAGCCGGAACAGATCGGTGCAGCGGGGCTGCCGCTTAAAGTTGGGGAGCGGGAGCAACGTTTCATCGGGACGGGAAGGGGCTTCTGGGTTGAGAAGGATCCTCCTTTGACATCCGCCGACGGGTGAAGGCTGCAGCGGTTTCGGAATGCTTCTATTTTTATGGAACGAAATTTTTGAGCTTCGTTGACTC
>USLH01000012.1 GCA_900555435.1 uncultured Oscillospiraceae bacterium | reverse complement strand
CGACCGGGTAAAGCTCCTGGTCTGCATGGATCTGTTTCAAAAAGGGGAGGATGCAGCACTCCCTGCATCGGCGCCTCGGGTGTTCGACCGGCTGGCGGATAAAATGGGAAGAAGGGTGCTTCGGTACGCTGATGATTTTGACAGCGAAAGCGACCGGGAAGCCAGAGGTCTTGCCCTTCGGCAGCCTTTTTTGCGGGACGGGATCATGCTGGGGATAAGGCTCCTTTCCCTGATGCGGAAAAACCGGTGCAGCTTACAGGAGCTGGAAGGACGGCTCCCCGGATTCGCCGTTGTTTCCCGGGTGGTGCCGGCAAGAAAAGAGCTGATGGAGGGAGACTGGGGGGTAAAGATCCCCGGAGCGGATGGAGAGATCCGCATTTCAAGGCGGAAGGCGGGACTTTTGCTGGCGGCAGAAGGAGCGGATGCGGAAACGGCGGCGGAGCTTTGCCGCTTTGCGGAGGAGGCGCTCTGGAACGGGCAGCTTCCCCAATTGTAAATTTTTTTCAGGCGGGGTAAAAGTCCCCGGAGTGAGGGAGTGGCCGCCTTGACAGCTCCGGGGATTTTTGGTATAATACAAATGACTATTTGTTCGGATCTCTCTGCGGGCGTTTCCGTCTTCGCAGAACTTGTTTCAAGAATGTTTTGAATGGCAACTGCAAATAGGTCTGCCGCCTATGGATCAGGCAATTTCCGGCGAAAAGCGGTCGGTTCGGATTATACGGCTCTTTCCCGGATGGAAGATATCCATAAAACTACATAGCGAAACGAAAATGAGAAGACCACGGGCGGACACCGGCGGGAACCGGGAACCACGGAAATCCTTTGGTCTTTTGTCTGTGCGCATTTTCTGAAGGTGAAAACGTCCGGATCGGGTCATCCCGATCTTTCGGGACGTGTTGTTTTGATGCTTTTGCGCCGTCGTTTCGCATATTCCAAGAGAAAAGGAAGGATTCTGCGTGAACGATCAATCCAACAACAACGAGACCAAAGTCATCAACGCTCTGTTTTCCAGCGGGAATTCCGGAGAGAAGAAGCCCCGTTCCACCGGCGGGCGGCGTTATAACCGCTCCGGACGCTCCAGAAAGCCGGCGGCTCCGGCAAATGAGGCTTCCTCCGACCATCTGGGCTTAGTCCTGACGGCGGCGGAGAACCAGTCGGAAAGGGCTCCTGAAAAGTCTGCGAAAAAGGCAGCGGCGGAAGCGGCCCCAAAAGAGGAAAAAGCAGCTCCCCGTTCCCGGAACGGTCGGGGACAGCAGCGGCGGAGCGGCTCCCGGACGCCGAAAGGCAAGACGGCTCCGGAGGGGAAAGCTTTGGAAGCTCCGAAGGCAGCTCCGGCGGCGGAAGCCGTTCCGGCTCCCGTGAAAAACAACAAGACCCGCACCCCTTCCCGGGGAAACAACGCAAGAGGCCGGGGAAAGGGTAAAAAGCAGGTGGTGCGGATCATCCCCTTGGGGGGCTTAAACGAGATCGGTAAGAACATCACCGCTTATGAGTGCGGCAACGATATTTTCATCGTAGACTGCGGCATGGGCTTCCCGGATGCGGATATGCTGGGCGTGGACATCGTGATCCCCGACTTCACCTGGCTTGAAAAGAACGTGGATCGGATCCGGGGCCTGGTTGTCACCCACGGTCACGAAGACCACATCGGCTCCATCCCCTATTTTCTCAAAAAAGTAGGCACCGACATCCCGATCTATGGCGGGGCGCTGACGGTGGGGCTCATCGAAGGAAAACTGAAAGAGCACGGCCTTTTAGGGCGGGCAAAACTCAATGTGATAAAGCCCGGCGATTCCGTGAAGCTGGGATGCTTCTCTGTGGAGTTTATCCATGTAAACCACTCCATCCCCGACGCCATGGCGGTGGCCATCACCACCCCGGTAGGTGTCATCATCCAGACCGGCGACTTCAAGGTGGACTATACCCCCATCGATGATACCCCCATCGACATCGCCCGGTTTGCGGAATACGGCAGCAAGGGCGTGCTCTGCCTGCTGGCGGATTCCACCAACTCCGAGCGGCCCGGCTTCTCCGAAAGCGAGCAGAAGGTGGGCGCCGCCTTTGAAAACCTCTTCCAGAAAGCCGGCGACCGGCGGATCATCATCGCTACCTTCTCCTCCAACATCCACCGGATCCAGCAGATCGTCAATATGGCGGTTCAGACCGGGCGGAAGGTGGCCGTTTCCGGCCGGAGTATGGTGAACGTCGTCACCAAAGCCATTGAGCTGGGGTATCTGAATATTCCAAAGGGCGTTCTGATCGACATCGACAACATCGGGCGGTACCCCTCCAACCGGCTGGTTATCTGCACCACCGGAAGCCAGGGCGAGCCATTGTCCGCTCTTTCCCGGATGGCAGCTGGCGAGCACCGGAAGGTGAGCGTCACTGCAAACGACTATATTATCATTTCCGCCACCCCCATTCCCGGTAACGAGAAGCACGTCACCCGGGTGGTCAATGACCTTCTGAAGCTGGGAGCGGAGGTCATTTACAAATCCATGTACGAGGTTCATGTTTCCGGTCACGCCTGTCAGGGCGACCTGAAAATGATGCTCTCCATCACCAAGCCGAAGTTCTTTATTCCGGTTCACGGCGAGTATAAGCACCTGATCTCCAACGCACAGCTGGCAAAGGAGATGGGAATGTCTCCGGATCGGATCCTGATTACCGACATCGGGCAGGTCACCGAGCTGGACGGCGAGACTATGCAGCCCGGCGGTACCGTGGAAGCAGGACGGATCTTTGTGGACGGCTACGGCGTGGGAGACGTAGGCTCCATCGTGCTGCGGGATCGGCAGCATCTGGCACAGGACGGCCTTATCATCGTGGTCACCACCATCGAAAGCGAATCCGGAGCCGTTGTGGCGGGGCCGGATATCGTTTCCCGGGGATTCGTTTACGTCCGGGAGTCGGAGGCTCTGATGGAAGAAGCCCGGCAGCTGGTGAAAAAGACGCTGGACGACTGCCAGGAAAAGGGCGTCCGGGAATGGAGCGCCTTGAAAGTATCCATCAAGGATCAGCTTTCCTCCTTCATTTACAAAAAGACCAAACGGGATCCCATGATTCTTCCCATTATCATGGAAATCTGAAAAAAGGATCATTTGCCCTGTCGGTGCCTCTTGCATTGGCGGGGCAAATATCTTATAATAAAAGAAAATGGGGAATTCTCTCCATTTATTTCATTCAGCCCTTCGGGGCCGGAAAGGCAAGAGCGCTATGAATCGAAAACGGCTCTGGAATCTTCGTTTGTATCTGTCGCTGCTCATGAGTGTGAGTCTGGGGTTGGCGGCAGTTACCTGGTTCATCAGCCCGGTGGTGTTCTGCGTAGCGCTGCCGGTGACGGCGGTGGTCTGCGGGCTTTGCATCTGGCAGCTTGTTCACATGCAGCGGCAGATCCACAACCTCTTCGACAAGGTGATGGATCAGTTAGACGCAGGGCAAAGGCATTATCTTCATGATTTTCCTCTTCCCGTAGTCATCGTAACGGGGGAGCGGGAAGTTGTCTGGTATTCCGAATCCTTCCGGGAGAAGGTGATCCCCGGCGACGACCTTTACGGGATAAACCTGGATCGGATCACGAAGGAAAAGCTGCCGGATCTCTGCGGGGCAGAGGGACGGGAGATCTGCTGCCGGGATCGGTGGTACCGGGTCTACGGCATCAGCCGGGAGGAAAACGGCGAAACACTCATTACCCTCTATTTTGTGGACATCACCCAGCTGCAGAGGGAAGCTTCCCTTTATCAGAAGACCCGGCCTTCGGTGATGCTCATCATGTTGGATAACTACGGCGAGGTCATGCAGCACGCAAAGGAAAGCGAGAAATCCCGGATCTTAGGAGCCATCGACAGCACGCTGGAAGACTTCATCAGTTCCATGACCACAAGCTTTATCAAACGGCTGGACGGGGATAAGTTCCTCGTGGTGGCGGAAGAGCAGCACTTGGAGCGGATCATCGCCAGCCGGTTCAAGATCTTAGACGACATCCGCTCGATCCAGACCGACGGGAACCTGCCGGTCACCCTTTCCATCGGCGTGGGCCGGGGAGAAGAGACCTTGGCTCAGAGCGAAGCCTCCGCACGGCAGGCGCTGGATATGGCGCTGGGCCGGGGCGGCGATCAGGCGGCCATCAAAAACCAGACGGTCTATGAGTTCTACGGCGGCGTTTCCAAGGGCGTGGAAAAGCGCACCAAGGTGAAGACCCGGATCGTGGCAAACGCCCTGTCCGAGCTGATCCAGAATGCCGACCGGGTGCTGGTCATGGGACACAAGTTCGGGGACCTGGACTGCGTCGGCGCATCGGTGGGCATGGCGTACGCCATCCGCTCCATCGGCAAACAGGCGGACGTGGTGGTAGATCGGGACAAGACCCTTGCGAACATCCTGATCGATATGGTGACGAAGGAAGGCTGCGGGAACTTATTCGTGGATCCTTCGGAGGCGCTGTTCAGCGTTACGGAGGACACCCTCCTCATCGTCTGCGACACCCACACTCAGAATCTGGTGGAATCCCAGGAGATCTACAACCGCTGCAAGACTGTGGTGGTCATCGATCACCATCGGAAGATGGTCAATCACATCGACAATGCCGTTATTTTCTATCACGAGCCTTACGCTTCCTCCGCTTCGGAGATGGTGACGGAGCTGATCCAGTATATGGGCGAGAACTGCCGTATCAATGCGGTGGTGGCTCAGGCGCTGCTTTCGGGCATCATGCTGGATACGAGGAACTTTGTCCTCCGCACCGGCGTGCGCACCTTCGAGGCGGCGGCGTATCTGCGGCGGATCGGCGCAGACACCATCACGGTGCGGAAGCTCTTTTCCAACACGCTGGACTCCTATCAGCGGCGGTCCCGGATTGTTTCCGGTGCGCAGATCTATAAAAAGTGCGCTGTGGCGGAAAGCGATTTCTCCTCCGAGGATATGCGGATCGTGGCGCCCCAGGCGGCGGATGAGCTTCTGAGCATCGACGGGGTGGACGGCTCCTTCGTTTTGTATGAAAACAACGGGGAGATCTGCATCTCCGCCCGTTCCATGGGGGCAATCAACGTGCAGATCATCATGGAAATGCTGGGCGGCGGCGGTCATCACACCATGGCGGCGGCGCAGCTCAAGGGCACGGAAATGGAAAAGGCCAAGCAGCAGCTGCTGGAGGCCATTGACAAATATTTTCGGGATCATCAGAAAAGCTGACCCGTGAAAGGACTGTTACAGATGAAAGTGATCTTGGTAGAAGACGTAAAGGGTTCCGGCAAGAAGGGCGATCTGGTGGAGGTAGCCGACAGCTACGCCAGAAACTGCCTGCTGCGGAAAGGTCTGGCCATCGAGGCAACCCCGGCGGCCATGAACGCAAAGAAGACCCAGGACGAGGCGAAGGCCCACCACGCACAGGTGGAGCTGGAAGCGGCGAAAGCCAATAAGGCAGCGCTGGACGGGAAGACCGTCACCGTTACCGCAAAGGCAGGCACCGGCGGAAAGCTCTTCGGCGCCGTGACCGCAAAGGAGATCGCCCAGGCTCTGAAGGAGCAGTACAAGCTGGACGTGGATAAGAAAAAGATCTCCCTGAACGGCGAGATCAAAGCCTTCGGGACCTTCTCTTTCGACCTGAAGCTCCACAACGGCGTCGTTGCGGCGATGAAGGTCATGGTCAGGGAATAAGCAGAAGGGGCGGAGCCGCATCCGCCCTTTTTTCCATTTTACCCAAACGAGGTGATACGATGCCCGGCGAAGAAGCCCTTGCCGAATACGGCCAGAACCTTCCTTACAGCCTGGAGGCGGAGCAGTCGGTTTTAGGCGCAATCCTTATCGACCCGGAGAAGCTGCCGGAGGTCATGAACGTGATCCGCACCCCCAGCGCCTTTTACACTCGGCAGCATCAGGAGCTCTATGCCCTGATGATCCAGATGTTCAGCGAATCGAAGCCCATCGACTATGTGACGCTGTTGGAAGAGTCCCAGCGGGCGGAGGTCTTTGAGAACAGCCAGAACGCCAAGACCTATCTGCTGCACTTAATGGAGCTGGTCCCCACCACCGCAAACCTTTCCCGGTACTGCGACATCGTGGTGGAAAAGTACTATCTGCGGAACCTTTTGACGGCGGCCACGGACATTGCTTCCTCCGTCCGGGAGGCAGACGGGGATGCCAGCACCCTTTTGGATGCGGCGGAGCAGAAGATCTATGACATCCGTCAGGGACGGCAGTCGGCGGACTTAAAGCCCATCAGCGAGGTCATCATCGGGGTCTACGATGAGATCTACCAGATGAACTCCAAGACGGACAGCCGGTATACCGGCATCCCTTCGGGGTTCACGGGGCTGGATGCGCTGCTTTCGGGGCTCAATAAGTCCGACCTGATCTTAGTGGCGGCCCGCCCCGGTATGGGAAAATCCTCTTTTGCCTTAAATATCGCTGCCAACGTGGCTTTGAAAAACGACGTGGAGGTGGCGGTGTTCTCGCTGGAAATGAGCAACCCCCAGCTGGTCTCCCGTATGCTCAGCTCCGACGCTTCAATCACCAGCGACAAGCTGCGGACGGGGCATCTGGATGCGGAAGAGTGGTCCCGGCTTGCCATTTCCGCCCAGCGGTTAAGCGCCACCCAGATCTACTTTGACGATTCCGCCGGCATCACGGTGTCCCAGATCAAAGCAAAGCTCCGGCGGCTCAAAAAGCTGGGGCTTGTGATCATTGACTACCTGCAGCTGATGGGTTCCGGCAGCCGGATCGAGAACCGGGTGCAGGAGGTCTCCATGATCACCCGGAACTTAAAAGTCATGGCCAAGGAGCTGAACGTTCCGGTGATCTGCCTGTCCCAGCTGTCCCGTGCGGCGGAGCAGCGCCAGGGGCACCGGCCCATGCTTTCCGACCTGCGGGAATCCGGATCCATCGAACAGGACGCCGACAGCGTGCTGTTCCTGTTCCGGGAAGCCTATTATAACGAGGAGAATCAGGATCAGCCCGCCAACGAGAACCTTGCCACCTGCATCGTGGCAAAGAACCGCCACGGCTCTACCGGGGACGTGACCATCGGCTGGCAGGGCGAGTTCACCCGGTTCTCCAATGCGGAGTTGTATCGGGATGAGCCGTAAGGAAAACGGGCTTTTGCTGGAGGATTCGGCGGATCTTTCCCTGCTTTCGGGGAAAGAGGTCATCGTGGGATTTTCCGGCGGGGCGGATTCGGCGGCGCTTTTAAACCTGTTATGGGAGGCGGGGGCGCCGGTGCTGGCGGCTCATCTGAACCATGGTCTCCGGGGGGAGGAAAGCGACCGGGATGAAGCCTTTGTCCGGGGTTTCTGCGAGGAACGGGGGATCCCCCTGCAGGTGCGGAAGCGGGATATTGGCGCCCTTGCGAAAGAACGGGGGCTCGGCCTTGAAGAGTGCGGCCGGGAGGAACGGTACGCTTTTTTCGAGGAGCTTTGCCGGGAATGTTCGGAGGGGGCGCAGATCGCCACCGCCCACACCCTTTCGGACAATCTGGAAACGATGCTGTTCCGGCTGGCGAGAGGGACATCTTTGGAAGGGCTTTGCGGGATCCCGAAAAGCCGGGGGAGGATCATCCGGCCGCTGCTTTCCTGCACCAGGCGGCAGGTAGAGGAATACTGTTCCCGGAAGGGGATCGATTTTGTCACCGATTCCACCAATTCGGATGAGGCATATGCAAGGAATCGGATCCGGGCGGAGGTGATCCCGGCGTTTTTCGAGATTAATCCGGCGGCGGAGCGGAACGCAGGGCGGCTGATCCAAAGCCTTTGCATGGATCGGGAATTTCTTTTTGGAGAAGCGGAAAAGCTCCTGGCTGCGGCGAAGGATGAAAGCGGACGGGGGCTGCGGCTCTCCGTTCTGCAGAAAGCCCACGGGAGCCTGATCACCCGGGCGGCCGGGGGATTTCTGAAAGAAGCGGGGATCCCTTTCGATCACGCCGTCCTTTCCGGGACGGAAGCGATCGTCCGGGCGGGGAAGGGAAGCGTAAACCTCTCCGGCGGTAGGAAGCTCCGGGCGGCAGCGGGCTTTTTAAAGATCGAAGCGGAAAGGGAGAAAACGCCCTTTTTTTCGGAAGCGGTTGTCGATGAAAACGGGGCGATCC
Source organism: uncultured Oscillospiraceae bacterium (assembly GCA_900555435.1). GTDB lineage: Bacteria > Bacillota > Clostridia > Oscillospirales > Ruminococcaceae > Merdivicinus. The sequence continues at coordinate 15,462 of USLH01000012.1, read as the reverse complement.
GGGCAGAAATGACCCTTCCCGTCGGGGAAATCCTGCGTTTTGCCGTTCAAAGCGCCGAAGAAATGGGATTTCCCAAAAAAATTTATAAAAACGACTTAATTTTCTGCGTGAATTATGATACAATAATTGGGAAACTATTGTTCCGAAACCGGCTCCCCGGGGATCGCTTCGGGTTTCCGGGCCGGCAGGGCAGGCGGCTTCTGAAAAAGCTCTACAGCGAAATGGGGCTGACGCTTCATCAAAGGAGCGAAGCGCTGGTCCTAGCCGACGACGAGGGGATCCTCTGGGCCGAGCACTTAGGCGTATCCGAGCGGGGAAAGCCCGGTTCGGAGACAAAACGGATCCTTGTTTCCTATCGGGAAAACGATCCGAAAGGAGAAGCATAAAATGAAAGAAACCAGACAGATGAAGGACGATATTGCAAAGGTCCTGATCACTGAAGAAGAGATCAAGCAGAAGGTGGCCGAGCTGGGGGCGAAGATCACCCAGGATTATCAGGGGAAAGACCTGATGATGGTAAGCGTCCTGAAAGGCTCCGTCATTTTTATGGCGGATCTGATGCGGGCGGTGGATGTTCCCTGCACCATTGACTTCATGTGCGTGTCCAGCTACGGCTCCGGCACCACCTCCAGCGGTGTAGTGAAGATCATCAAGGATCTGGACATCGACCTGCACAACAAGGATCTGCTGATCGTCGAGGATATTCTGGACAGCGGCAAGACCCTTCACTACATCACCAAGATGCTGTCCGACCGGGGGACTGCTTCCATCCGGATCGCTACCCTTCTGGACAAGCCGGAGCGCCGGGTCGCACCGCTGACCCCGGATTACAGCTGCTTTACCGTGCCGGATGAGTTCGTGGTGGGTTATGGCCTTGACTACGACGAGCGGTACCGCAACCTCCCTTACATCGGCGTGCTGAAGCCGGAGGTTTATTCTGACTAACTCCGGGGTTCCCGGAAATCAAACGGACGAGAGGAGTGATCGGTTTGCAGAAAAAGCGGATCGGATCCATCGTATTGCTGCTGGCAGTCGTCATCGTTTTACTGTTCATGTCGACCATGTTCATGCGGATGATGACGCAGCCGGAAAAATCCTATACCTATTCGGAGATCGTCTACCTGTTTGAAGATCAGAAGGTAGAAGAGTTCTCCATGGACGTGGGCAGCGGGGAAATGACACTGAAGGTGGCGGGGGAAAGCAAGACCATCACCTATCGGGTAGCCGCTCCGGCTTATTTTCTGGAGCAGGTCCTTCCCATGATCGACGCGTATAACGAAGCCCATCCGGACGCAAGGCTAGAGTACAACCTGATCCCTGCCACGGACAACAGCTGGCTGTGGAGCGTGGTGCCGTATCTGGTGCTGATCGCCGGGATGTGCGTGCTTTGGTTCTTCATGTTCAAGCAGGCCAACGGCGGCGCCAAAATGGGCCAGTTCGGCAAGGCCAACATGAAGACCCCGGCTCAGTCCGGGAAAAAGACCACCTTTGCCGACGTGGCAGGTGCGGACGAGGAAAAGGAAGAGCTGGCGGAGATCGTCGAGTTCTTAAAAAGCCCCAAGAAATTCAACGAATTGGGTGCACGGATCCCGAAGGGTGTGCTTTTGGTAGGCCCTCCCGGTACCGGTAAAACGCTGCTGGCCCGGGCGGTAGCCGGAGAGGCGGGGGTTCCCTTCTTCTCCATTTCCGGCTCCGACTTCGTGGAAATGTTCGTAGGCGTAGGCGCGTCCCGTGTCCGTGACCTTTTTGAGCAGGCCAAGAAGAACGCTCCCTCCATCATCTTCATCGATGAGATCGACGCCGTGGGCCGCCATCGTGGTGCAGGCTTAGGCGGCGGTCACGACGAACGGGAGCAGACGTTAAATCAGCTGTTGGTGGAAATGGACGGTTTCGGCGCCAATGAAGGCGTCATCGTCATCGCCGCCACCAACCGCCGGGATATTCTGGATCCCGCTTTGCTGCGGCCCGGCCGGTTCGATCGGCAGGTCGTGGTCAACTATCCCGACGTAAAGGGGCGGGAAGAGATCTTAAAAGTCCACGCCCGGAATAAGCCCTTGGGCTTTGACGTGGATCTGAGCGTTGTGGCAAAATCCACCGCCGGGTTTACTGGTGCGGACTTGGAAAACCTCTTGAATGAGGCGGCTCTACTGGCTGCCCGGAAGGGGCGGAAGGCCATCATCGAGCAGGACATTGAGGACGCCACCATCAAGGTGGTAGCAGGCCCCGAGAAGCGCTCCAAGGTGGTTTCCGAAAAGGAGAAAAAGCTCACCGCCTATCACGAGGCGGGGCATGCTATTGCGACGTTCTACAGCGACACCCAGGATCCGGTTCACGAGGTCTCGATCATTCCTCGTGGCATGGCGGGGGGCTACACCCTTTCCCTGCCGGAGCATGACAAGAGCTATATGTCCCGGAAGGAAATGCGGGAGGAAATCGTCACCCTGCTAGGCGGACGGGTTGCCGAATCGCTGGTATTAGACGACATTTCCACCGGCGCTTCCAACGATCTGGAGCGGGCGACGAAGCTCGCTAAGAGCATGGTCACCCGGTATGGTTTCAGCGAGAAGCTGGGACCGGTGGTCTACGGGCAGGATGACGGAGAGCCGTTCTTAGGAAGAGACTTCAACCACATCCGGGATTACTCAGAGAATGTGGCGGCGGAGATCGACAACGAAGTCCGGGAGATCATCGACACCGGTTATGAGACGGTTAAGGAGATCCTGACCGCCCATATGGATCAGCTGCATCTGGTGGCGAAGTACCTGATGGACAAGGAAAAGATCGATGGCGCAACCTTCGAGAAGCTGATGAAAGGCGAGCTTCCCTACCCGTCTCCGTCGGCTGAACCGAAGAAACCGGAAGCTCCGGCTTCCGATCCGCTGGACACCTCTGCAGATCCTTTTGCGGCAAAAGAATAAAAGAAACACCCTCATCGACCGATTTTTCCGTCGATGGGGGTGTTTTTTGCTTTTTAAAGAGCTTTTTCCGCAAGGATCATGGCGCCGTAGGGGTGGGAAACCTCTTTGATGGGAATGAATCCCTGTTTTTTCCAGAAATGGGAGGATTGGGGGTTGTCCCGCTGGAAGGCCAGGCAGATCGTCTGAAATCCCGCCGTTTTTAAAGAGGCACAGAGTTCCCCGAAAAGAGAAGTGCCGATTCCTTTTTTGGAACGGTTGCTCTTGACCATAAAAAGCCCCAGGTACGCCGTTCCCGGATCGGGATAGGCGAGGATGAGGTCGGTCAGGGCAATCAGCTCCTCTTCCTGAAAAAAGCCGAGAAAAAATTTGTCCGCCGCCGTCTTTCCAGGAGGGAGCAGGGTGAGATCCTCTCGAATGGAGACTTCGCTTGCAGAAACGCCGCAGGCTTTTTCGTACTGCGGGTTGGTTTTGATGAGGGAGAGGATTGCAGGAATGTCCGATTCCGTCAGGATCCGGGAGAAAAAATCCCGGGAAAAAGCGGAAGGGTCAAGCCTGCGGTTCATTCGCCCACCTCCACCGTGGCGGTGTGGGGACGATGGTCGGAGGCAACGATGGCAGGGATCTCCGCACAAAGGACGGGAGCGTTTTTCGTGAGGATGTAATCGATCTTGATCTCCGGGTTATCTGCGGGGAAGGAGGAGCTGTTGGAGGAAATCTTGTCGGCTGCGTCTTCCATTTTCGCAAGCAGAGGAGCGAGGATGGGGTCGTTCGGCTCCATATTGAAGTCGCCCATGAGGATCACGGGGCCGGTTTCCTCTTCCAGAAGTTCCAGAACCTTTGCTACGGCGTTGCGCTTTTCGGACTGGGCAAGGCCGAAGTGGGAAACGAGGACGGTGATCCCGCCGGCTACGGCGATTCTTGCCCGGAGGACGCAGCGGGTCTCATAGTAGGTGTCCTCGTCCTTCACTTCCGGGTCGGGGATCAGGATCCGCTCGGCGGACAGCAGAGGATAGCGGGAAAGGATGGCGTTGCCGTAGGGGGAGGTTCCGTCAAACCAGATGGCGGGGGCAAAATAGCAGTGCCAGCCCAGCATACCGGCAATTGTTTCCGCTTGAGCGGTATACTCCCAGGTGGGGCCTAAGCCACGGACTTCGTTGAGTGCGACGATGTCGGGGCCCTGCATCCGGATGACGGCGGCGATCTGGGTCAGGTCGATGTCATGGCCCAGACCGGGGTGTCTTCCGGGAAGACGGCAGTTGTAGTCCAGCCCATGCTGGATGTTGTAGGTCATCATGCGCAGTTTCATTTGATTTTCCTCTTTTCTGCCGGTAGACGGCAAATTTTCATTGATCCTCCGGGGCTTCGCCCCGGAGGATCGCATCGTTTCTGAGAAGGGGCTTAGGACCCCGAAAGCCGCAGGCTCTCATGCGGATCTCTTTGGTCATTTCTTCCCGGAGGAGGATGGGGTGGATGTCCTCCCGGAAGGCGGAGATGGGGGTGAGCTTTGGGGAGCGGTTGTAGGGGCAGACCTCCTGACAGACATCGCATCCCCATAAAAGCCCGCCTTTTTTGACGAGGGCTTCTTCTTCCGGGGTAAGGTCGCCTTTTTTCTGGGTGATGGCGGAAAGACAGCGTGCCGGATCCGGGCCGGTGTCCCCGATGCAGCCGGCGGGGCAGGCCCGTTTGCAGGAATCGCAGCCGATGCAGCGTTTCGGTTCGGTTTCGGTAAGCTCCGCCGGAAGATCGGTGACGATCGTCCCTAAAAAGAGCCAGGAGCCGTACTCCGGATGGAGCAGCAGGCCGTTTTTTCCTAAGACCCCTAAGCCTGCCCGAACGGCGGCGTCTACCTCCCGGATGGGGGAATTGTCCGCAAACCACTGAAACTCCCCGGGAAACGCCTCCCGCAGTCGGGAGCAGACGTTCTCCAAAAGCTCCCCCGCCACCTTATGGTAGTCGGGGACAATGGCGTAGCGGGAGAGATTCCGCTCCGGAAATTCCCCCACATAATAGGGGAAGCCGCAGACGAACACCGTTTTCGCCTCCTTCGGGATCCGGGACAGCGCCCGGCATTCCAGAAGGGGAAAACAGCTTTCAAAGGAGACCGCTCCCACAAGGGGGATCCCCGCCGCTTCAAAAAAGGGGCGGAACCGGTTCATTTCCGGCGCTCCAGCAAGAGGGCGGTTTTTAAGATGGCCGCCTGAGTCTTGGCGTCCCGGATGGTTCCGGCAAGGATCTCCTCTACCAGCCGGGAAAGAGGGACGGCTTCCGCTTCCAGGAATTCGCCTTCGTCCAGCTTCTGGTGGGTGTAGGTAAGGTGCTCCGCCAGATACATATGGATCACCTCGTCCACATAGGCGGGGGTGGGAAACAGGGCGCCCAGGTCGGTCATGGTGCCGGCTACAGCGCCTACTTCTTCCAGAAGCTCCCGGCGGCCGCATTCTTCCGGGGTCTCGCCGGGATCCAGCTTGCCGGCGGGGATCTCGGTGAGGATGTCGTGGTAGGGGTAGCGGCACTGCCGCACCACATAGACCTTTCCGTCCTCCGTCAGGGGCACCACGCAGACGCCGCCGGTCTTGTGGTGGACCACTTCCCGGGTGGATTCCCTTCCGTCGGGCAGGGCGACCCGGTCTTTATGGACGTCGAAGATCCGTCCGTGGAAGATGTCCTCTCTTGAAAGGGGCGTTTCCATCAGGTCTTCCTTTTTCATTGGTTCTCCTTTCCGCTTCCGCCTTTGCGGAAGATCACCAGCTTGCTGGCCACATAGTTGAAAATGACGACGAAGACATTGGAGGCGAGCTTCACGAGCTTGTCATTGAGTCCCAGCTTGTCCGCAAAGACCCACATGATCCCCAGATCCAGTACGCCGGACAGAAGCCGGGCGCCGAAAAAGGAGAGGATCTCCCGCAAAAGGGCCGCCGCCCCCTTCGCTTCCGAACGGAAGACGAAGATCCGGTTGGTCACATAGGCGAAGATCACCGACAGCACCCACGCAATGGCGGTGGGGATGGTGGTAGTCGACGGGAAAAGCGGGGCGAAAAGCAGGTAGCTCACATAGTTGACAAGGGTGGTCAGGACGCCGAAGACCAGATAGGAGATCAGCTCCCGGTATTTTTTGAGAAGTTCTCGGATTTTTTTCATAGCGCATTCCTTTCTGCTGCGGGGCGGTGACGGCAGCGGGCGGGGAAGTTGGGGAACCGCTTCCGGATCAGGGCGAAGAGAGCGTAGCCCAGAAGCGTTCCGAAGGTGTTGAGCAGGAGGTCGTCTACATCTGTTCCCCGAGGGAGGATGAGCTGTGCTGCCTCAATAAACAGGGAAACTCCGAAGCCGAAGAGTGCCGTTTTCCAGAGCTTTTCCATTTTCCCCCACAAAAGAGGCGGGAGAAGCCCCAAGGGGAGGAAGATCAGGATGTTTCCCGGGATGTTCAGGAGGAAGAAGGACGGGTCGCCGGTCCGCCGGGCAATGGTCAGAGCCTGCCGGAAGGCGGCGAAGGGGGTCCAGTTGATCCGGCCGTCCCAATGAAAGCCGGTCTTCAGGGCGGCGAGGAGCTCCGGCAGGATCGTCTGGGAAAAAAGCCCCAGCGTCCAGAGCCAGAAAAGAAGGAGGAGAAGCTCCTGGAGGAGGGTGGTTTTTAACCCCTTCCGTTTCCGGTAAAAGAAAGCAGACAGCTGAAAAACCAGCACGAAAGGGAGAAACAGAAGCATACCGGCAGTCATGTCCTTCATAGATTGCAGTATCATAGAGCGGCAGCACCTTCTTTCAGAAACCATTTGGAAAGGGAGAGAGAGATATGCGGTATCGGTTAGCGGAAGTTCCTTATAACCGGAAGGCGGCGGTGGCGTATGCGGATTACTGGGCCTATCGGAGAAACCCGAAGTATTACGCTTTCGACGAGATTGGAGGGGACTGCACGAATTTTGTGTCCCAATGCGTGTTTGCCGGGTGCGGCGTGATGAACGACACGCCGGACTACGGCTGGTACTATTATAACGTCAACGACCGGGCGCCGGCGTGGACGGAAGTAGGCTATTTTTACCGCTTTTTAACGGAGAACAGAGGGGCGGGGCCTTTCGGGCGGGAGGCGTCGGTGGAAACGCTGCTGCCCGGGGATGTGATTCAGCTGGTATTGGGCGGGAAGGAGGACTTCAGCCATACGGTGCTGGTGATGGAAAGCGGGAACACGCCGGAGACAATCCGCATTGCCTCCCACGACAACAATGCAAACTGCCGCCCCCTCGCCACCTATGCGTACAGCCGGGTGCGGGGGATCCGGATCGAGGGAGCCAGACACCTGCTGGCGGAGGAGATACGATGAGAGAAACGCTCTGGAAGCTGCCGGATCACGCCTTTGTGAAAGAAACGGTGTTCCGGCTTGCCAAAGAAGATCCGGATGTGCGGGCCTTTTCCCCAGGGCGGTCGGCACTGGGGCGGGAACTGCTCCTTTTGAGCATCGGAAAGGAGGAAAACGCCGTTTTGCTGGTGGGAGGGACCCATGCACAGGAATGGATCACTGTTTCGCTGCTTTTGAAGTTTGCCGCATCCGTTTCCGGAGACCGAAGGCTCAAAGAGCGGCTGGCGGAAGAGGGAAAAGGGGTGATGATCCTTCCCAGTCTGAATCCCGACGGGGTAGAGATTGCCCTGCACGGAACGGCAGCCGCCGGAGTCTGTCAAAAGCGGGTCAACGGGCTCTGCGCCGCTTTTCCGGGGAAGCTCTGGCAGGCGAACGCCAGAGGGGTCGATCTGAACCACAACTTTGACGCCGGATGGGAGACGCTGCGGAAAATGGAAGAGGAAGCGGGGATTCACGGCCCTGCCCCTACCCGATACGGCGGGGAAGCGCCTTTTTCCGAGCCGGAAACGAAGGCGGTTCGGGAGTTGATCTCAGCTGTTTTACCGCGGCGACTTTATTCTTTTCATGCCCAGGGGGAGGAGATCTATTGGGAGTACGACGGGAGAGAGATCCCGGGCGCCCGGCAGTTGGCGGAAACCCTGTCCCGGCTGTCCGGTTACCGGCTGGTTCAAAATGAAGGGCTTGCTTCCCACGGAGGGCTAAAGGACTGGTTCATCGAAGCATTCCGCCGTCCCGGGTTCACGATGGAGGTGGGAAAGGGGGAAAATCCGCTGCCCTTTTCCCAGCTGTCGGAAATATATGACCGGCTCCTTCCCATGATGCGGGCGGCGCTGCTTCTTTAGTATAATACAAAAGCAGGAAAATTTCAATGCATAGACCTTGACCGGGAAAATCGGCTGTGCTATGATAGGGGCAGCGAAAAAAGAGAGGAAGTCCCGATTTATGAGCTATGTTCCCACTGTTGAGCAGGCGGAGGAGATCCTCCGCCGATACAATTCCGACCCCTTCCATCTGCGGCACGGCAAGACCGTTTCCGGGGTGATGCGGTATTTTGCAAAAGAGTTCGATCCGGAGCGGGAGGAGTTCTGGGCAGCCGTGGGGATGCTCCACGACCTGGACTTTGAGCAGTGGCCGGAAGAGCACTGCACAAAAGAGCAGAAGCTGATGGAGGAGCTGGAGCTGGATCCGGAGCTCATCCATGCCTGTATGAGTCATGGCTGGGGGATCACGGTGGACGTGAAGCCGGAACAGACCATGGAGAAGGTGCTCTATGCCACCGACGAGCTGACCGGGCTGATCGGTGCGGCGGCGCAGATGCGGCCTTCCCGCAGCGTGGACGATATGGAGCTGAAGTCCTTAAAGAAAAAATACAAGGCAAACGGATTTGCCGCCGGCTGCTCCAGAGAAGTCATCGGCCGGGGAGCGGAGCTGCTGGGCTGGGAGCTGGATGAACTGCTTACCCGGACGCTGGACGCCATGAAGAGCCTGCCGGAGGAGCTGCGGACGTTCTGAAAAAATTTCCTGCAAAAAGCGGAAAAAATACCTGTAAACGATTACAGAAAACACTTGCAAAGCCCGGAATTTTTTGCTATACTGAGGATAAGAGAGGGGCAGAAGTGCTCCATCAAACGGAAAGGATGAATCGTATGAAATTAGGATTTGTCAGTGCGATCTTAGGCGAGCTCTCCTTTGAAGAGATGATCGACTTTGCATCGGAAAACGGCTTCGAGTGCGTGGAAGTCTGCTGCTGGCCCAAGGGCAAGGCAGAGCGCCGGTATGCCGGCGTGACCCACATCAATGTGGACGAGGTAGATGAGGCGAAGGCCGCTTACATCAAGGACTACTGCGCCAAGAAGGGCGTGGAGATCTCCGCTCTGGCCTACTACCCCAACACCATGGATCCGGATCTGGAGAAACGTGCCGTTTACATCAACCACATCAAGAAGCTCATCAAGGCGGCAAAGCTCTTGGGCGTCGCTACGGTGAACACCTTTGTCGGCCGGGATCCCCATAAGAACGTGGACGAGAACATCGAGATCTTCAAGGAGGTCTGGCCGCCCATCGTTCAGTTCGCAGAAGAAAACGGCATCCGCATCGGCATCGAGAACTGCCCCATGCTGTTCTCCAACGACGAGTGGCCCGGCGGTCAGAATCTGATGACCACCCCTGCCATCTGGCGGCGGCTTTTTGAGATCATTCCCAGCAAGAACTTCGGCCTGAACTACGATCCTTCCCACTTTGTGTGGCAGCAGATGGATTACATCAAGCCCCTTTACGAGTTCAAGGACCGGATCTTCCACGTCCACTATAAGGACATCAAGATCTTCCCGGATAAGCTCAAAGAAGTGGGCATCATGGCCACCCCTCTGCAGTACATGTCCCCCAAGCTCCCCGGACTGGGCGATGTGGATTGGGGCAAGTACGTTTCCGCTCTGACCGACATCGGCTATGACGGATACACCTGCATCGAAGTCGAGGACAAAGCCTTCGAGAAGAATCTGGACGACGTGAAGAAGTCCATTCTCTTAAGCCGCAACTATATGCGCCAGTTTGTCCTGTAAGAGAAGAAAGAAGACCCGCCCGACAGAGGTTTCTGTCGGGCGGGTTTTGTAATTTGTGTAAAAAGAAAAGTTTTACTCGATTTTTTTCAAAAAATCGCAGGGTAGGGGGGCAGCGCCCCTCTACCCTGACCGCAGTCAGCGAAATCTTTATTATTTATTTCAGCGTCAGCTCCACCACCGTATCCGTTTCGTCGGGCAGGGGGAAGGGCTTTTTATTCTTGCCGAAGGCGAAGAAGGTGCGGTTGGGGTAGGCTTTGACTGTCCAGTAGGTGAAGGGAAGGATCTGGCTCCCGTCCTTCAGAAGGCGGATGGATGCCACCCGCTCCGGAGGAAGATCGACGCAGATGGCGTTGACGCACTCCTCAAAAACGTGGGCGTAGAGCTTGTTCCCGTTCTGGGTATAGCGTCCCCATTCGGGCTTCGGAAGCTCCGAAATGCCGCAGCCGTAGATGGAAGCGCTGTTCTCCTTCATCCATGCACCGATGTCCTTGAGGATCGTCAGCGATTCCTCGGGGATTTCGCCTTTGGCATTGGGACCGACGTTTAGGAGCAGATTCCCGTTTTTGCTGACGCACTCCACCAGATTCCGGATGACCATGCGGGAGGATTTGTAGCAGTGATCCCCGGCGCAGTAGCCCCAGTTGTCGTTCAAGGTGATGCAGGATTCCCATGGGATGGAGTTGCCGTGGATATCGGTAAGCCCCTGCGGGGGGATGACCTGCTCCGGGGAGGCGAAGTCGCCGGAATAGACGGCAGGGTCATCGGTGACGATGCTGCCGAAATTCTCTCCGCTGGCCTCCAGACGGTTGTCCAGAAGGATCCACGGCTGCAGCTCCCGCACCATGTTGACCAGCTTTGTAGCTTCCCACTTTTCGCCGGACATGTTGCCGTAGGAAAAGTCGTACCACATGATGTCAAGCCTGCCGTAATTGGTCAGCAGCTCCCGAACCTGACCGTGGAAGTATTCGACGTACCGGCTGAAGTCCCGACCCTCGTCGGGGTAATCGGGGTTCCCCCGCATGGGGTGGTTCTGGTCAGAGAAGTGGGGGTAGTCAGGGTGGTGCCAGTCAAGAAGGGAGTAGTAAAGCCCGACTTTGATCCCCTCTGCACGGAAGGCGTCCAAAAACTCCCGGACTAAGTCCCTGCCGCATTTGGTGTTGGTGGATTTGAAATCGGTGAGCTTCGAATCAAAGAGGCAGAAGCCGTCGTGGTGCTTGGCGGTGAGGACGGCGTATTTCATGCCGGCCTCTTTTGCGGTTTTTGCCCAGGCTTTGGGGTCATAGTCCACGGGGTCAAATTCATCGAAGAAGGGGAGGTACTCTTCTTCGGGGATTCGCTCCACGCTGCGGACCCACTCACCCCGGGCGGGGATGGAATAAAGGCCCCAATGGATGAACATCCCGAACCGGTCGTGCAAGAACCATTTGGTGCGTTCAGTACGGGCTTTGATGATCTCGTTCATAAAAACCTCCTGCGGTCAGTCTTTTAAAGTAAACTCCACTACGGTGTCCATTTCGTCGGGCAGAGGGAAGGAGTCCTTCCCGAAGCGGAAGAAGGTGATGTCGGGGAAGGCTTTGGCGTTCCACGGGCGGTCGGCGAACATTTCGGAGCCGTCGGAGACCAGCCGGACGCTTTCGATCCGGTCGGGGTCGATGTTCAAAGCGTAGGCGTTGGTACACTCTTCAAAAACGTGGGCGTAAAGCTTGTTCCCCTTTTGGGTCAGGCGTCCCCATTCGGGCTTCGGGAACTCCGAAATGCCGCAGCCGTAGATGGAGTCGCTGTTCTCCTTCATCCATACGCCGACTTCTTTGAGGATGTCCAGGGATTCCCTGGGGATCTCGCCTTTGGCGTTGGGGCCGACATTCAAGAGCATGTTTCCGTTTTTGCTGACGCATTCCACCAGGTTGCGGAGAACCAGACGGGGGGATTTATACTTATGGTCGGTAGAGCAGTAGCCCCAGTGGTCGTTCAGGGTCATGCAGGACTCCCAGGGGATGGAGTTTCCGTGGGAGTCGGTAAGCCCCTGGGGAGGGATCATCTGCTCCGGGGAGGCAAAGTCGCCGGAATAGTAGGAGGGGTCGTCGCTGGCGATGCTTCCGAAGGTGGAGCCGCCGGCTTCCAGACGGTTGTCCAGGATAATCCACGGCTGCAGCTCCCGCACCATCTTCACAAGCTTGGTGGCTTCCCACTTCTCGCCGGTCATATCGTCGTAGGAGAAGTCGTACCACATGATGTCAAGCTTGCCGTAATCGGTCAGCAGCTCCCGGACCTGGCCGTGGAAGTATTCAATGTAGCGGCTGAAGTCCCGGCCCTCATCGGGGTAGTCGGGGTTCCCCCTCATGGGGTGGATCCGGTCGGTGGAGTGAGGGTAGTCAGGGTGGTGCCAGTCAAGAAGGGAGTAGTAAAGTCCCACTTTGATCCCTTCGGCACGGAAGGCGTCTAAAAATTCCCGGACTAAATCCCTGCCGCATTTGGTGTTGGTGGATTTGAAGTCGGTGAGCTTCGAGTCAAAGAGGCAGAAGCCGTCGTGGTGTTTGGCGGTGAGGACGGCGTATTTCATGCCGGCTTCTTTTGCCGCTTTTGCCCAGGCCTTGGGATCGTAGTTTACGGGGTTGAATTCCTCATAATAACGCAGATATTTATCCTCGGGCATCTGCTCGGCGTTGCGGACCCATTCGCCCCGGGCGGGGATGGAATAAAGTCCCCAGTGGATAAACATCCCGAACCGGTCGTGTAAAAACCATTTGGTGCGCTCGGTGCGGGCTTTGATGATCTCGTTCATGAAAAAACCTCCCATATCGGTTGATACTTTTCATTTTACGCTTTTTGCTGTATAATGAAATGGGGAAAATTAAGGTTCTTTTATCCAAAGTTAGGGGGCAATCGAGTGCAGTATCTGGAACAGTTTTTAGAGGATTGCTCTGTTGCGGTTTTACAGGCTCAGCTGACCCATTGCTGGCCGGATTGGGCAGAAACAAATTATACCCCTGAGTATAATAAATTACATTTTATACAAAACGGCGAAGGAGAGTTTTCGATCAATGGCGCCGTTTACCATCCGCAGCCAGGGGAGTTCCTTCTGATGCCGGCGGGGACGCTTCAAAGCTACCGTTCCGTCAATGAGAACTGCTACGTCAAATACTGGTGCCATTTTACTGCCGTCAGCGGCGGGATCCGGCTATTCGATGCTTTGAAAACGCCGCTCTGCGTCCGGGCTTCCCATCCGGAACGGGTGAAGGCATTCTATGAGGAGCTGATTGAGGGGACGGAGCACCCTTCCGCTTTTTCGCAGCTTCGGGTAAAAGCGGCGCTTCTGGAGCTGCTGGCGGAATTCCTCACCGACGCAGGGGAAAACGTGGGCTTTTCCGAGACCCTTCCCGTGGATAAGCTGACCCGGCTCACCGGGTACATCTCTTCCCATCTGAAGGAGGAGATCACGCTGGAGGAGCTGGCGGCGGTGGTCCACTTCCACCCCAATTATTTCATCAGCTTTTTTAAGAAATACTTTGGCACCTCGCCATTAAAATACGTCAACGAGGCCCGTCTCAATCAGGCAAAGCGGCTTCTGAAGTCCACCGACGAATCCGTGGCGCAGATCGCAGAGGAGACCGGCTTCCGGGATCTTTATCACTTTTCCAAGCGGTTCAAGGCGTCCACCGGCTATTCGCCGTCGGACTTCCGGAAGCTGTAAAGGGGCTGCCCATATGGTTCAGAAAAAGACTTTGGAGGAGCGGCTGCTCTTATCCATGAGCGGGGACGAGGCGCAGGCGCTGGTTCGTCAGGCGTCCGATCCCCTTCTTTCCTGGTATCGGGAAAACGCACGGGATCTTCCGTGGCGGCATAAGGCGACCGCCTATCGGGTGTGGATTTCGGAAGTGATGCTGCAGCAGACCCGGGTGGAAGCAGTGAAGCCTTACTACGCCCGGTTTTTGGAGGCGTTCCCCGATCTTCCGGCTCTGGCCCGGGCGGAGGAGGAGCGGCTCTTGAAATGCTGGGAGGGGCTTGGATATTACAGCCGGGCACGGAATCTCCAAAAAGCCGCCCGGCAGGTGATGGAGCAATTCGGCGGGGAGCTGCCCGCTTCTTATGAAGCCCTTTTATCCCTGCCGGGGTTCGGGGAGTATACGGCGGGAGCCGTGGCATCCATCGCTTACGGGATCCGGGTGCCGGCGGTGGACGGGAACGGGATCCGGGTGTTTTCAAGACTCCTTGCTTCGGAAGCGGACGGGATGAACGCCGGCGTAAGAAAGAGCTATCGGGAGCTGCTTTTGTCTGTCATGCCGCCGGAGGAGCCGGGAACGTACAATCAGGCGGTGATGGAGCTGGGGGCGACTCTCTGCGGCCCCGGGGGAGCGCCGCGGTGCGGGGAGTGTCCCTTGAACGCCCTTTGCCGGGGGTATCAGGGCGGGAACCCGACTGCCTTCCCGGTAAAAGCGCCGAAGAAGCCCCGTCGTATCGAGGAGCGGACGATCTTTTTGCTGGTCTGCCCGAACGGGGTGATCCTGCAGAAGCGCCCGAAGGGGCTGCTGGGCGGGCTTTGGGAGTTTCCCGGAGAAGAGGGAAGGCTCTCTTTCAAAGAGCAGGGGGCACTTTTAAAAGAACGGGGGATCGAGTATGAGACCCTTTCCCCTTTGCCGGAAGCAAAGCATATTTTCTCCCATGTGGAGTGGCATATGCATGCCTATGTGGTTCTCGTAGAAGAAACTACGGCACCAAAAGAAAATATTTTATTTACTGAGGCACAGAAAGCAGTGGAAAACTATGCAGTTCCCAGTGCTTTTTCCGCGTATTGGAATGCCATTAAGATGGAAATCAAAGAGTAAGCAAAAGAGCTGTCCGGACAGGACAGCTCTTTTTATGTGTTATGAGAAAAAATTAATCTCTAAAAAAGGGAGGACCTCGCGCCTTGCGGTGCGAGGATTATGAAAAAGAAAAAGTTTATTTCTTAGGTATGACTAAAGTATAGTTTGCAATTATGACGCCGGTGTGTGGAGTTTATGAGAGATTTGTAAATAAATTATGAACAAAAATAACAATGGAAAAAGATTAAGCAAATGTTAAGATAATATCTCTCGACTGTTTATAAATTCTCATTTATAATAGGTCTATCAATTATTTTTTCAGCAGGTTTGTACGAAGGGAAAACATATGAAATTATTAACATTTACAATACCGTGTTACAATTCACAGGATTATATGCGTCACTGCATTGAATCGATTCTTCCGGGAGGGGAAGATGTGGAGATTCTGATTGTGGATGACGGATCAAAGGATGATACCGCTGCGATTGCAGATGAATATGCCGAAAAATATCCAACGATTGTAAAAGCAATTCATCAGGAGAACGGGGGACATGGAGAAGCTGTGAATGCGGGAATCCGCAATGCAACCGGTTTATATTTTAAGGTAGTGGACAGTGATGACTGGGTAGACTGGAACGCTTATCAGGCGATTCTTGCAAAGCTTAGGGAGATTGCAGGGGGAAGTGTGGCACTTGATATGCTTCTGGCAAATTATGTATATGAGAAGGAAGGGGCAAAACACAAGCGGGTCATGCGTCAGACCGGTTTTCCGAAAGATCAGATCTTTACCTGGAGTGATGTGCGGCATTTTTATAAAGGACATTACATACTGA
>USLH01000011.1 GCA_900555435.1 uncultured Oscillospiraceae bacterium | reverse complement strand
TGCAGACTCTCTGGGTGGATGGCATCATTGTATTGAGCAAAGAAGGAAAGACAGACTGTGAATACAGCACGGATGAGTCTCTGGCTAATGAGATTACGGAGTATCTGCAAAAAGAAATTATCATGGATTTTGCCGGATATGAAGAAAGATCTTATTCGGAACGGATTGACCGAGAAGACGGATCACGTATCGACATTGCAGCCTGTGCCAGAAAAGATACACCAGGTATGGTTGCAATTTATTATTACACATCTCCGGAATTTGTCAGAAATTATACCCTGACAATACAGAACCTTTTAAATGGCTATAGCACTCAGAAAGATGGAACGATTATTGTTGCAGACGAGGGAGTCGTTGTTGCCAGCAATGACGAGAGCTTGCTGGGGCAGAATACGGCTGACAACGAAGTTGTTCAGGCAATGAAAAAGCATACAGACAGTCAGCACATTCATCATTTGAATAATGCAGGAACCAAATGTTACGGAATTATGCTGAAGCAGAGGGATTATTATATCTATGCGTATCTTCCGGATACGGAAGTGCTGCATAACCTTCCATTCAGTGTGACAAGCGTTATTCTTCTTTATTTACTGCTGTTTAGTATATTCTGGTTCTGGACATACAGAGCCAATCTGGCACATCAGAAACAGGAACAGGAAAAAGATGAAAAATATAAGGCAGAACTTCTGATAGCTGCAAAAAAGGCAGAAGCCGCCAATGAGGCAAAAACGGAGTTTCTCCAGCGGATGAGCCATGATATCCGGACTCCGATCAATGGAATCTGCGGTATGCTCGATGTGGCAGACCATTATGCAGACGATATGGAGAAACAGACAGAATGCAGGGCAAAGGTTAAAGAGGCCTCCAATCTGTTGCTGGAATTGGTAAATGATGTCCTGGATATGAGCAAGCTGGAGACGGATGAAATCGTTCTGGAAGAGGTCCCGTTTAATCTGAGTAAAATCTCTAAAGAAGTACTTGTTGTAATCGAGCAGATTGCTGAAGAACAGAATATCCGGATTGAGTGGGAGAAAAAAGAAATCACACACCGGGATCTGATTGGAAGCTCAGAGTACGTGAAACGTGTGATGATGAATATCCTGTCGAATGCGGTGAAATATAACAAAGCAAACGGATCTATTTATATCAGCTGCATGGAGATTCCATCCGAACAGCCGGGAATGACGACAATAGAATTTGTCTGCCGGGATACAGGAATCGGAATGTCAGATGAGTTCCAGAAACATATTTTTGAACCATTTACACAGGAACATGAAGGAAGCCGCACAAAATTTACCGGAACAGGCCTGGGAATGTCGATTACCAAAAAACTGGTTGAAAAAATGGGTGGGACCATTGCCTTTGAAAGTAAAGAAGGTGTTGGGACGACATTTGTGATCCGGGTTCCATTCAAAATAGATCCGGATGCGGATAAACGGGAAGAACAGAAGGATGTATCAGAAAAATCTATAAAGGGACTGCATATTCTTCTGGCAGAAGATAATGAGCTGAATATGGAAATCGCTGAATTTGTGCTTCAGAATGAAGGGGCTGAGGTGACAAAAGCATGGAATGGGCAGGAAACCGTTGAACGATTCAGAAATAGTAAACCGGGTGAATTTGACGCCATTCTTATGGACATTATGATGCCGGTCATGAATGGTTATGAAACTGCAAAGATGATCCGTTCGCTGGACAGAGAGGATGCAAAGACAATACCGATCATTGCAATGACAGCAAATGCGTTCACGGAGGACAGACTGAGAGCGAAAGAAGCAGGAATGGATGAACATATCTCTAAGCCTATTGATGTGAAATCACTGATAAAAGTAATTCGCAAATTAGTGGAAAATAATTGAAAGGGCAGCGTCAAATAAGCGGTGAAAGATAGACAGGAGGATAGAAATATGACAATGCGGACAAAAAATTCTGATTGCAGATGATGCAGAATTCAACAGGGATATATTGAAGGAGATTCCCGGAGAAACTTATAATTATCTGAAAGCTGAAACAGCCCAAAGCCGCTTCAGCTTTCGATTTTTCCTGTTTTCAGCAGGCATCTAAATTGGTCACGCATGACAAATCAATATCCGGATTTGACCTTGTATCAAATCCGGATATTTTCTTTTTAAGACACAAATAGGGACAGGAGAAAAGCCTCCGGTTTTCCGGGGGCCTTTCTTTACACATGACATAGAAGGAATTGTTTTTTCGCTTACTGTTCCAGCAGGTGGAAGTAGTAGATAGGCATGGCACTCCAGCCGTGGCAGAGGCTTCCGGCGTCGTTAAAGGCGGAAGCGCCCTTTTCGTCCTCCCAGACAGTGGTAGCGCCGTGATCCAGCATCATGGAATAGAGCTGACGAATCTGTTCCAGCACAAAGGAGGCATAGGCGGCCTTGTCCGTTTCCAGAAGGGCGTCATAGAAGAAGCACTTCATGCTCAGGGAAGCGGGGACGAACTCGTCCCGATGCTCCGTCATGCGGCAGGCGATGGCCTTTGCTTCCTCCGGGGAAGCGGCGCCGCAGAGGATGGCGAGGGAGTTCCCCAGCTCGCTTTTGTGGAGGGTGTGGCGAAAGGTGGAGAAACACCCTTCCTCCGGGCGATAGAAGGTGTCATGGATGGCCGTCCGGATCCGGTCGGCGGCGGTGCGGTAGGGGGAGGCGCCCTTCGAGAGGGCTTCAGCGATGTTCCCCATATGGGTCAGCGCCAGAACGTAAAGGCTGTTGAGGATCAGGTCGAAGGGGTCTTTGGGAGGTTTGTTTCCGTCTAAGAGAGGCCGCCACTCGTAGAAGTTCCACATGATGTTTCCGGGCCAGCTGTCCAACGGCTCCCGCAGGGGGACGGGGATCAGGCCGTTTTCCTCCGTGGCGGAGAAAACAGCGAGAAGGCTTTGGAGCTTTTCCCAGACCTCAGAGGCAAGGGAAGTGTCGCCGGAATAGCGGACGTATTCGTCCACGGCGGTAAAGTAATGAAGGGAAAAGGAGGGGATTTTCAGCTGGCCGCTGCCGGCATTGGGGCAGCAGATGGAGAGCAGGCCGCTGTCGTCCTGATCCTGGGCGAAAAGGGAAAGTCCGGCTCGGGGCGCTTCAAACTCGTGGAAGGCAATGTAGCCGCAGAGCATCTGGTTCCGGCTGTCCATGGTGTAGAAAGACTGCTCCCGCCAGGGGCAATCTTCGTAGTGCTCATGAAGGCAGAGAAGGAGCGTCCGGGCGCAGGCGTCATAGATCCGCTGGTCCAGCATCCCTTTCGGGGAGTAATCGGAGCGGGTCAGGGGGTAGTTGGTGGGGCGGATCCCGGCGTAATCGATGGAAAGGGGCGCTTCGCTGAAGAGCTCCAGATAGCGGCAGCCCAGGCGGCGGAAGGGGTTCAGGTAATGGTTCTTCCCGGGAACGGCGCCGTAAGTGACGGAGAAGTTCCGGCCGCCTACCGTCCAGTTGATGCCGCCGTCGGTCAGGTGCTCGCCATAGGCGATGGTGACCGTCTGGGCGATGTCGGAGGAGAATTCCAGCTCAAGGAAGCCCACTTCCTCCCGACCCAGATCATAGAGATAGCGGCAGGGCTTTGTGGCGATGGGAACGGAAGCAGCAGGGGCTTCCAGGATCAGCTTTTTGTTGGGGCGGGGGATCAGCTCATCGGCTTTTTCCACGAAGACCGGTCTGGAAAAGCCCTCGCCTTTTCCCAGGAGCCATTCGTCTTCTTTGGCGGCGTCATAGTGGAAGGAGAAGCCTAGCTGGCCGGTGATCCATTTCTGCTCACTGCTCAAGTAGGCGCGGCTTTTCCGGCAGAGGGTGGCTTCGCCGCTTTCAGCGGCGGGGGAGCCGTCGCAGGTCAGGGAAAAGGTGAGGCCGGCTTTTCCCGGGCAATAGGTGGAAGCGGGGACGCCGTAGTACCAGACCACGATGGCAAGATGGTTTTCGCCCTCTCGGCAAAAGGCGGAGACATCCACCGTGTCGGCGACTTTATAATGTTCAAAGTCGGCGTACTGACCGAAGGCGGCAAGTCGACCATTTATGTAAGCGGCGTAGTTGGAGTCGCAGGAAACGGTCAGGACCGCATCGCCTTCCGCATAGGAGAAGGGTTGATAAAATTCGCCGTAGGAATCCGGGTGGGAGGGGGATTCAAACCAGATCCAGGCGCCGGGATTTTTCATGGGAAGCACCCTTTCGTTAAGAAGTTGGCTTCATTTTAGCACGAAACGGGAAATAAGAAAAGTCCATATGGAAAATTCTGAGCATTTCGACGGAAAAAGGACGGAATTTTTTTATAAAAAAGGAAATCTAAGAAAATTCCATATTTAGATAATCATTGTTTATACCCAATTCATTCACAAAGCGTTAAAATATACTCAATCGATGCGGAAGAAGTCTTCCGCGGAATCCACAGAAGGAAAGGAGACTTCTCGTGACAACTTCAGTGAATCAGGGAAAGACCGGCGAGCTGAACCCCGGAAAGAGAACGCTCTGGCAAAAAATTTGGGAACACAAGCTGCTGTACGTCATGCTGATCCCGATGCTTGCGTATCTGCTGGTTTTCTGCTATTATCCCATGTATGGCGTGATTCTTGCGTTTAAGGACTTCAACTTTTCCAAGGGGATCATGGGGAGCCCTTTGGCCAAGATGCACGGCTTCAACAACTTTATGCGGCTGTTCCGTGACCCGTCTTTCTTTACCGCTTTGAAAAACACCATCGTCATCAGCTTCGGACGGCTGCTTTTCGAGTTCCCGGTTCCGGTGGGATTGGCGCTTCTCATCAATGAGATCCGCTCCACCAAGTATAAACGGGTGGTGCAGACGGTCTATACCTTTCCCCACTTTATTTCGTGGATCATCGTTTCCGGTTTGTTTTTCAACCTTTTCTCCAATGACGGCGTCATCAACCAGATCCTGCTGCTCTGCGGGTTGGGGCGGCAGTCGGTGCTGACCACGCCCTCCGCTTTCCGGCCGCTGATCTTCATCAGCTCCGACTGGAAGGAAATGGGCTGGAGCGCCATCATCTATCTGGCGACCATCTCCGGCATCAACCCCGAGCTTTATGAAGCGGCCCGCATCGATGGTGCCGGGCGGGGGCAGCTGGCGTGGCACATCACCCTTCCCTGCATCCGGGGAACCATCGCCATCATGCTGGTCATGCAGGTGGCAAATATGATGAACGCCGGCTTCGATCAGCTCTTTAACCTTTCAAACGTGGCAGTCCGGGAAGTCAGCGACATCATCGATACCCTGATCTACCGCAAGGCGTTTTCCGACGGCACCAACTTCGGCTATACCACCGCCATCGGCCTTTTCAAATCCGTCATCAACTTCGCAATGCTGCTCCTTGCCAACGGGCTTGTGAAGAAATCTACCGGCAAGGGCATCTATTAAGGAGGGAGGGCTTCTTATGGCACGGGTGAAAAAGCTCAACCATTACACCGGTTTTGATGTCTTTCTGGTGGTCCTGATGGGGCTGCTGGCTCTGATCACGGCGTTCCCTTTCTACTACATGGTCATCGTTTCCTTCGGAACTTACGAAAGCATCCACTCCCAGACGCTGTACCTGTGGCCGTCGGTTTTCGACACGGCTGCCTATAAGATCGTTTTTGAAAACAAGCTCTTCTGGAGTTCAGTCCGGACTACGGTGTTCGTTACGGTGGTCGGAACGTTCTTAGGCGTCATCTGCTCCGTAGCAGCGGCCTATCCGCTTTCCAAAAAGGATCTTCCCGGCGGGAAATTCTTCTTTAACATGATGCTGTTCACCATGTTCTTCTCCGGCGGTCTGATCCCCGGTTACCTGGTCGTTCAGCAGGTTGGCCTGGGCGACAGCATCTGGTGTATGATCCTGCCGGTTCTGGTGGGACAGTTCAACATCATCCTCATCAAAAACTATGTGGAGGACCTGCCGGCCAGCATTGAGGAATCCGCCAGGATCGACGGGGCGAACGATATGGTGATCCTATTCAAGATCATCCTGCCCATGTCCACGCCGATCATCGCAACGGTGGCTCTGTTCATCGCCGTTGACCGGTGGAACGAATACTGGTTCGCCATGCTTCACATCATCGACAAGGCAAAACAGCCCCTGCAGCTCCTGCTCCGCAACGTGCTGATGGATACGACCCACGCCATGACCGGCGCTGCGGCCGCCATTGCAAGCCAGGAGCGGAAGGTTTACGACCAGTCCCTGCAGATGGCGATCGTTACCATTGCCACCGTCCCGATTCTGCTGGTCTACCCCTTCGTGCAGAAGTACTTTACAAAGGGCATCATGCTCGGCGGCGTAAAGGGTTAATCCGTTCGTCCTTTCCATCGTGTTTCGCCGGCTCGGACCGGTGCAAATAAACCGTTTGCAACAATTTTGAGGAGGTATTTTTCATGAGATCTTGGCAGAAGAAAGCAATCTCTCTCGCTCTTGCGGCTATGATGGGCGCATCTCTGGCCGCCTGCGGGAACAACTCTGGCGAAAGCAGCTCTACCCCTTCCGGCTCCGCGCCTTCCAGCAGCACCACGGAGTCCAGTGAGCCCGAAGCATCTGATCCCTTTGCAGAGCACATGAAGATTAGCATCGCTGTCTGGAACATCGGCGACGCCATCACCGATGGCGAGGATGCGGTCCGTGATGCCCTCTACGACAAGCTGAACATCGAGATCGAGCCTTACGCCGTGACCTGGGGCGATTACACCGAGAAGATCATGCTCTGGGCCGCCACGAATAAGCTGCCGGACATGACCGCTTATGAGGCGGGCTACACCGAGACCTTCCGGAAGTGGAGAGACGAAGGCGTGATCCGTGCGCTGCCCGATGCTTCCAACTATCCCAATGTCGCCGCACAGCTGAACACCGAGTCCGGCCGCTCCATCAACGAAGTCGCTCAGGACGACGCCAATCCTACCTTCTATGCCATTCCCCGTCCGAACATCGTGGTTCCCGAAGACGCCATGCTGGAAAACGGCATCATGATCCGTCGGGACTGGATGGAGAACGTAGGCGTGACCGAAATCCCCCAGAACGTGGATGACTTCATCAATCTGATGCTGAAATTCCAGAACGAAGACCCTGACGGAAACGGCAAGGATGACACCATTGGTCTGGCAGGCTACACCTTCGCTTATATGTCCTTCCTGTTCAGCGGCGAGTGCCCCGATGCGGTCAACGGGTTCCGTTGGGAGTTTGCCGAGGACGGCTCTCTGATTCCCTCCTTTATGACCGAAGCCTTCCGGGACGGCGCTAAGGTGCTGAAAAAAGCCTACGACGCCGGTGTCATCGACCCCGACTACATCATCTATAAAGGCGAGGAGGGCCGTGACAAATTCGCAAACGGTCAGGCCGGAGCTTACGCCCATGCAGGCCCCACTCTGGGCGGCACCCAGGCTATGGAGGACAAGATCCTCAAGACCTATCCCGACAAGACCATTGATGAGCTGATCGCTTTTATCCCGTGGTTTGCAAACCCCACCACCGGTGAGGTTCGTTATCCCTCCATTACGCCTTCCTGGTCCGAGACCTATCTGAGCAGCAGCGTGGACGACGCAAAGGCGGAGCGCTGCATGGCTTTGATGGACTTCCTCCTCAGTGACGAGGGCTACGAGCTGGTCGGCCTTGGCATTGAAGGCGAGACCTACACCAAGGACGCCGACGGAAACTATCAGATCATCGAGCTGACCAAATCCGACGGAACGCCTCTGGCCTTGAAGGAGAAATATCCGGCGACCCAGCTCCAGACTCTTGCCAACTGGACTCCCTTCCGCTCTGCCAGCAGCCCCGCTTACAGTGAAGGCTTAAAGAAGCTCCGCAACGAGTACATGGCGGACATGGAAGCCAAGGGTGCGACCTTCACGAACCGTCCCGACACCAATGGCCTGCTCCTGCAGGATTCTGCGGACTATGACACCGCCGGCGCCGATTTCGAGAAGATCTGCAACGACCTGATGCTCTCCGATGACGTGGACGCCGCATGGCAGGCCATGGTAGACAGCTACATGGCGCAGGGCTACGACAAGGTCATCGCCGAAATGAACGAACTCTACAAAGAATCCGGCCGTTAATCGGTCGAAACAGGAAACAAAGCCGGCCCGAGAGGGTTCGGCTTTTTCCCGTTTCATAAAAAGGTCTTTTCTTTTCGTTTGTTTTCAGGCATAATAGGAGAAGGAGCTTCGCAGGGAGGAATTTTTATGAAGGCGACCCAAAAAATTCGGAATCTGCCCATCGCCGTGTTTGTCTGGGGGCTTGGGATCCTTTTGATTGGTCTGGTCTCCACAATCTTCATGACGGCTTACCGGATCATTTCCTCCTCTCTGATGGAGAGCAACATTGCGTATACGGCGCAAGTCTTTTCCCAGTATCAGGATCGGATCCGGGAAAACTCCGATTTTCTCCAGAATATGGTCGGGAACATGGCCTATAACCGCACCACCGCCAAATATGTGATCGACAAGGATCCTCAGAGCCAGTACGAAAACATCCGGAATCTGGACAGTGTGGTTTCCAACTGCATCCGGACGCTTCCGGCCATTAAAGAGGTGGCGGTGGAGGGGTATAACGGTTCCTTTTACAGCATGAACGGCCGCACCGGCCAGCTGTTGGAGGCGCTGGAGCGGCTTCCGGAGGAGCCGTACATGGGTTACGATTTCTCCCAGCACCTGCACTATAACGGGGAGAAAAACGAATCCTTCCTTTTTACCACGACTCTTTATGACATCTGGAACCTGACGCCCCGGTTCAATCTGGGGCGCATCACGGTGGTAGTGGACAACGAAACGCTGGGGATTCAGGATTTTTCCGATCAGTACGGTACGGGGCTTTACCTCCTGGATCCGGAATATGCACTGGTGGCGTCCAATCAGGAGCCGGATTCGGCGGCGGAGGAGATTCTCGCTCAGATCCCGGCGCTTTCCGTGGGATCTCGGATGGAGATAGCGTCGAACGGAAAGAGATACATCGTCAATTATCAGATGGCGGAGGCCATAGGCTGCCACTTGGTCAGCATCCTTCCCCGGAGCCGGATCACCGAATCGTTAAACTGGATGTGGAAGACGGTGGTGGCGCTGCTTCTCTGCGCATTGGCACTGATGGTGATTTTGATGGCCATTTTAAATCACAAGATCACCGCACCTTTAAAACGGTTCAGCCAGTACATCGTGGGAATGCAGAACCAGACGGTTCGTTACTTAAAGCAGGAAATGCAGCTGGACGGATACCGGGAGGTGTGCCAGATCTCCGACGAATTCAACCGGATGATCGGGGAAATCAACACGCTGACCCACCAATTGGTGCGGACTACGTCCAACCTTTACGAATCGGAGCTGCAGAAGAAGCAGTCGGAGCTTCTCCACCTGCGCAGCCAGATCAACCCCCATTTTCTTTATAACACACTGGAAAGCATTATGGGGATGGCCTATCTGGAGGAAGCGCCGCAAACGGCGCAGATGGTGGGGAATCTCGGTAAAATTTTCAAGTACAGCGTCAAGGGGCAGGATATGGTTCCGGTCCGGGAGGAGCTTGCCACGACCAGAGCGTACATCGGGATCCAGCTCATGCGCTTTGAAGGGGTGTTTCAGGCGGAGGAGCAGGTGGATCCTGCCATTCTGGAGTATCGCATTCCTAAAATGATCCTGCAGCCGCTGGTGGAAAACGCCATCACCCACGGTTTGGAGCCGAAGGGAGAGGATGGGCTCCTGATTTTGGGAGGAAGCCTTCTGGAGGATGGACATATCCGCCTTTGGGTGGAGGACAACGGCGTGGGCATCGGCGAGGAGCAGCTTTCAAGATTCCGGACGGTGATTTCCGGGGAAGCGAAGATGGAAAGCGACTCCATCGGAGTGGAAAACGTAGTGAACCGGCTGCGCCTTCTTTATGGGGAGCGGTGCCGGCTCCAGATGGACAGCAAAGAGGGGATCGGTACCCGGGTGGTGCTGGAGATCCCCGGCCGGATGTAAAGGAGAGAGGATATGTACCGGGTGCTTTTGATCGACGACGAGCGGCTGGTTCTGGCAAGCCTTCGGAGGCGGATCGACTGGGAAGCCTGCGGGTTTTCCGTCTGCGGCGAAGCCTTCAACGGGAAGGATGGGCTTTCAAAAATCGAGGAGCTTCATCCGGATCTGGTCTTCACGGACATCCGGATGCCGGGGATCAGCGGCCTTGACCTGATCGGGCAGGCGCAGAAGGAGTTCCCCTCCGTCCGGTTTGTGGTCATCAGCGGCTACAGTGAATTTGAGTACGCCAAGCGTGCCATCGAGTACGGCGTGCTGGGATTTTGCGTGAAGCCCTTTGACGAGGAAGAGATCCATGGGCTTCTGCGGCATATTCGGGAGCAGTTCGACGCCCGGAGAAGCCGAGCGGAGCGAGGCTCCTTTTCGGGCTCAGCCTCCTTCCGGCCCGGGGACAAACCGCAGAAGGTGGATTGGGAGCTTTTAGATCTGGGGATCTCTCCGGCAGAACCTAAATGGATCTTGGAGATCTTAGGGGAAGAGAGTGGAGCATCGGAAGAAGATCGTCCTTCGGGGACCCGATGGTGGCGGCTGACCGCTGCGGGAGGGCGGCGGTTCTTATTAGCCGGGGAGCGGGCGGACATGGATGCGGAAACGTTTTTCTCCGGAAGCCGGATCCCGGCGGGTATGAGCACGCCTTTTTACTCCGGCGAGGAGCTGGAGCGGGCGGCGCTGGAAGCGAGGGTCGCCGCTTACGGTTACTTTTTCGGGAAACCGGGATTTCACAGGCTGCAGGGGAAGATCGAGCATGAGGAGCTCACGGCCGTTCTGCGGGATCTGCGCAGCGCCTTTTCCGCCCGGGACTTAGGCGGGATCCAGAAGGCCGCCGAGACCTTCCGGGATGGGGATTTTACCATCCGGGACGCCTTTCGCTTTTATAACACCGCCGCCTTGCTGCCTCAGGGGGAGGTGCTGCCGCTGCGGGATGATTACCGTGGGCTGACGGAGCCGTTTCCCGACATCGGGGCGCTGACCGACGAGGTGGCAAGGGTGCTCTGCGAATCGGCGGCGGCGCTTTCTGGAGGCTCCAGAAGCGACGTGATGCGGCGGATCCTTCTCTATGTGAACGAACACTACGACGATCCGGAGCTGGGTGTGGGGAAAATCTCGGAGCTTTTCGGCTTCAACCAGAATTACGTCAGCCAGATGTTCAAAAAATCCGAGCAGGAGGGCTTTACCGCCTACCTGACCCGGGTGCGGATGGGGCACGCCATCCAGCTTTTGCGGGAAAGCGATTGCCAGATCCGGGAAGTAGGGGAGCGGTGCGGCTATTCCGACTACTTCTACTTCGCCCGGGTGTTCCGGAAGTACACGGGGCGTTCCCCTGGAGAGTACCGGGAGGAGGCAAGAGAAGGCAGACCGGAGGAATCGTAAAATTTGGAGAATCCGGCAAGTCCTTGCGAAAAAACTGCAAGGGCAGATCCTTTCCTTGTGATAAAATGGAAGAAAACCATTGCTTTAAAGGAGGATACCGATGATCACATTCGACGTTTCTGTATTGGATCGGGAGCTGCTTGCCGGGTTGCGGGAGCTGGCGCCCGTTTACGGGTTTGCTTTGAAAGAGGGGGAAGGCATACTTCTTTCTGCCTGCGCCGGGGAGGGCGTGGAGGTCTTTTTTGAAAACGGGGAAGCCCGGATCGCCTATGCGAAAAAGATCCATTTTTTCCGGGGCTTCGGCCTGCTTTTAGAGGAGCTTTCCGCCGGGAAGGACCTGATCTCCCTTCGGGAGACGCCGCAGTTTGACGACAACGGCGCCATGTTCGACGTGTCCCAGGGAAACGCTGTGCTACGGGTGGAATCGGTAAAGAGCATCCTCCGGCGGATGGCCATGATGGGGCTGAATGTCCTCATGATGTACTGCGAGGACAGCTACGACGTGCCGGAGGAGCCGTATTTCGGCTATATGCGGGCCCGCTATACGGAAGAAGAGCTCCGGGAGTGCGACGACTATGCGTATCTCTTTGGAATCGAGATGATCCCCTGTATCCAGACGCTGTCCCATCTGATCGACGTGTTGAAATGGCCGGCCTTCAACGACATCAAGGAAGACTATGAGACCCTTTTCGTCGGCGGGGAGAAGACCTATGAGTTTATTGAGCACCTGATCCAGGCGGCGGTGAAGCCCTTCCGCACCAAACGCATCCACATCGGCATGGACGAGGCGTGGCACCTGGGAACTGGGCGGTATCTGGCGGAGCACGGGCTGGTCCCAGGTGAGCAGATCATGAAGGAACATCTGGCACGGGTGATGGAGATCGTCCGGAAGCTGGGGCTGGAGCCCATGATGTGGAGTGATATGTTCATCCGGCAGTTCGGCGGCGGTGATTATTACAGCGCAGACCTGAGCCGGTTCCCGACGGATGCAGCGGAGCTGGTCCCCGACGACGTGCAGACGGTCTATTGGGACTACTATCACTTTGATGAGGAATTCTACGAACGGTTCATCGAGATGCACCGGATCTTCGGGGAGCCGGTCTTTGCCGGCGGCATCTGGACGTGGGTAGGATACGGAGCCAACTGGGGCATCACCTACCGCACCACCCATCCGGCCATGGCCGCCTGCAAAAAGCTGGGCATCCGGAAGATCTTCGCCACCATCTGGGGCGACAACGGAACCGAGGCCAATATGTACGCAAATATGTTGGGGCTTTCCCTCTTTGCGGAGCACGGCTACATCGATGCGTTCGATGAGGAAAAGTTCAAACGGCGCTTCGAATTCTGCTGCGGGGCGAAGTACGACGACTTCTATGCGCTGCGGCTGCTGGACGAAGTTCCCGGCTGCGAGAAGGACAACCTGGAACAGGTCAACGCTTCGAAGTATCTGATGTGGCAGGATCTGATGACCGGTATGTTCGATTACCACATCAAGGGTCTGCCGTTGGACGACCATTATAAAGAGCTCGTCCCCCTGTTCCGGGCGGCATCGGAGCGCAATGGGGAGTACAATGCGATGTTCCGCTTTTATGCGGAAGTGGCAAACGTCCTCTCTTTGAAGGCACAGATGGGCCTTCGGATCACGGAAGCCTACGAGACCGGCAATACGGCGGCGCTCTATGCACTTGCGAAAGAGGAACTGCCGGAGCTGCTTTCCCGGGTGGAGGCGCTGAGAAGCTGCCACCGGGTGGTCTGGGCCGATATGAACAAGATCATCGGCTGGGACATTTTGGATATGCGCTACGGCTCCCTGATGGTCCGGATTCGCACCGCCATGGACGAGATCGAGGATTATCTGACCGGACGGATCTTCCGTCTGGAGGAGCTGGAGGAGCCCAGGCGTTCCTTCAACGGAAAAGAAGGGCTTGTCACCTACGCCAACTGGTACGGGCGGATCGTCTCCGCCAGCCGCATCGCACCGGAAGCTTGACGGTTTTCTTTCCCGGTTATACGGATTCTGCGAAACCGAAAAGCTGTCCAAATAAAAGTCAAGAAATCAGCGATTTCGTGTGAGATGCGAATCTCTTTCCAAGATATAATGGGGTCAAGTTCAAAAGAACTTACGACATTTAGAAACTTTGGAAAGTGAGGCATTTCTTATGAGTACCAAGGCTTACAATCCTTATGACAACGTTCTGACAGTTCTTCGGCAGGCAGCGGCGGACGCCGGCTATACGGAAAATGAGATCATCACTCTGGAATATCCGGAGCGGGAACTGAAGGTTTCCATTCCCGTGGAGATGGACGACGGCACGATCCGGGTGTTTGACGGCTACCGGGTACAGCACTCCAGCCTTCGCGGCCCCTGCAAGGGCGGCGTCCGGTTCCATCCGGACGTGGATCTGGACGAGGTGAAGGCGCTGGCTGCGTGGATGACCATCAAGTGTGCCGTTGTGAACATCCCCTACGGCGGGGCAAAGGGCGCCGTCCGGGTGGATCCCAAGGAGCTGAGCCATAAGGAGCTCCAGCGGCTGACCCGGCGGTACACCGCCATGATCCTCCCCATCATCGGACCGGAGAAGGACATCCCCGCTCCCGATGTGAACACCAACGCAGAGACCATGGGTCTCATCATGGATACCTACAGCATGTTTCAGGGCTACACCGTTCCCGGCGTGGTCACCGGAAAACCTGTAGACATCGGCGGTTCTCTGGGCCGTCACGAAGCCACCGGTCGAGGCGTCATGCTGGTCACTATGAAGACGCTGGAGCGGTTAGGGAAAAAGCCTTCCGACGTCCGGGTGGCGGTTCAGGGCTTCGGCAACGTAGGCTCGGTGGCTGCCAAGCTGCTGGCGGAAAAGGGCTGCCATGTGGAAGCAGTCAGCGACGTGTCCGGCGGCCTTTACCGTGCCGGAGGCTTAGATATTCCCGCCATCTTCGATTTCCTGGCCAAAAACCCCGGCAAGATGCTGGCGGATTACAATGCCGACGGCGTCTCCCACGTCACCAACCGGGAGGTGCTGACCGCCGACGCCGACATCCTCATCCCCGCCGCTATGGAGAATCAGATTACCGCCGAGATTGCCAAGGATCTCCGGGCGAAAGTCATCGTGGAAGCCGCCAATGGCCCCACCACCGTGGAAGCTGACGAGATCTTAGGCAAGCGTGAAGTCTTAGTCATCCCCGACGTGCTTGCCAACGCAGGCGGCGTCATCGTTTCCTACTTCGAGTGGGTCCAGAACATTCAGTCCCTGACCTGGGAGGAATCCGAGGTCAACGAAAACCTTGCAAAAATCATCACCCGCGCCTTCGATGACGTGTGGAATCTGGCGGAGCAGAAAAAGGTCACGCCCCGAATGGCTGCCTATATGACCGCTCTGCGGCGGTTGGTGGTCGCCAAGCAGTTCCGCCCCATTTTCCCGTGATCGGAGGAGCATAAAAAGGAGGGCCCTTATGCTCATCGATATGCACACCCATCTTTGGAAAAACTCCGTGGAATTGTGCAAACGCGGCATTCTTGATATGTGTGAAGTCTTTGACCTCACCAAGGTACTGGTCTCCAGCCTCGGCGGCTATCAGCCCGACGAGGAGGAGATCCGGTATTTAAACGACCAGACCTTCGCTTTTATGAAAGAGCAGCCCGGCCTGATCGAGGGGTACTGCTACTTAAATCCCCGGAATCCTGATACCATGACGGAACTGCGCCATCGGATCGAGGACGAGGGAATGTGCGGGGTAAAGCTATGGGTCGCCACCTTCTGTGACGACCCGCTGGTGGATCCCATTGCGGAGCAGTGCGTTTCTTACGGCATTCCCATGCTGATCCACGCCTTCCATAAATCAGTGGATCAACTCCCCTATGAGTCGCTGGGAGCCAATGTGGCCAATCTCTCCCGACGCTATCCGGAAGCAAAGCTCATCATGGCCCATCTGGGCGCCAACTGCCTCCGGGAGATGCGGATGATCAAGGACTGCCCCAATGTGTGGCTGGATTATTCCGGTTCCATTTCCCACGCCGACGACCTGGAATATGCGGTTCGTCTGGTGGGGGCGGATCGGATCCTCTTCGGCACGGATATGCCGGATCTTGCGTTCCAGTGCAGCTATGGCCAGCTGGTGGAAGCGGATCTGACCCCGGAGGAACGGGAGAAGATCGCATGGAAGAATACGGCGGCGCTTTTCGGCTTTGACGGGGAGGCAGGGAAATGAGCGAACGGTTTGACTGCAACGGCTTTATCGGTGAGTGGCCCTTCCGCCGGTTCTATCACGGCGGCATGGAGGGGCTTCAAAAGGTCTGGGAACAGGCCGGGATCACGGCAGGCGCCGTGTCGACCCTCAACAGTGTCTTCTATAACGACCCCATGGAGGCGGAGGAGCTTTTGGCAGAAACGCTCAAAGATACGTCCTGCCTTCACATCATGGGGGTCAATCCCACCCTGCCCGCTACGGCACTTTCTATTGACGAGGCGGTGGAGCGGTTCGGGATCCGGGGAGTGAGGATCTATCCGGGCTATCACGGCTACCGGCTGGACGATCCTTGCATAGAGGAACTTTACAAGGTTCTTAAAAAACACGATCTTCCGCTGATTGTTTCCGTCCGTCTGGAGGATCTTCGGGTCAACTATCTGATGACCCCCCGGATCCTTACGGAGGAGGAGCTGAAAGCGCTGCCGGATCGGATGCCGGATGTGAAGATCCTTTATACGGCCATGCAGGCGTATGAAGTCACCGGCATGGCGGAGACCTTCCGGGAAAAGGAGAACCTTTTCGTGGAATGCTCTTGGTTTAAGTCCGCCGTCCATCCCTTCGAAGAGGTGATGGAAAACGTTCCGGCGGAGAAGATTCTCTATGGTTCGGGGTATCCCTTAAACTGCCTTCAGAGCACCATGACGGCTCTGGAGCACGCTGCGATTTCAAAAGAAGACAAGGCGATGATCCTTTCGGGGAACGCCGCCCGTTTCTTTCTGAAATAAATCTCCTATCTTTTTCACCCGCAGGAGCTTTTTTCCTGCGGGCTTTTCTTTTTCGGCAAAGTTCCTAGAATGCGTCAATCTGACCCCAGTATCGGATGAGAAAATTGCTGCAGAATCGATTAAAATGAAGACAGAAAGCCCGCTTCATCATTCTGGAAAGGAAGAAACATCATGGATAAAAGCAGACTCGCCCTTTATGGCGGCCCCAAAGCCAAAACCACCCCCATGGGAACCGGCCCCCGCTTCGGCGAAGAAGACCTGAAATACTTAAAGGAGGCCATCGACCAGAACACCCTCTTTTACTGGTACGGCAATCAGGTAAAGCAGCTCACTGCCCGGTTTGCGGAGCTTTACGGCTCTCCTTACTGTACCGCCACCTCCTCCGGTACCGCCGCTATTCATGTGGCGCTCGGCATCTGCGGTGTCACCGCCGGTGATGAGGTCATCACCTCTCCCGTGACCGATATGGGTACCATCATCGGCATCGTCTATCAGAACGCCATCCCTGTTTTCGCCGATCTGGATCCTCACAGCTACACGCTGGATCCCAAATCCGTGGAAGCAAAGATCACCGACAAGACCAAAGCGATCATCGCCGTCCACCTGACCGGCGGTCCCACCGACATGGACGCTATCATGGACATTGCCCGCCGCCACAACTTAAAAGTCATCGAGGACTGCGCCCAGAGCTATATGGCGACTTACAAGGGTAAGCTCTTAGGCACCATCGGCGATGTGGGATGCTTCAGCTTAAACGACTTCAAGCAGATCTCTGCCGGCGACGGCGGTCTGATCCTGACCAAGACCCAGGAAATGTATGAGGCGGCCCTCCGGTTTGCGGATAAGAACTACCAGCGGCTGGCAAGCCACGATACCTCCCGGGATGTGCCCTTTATCGCTCCCAACTATCGCATGAACGAGCTGACCGGCGCTGTGGGCCGGGCTCAGGTAGAGCGTCTGGAGAGCGTCTGCCGCCGCCGTACCGAAGTAGGCGACCGGATCAGCGCCGCCATTGGCAAGCTCCCCGGGATTTATCCGCCCAAGGTCCAGCCGGACAGTGTGAGCACTTACTGGTTCTATATGTTCCGGGTGGATGAGAAGGAAGCCGGGATCAGCCGCAACGACTTCTCCGAAGCGCTGGCAGCCGAAGGCATCTGCAACCAGCGGGGCTATATTCCCAGCTGCGTCTACAATTACGACCTCTTCGTGAACCGTCGGGGCTACCAGGGCACCAACTGCCCCTTCAGCTGCCCTTTAAATGGCCACAACGTTACCTATTACGAGGGGTTGTGCCCCACTGCGGAGGAGATCTTAAATACCGCCATCCGTTTCAGCATCGATGAATTCACTACCGATCAGGATGTAGAAGAGATCATCGCCGCCATTACCAAGATTTCCGAAGCCGCCCGGGCTTGATTTACCGGACGCCGCATCAGCCAAACGGCAGCCTGCTTGTCCGGCAAGTGGGTTGCCGTTCGATTTTTTGTCAGAAAAGGGAGGATCCTTTATGAAAAGCCCCAGAACCCCCATTGATCCCAGCCGCAATTTCTGCACCATGGGAGCCTGCTATGTAGACGCTGATCCGTTGGACAGAAAGGAAAAGCTGGCGCTGGTGAATTACGTTGCAGGAGGGATCGGCGCCCTGCTGCTGATCGATCCCGATACCCGCAGCTGTGAAAGTTTTCCCCTGCCGGCGGACAACGGCGGGGGGGGGGTTTGCTTTTTTAAAGAAGAGGGGGCGCTGCTGGTAGGAACCTGCGCCCAGAGCGGGTTCGTCCACCGGTTCAACCTGAAGACCCGCCGGTTCGAGGAATCCCTGCGGATTGACGGGGAACAGTACATCTGGAACTTCACCCGGGCGAAAAACGGGAAGGTCTACGGCGGGACATACCCCGGCTGCGTGCTGGTGGAGTACGATCCGGCCACCCGGAGCCTCAGAAGCTGCGGGAAGGTGAGTAAGGATCCGGAAAACTGTTACGGCCGGCGGGTCTTTTCCGGTGCAGACGGGAGCCTGCTCATCTATGCGGGGTTCCACACCGATGGTTTCTGGCGGTACGATCCGGAGACGGAAGCGTTCCGGCAGATCGGGGAAGAAGGCGAGGAGCTGTTGGGCTGCGGGGCGGGCTTTGTCGCTACTCGCCTGAACGGAGCTTACCGGATCTTCGACCCGTTTACCTATGAGGTGATGGAGACTCTGTCGGAAGACGGGGATCTGGACGAAATCCAAAACGGGGAAGCAAGGGCGTTTTTGAAAAACCGGCTGGCGGAGAAGCCCTTCGGGGTGCTGCCCGGCGAGGCGGGAAATATGCTCATCGCCCGAAAGGACGGCCGTCGGGCAGGTATTAAGGGGCAGGACGTTTTCGTGGAACAGAAGGACGGGAGCTTCGATGTGTACCGGATCCCGGCGGAGGCTCCGGCGGGGCGGATCATGACCATCTGTGCCGGGCCGGACGGGGATATCTGGGGCTCCAGCGAATTCGGGCAGACCATTTTCCGGTACGCTCCGGAAAGCGGGGCGCTTTTGAACACCTCCTGCGTGGCGAAGGCAGGAGGTGAGGTCTACGGCATGGTCTGGACGGAAGGAAGGCTTTGGCTCACGGCTTATGTAGGCGGAGACCACATCGTTTATGACCCCCAGAAGCTCTGGAATCAGTACGGGAACGAAAATCCGAAGGCTCTCCGGTCGGTGGCTCCGGAAATGGTTCGGCCCCACGGGAAAAGCGTCTTAGGACCGGACGGAGGGATCTGGACAGGCTGGTATGCCAGCTATGGGAGCTACGGTGGGGGGATCACCCGGATCGATCCGGGTACTCAGGAGGTCAAAAGCTGGTTCCAATTGGTGCCCGGGCAGGCGATTGAGGGGATCGCAGCTTCGGACAAAGCCCTTTATGCCGTGACCAGTGGGGAAGCAAGCGGGCTCCCTCCGAAAAAGGAACCCTTCTCCGTATTGAAGCTCTGCACGGACGGCTCCATTACCATCCGGAAGGAATATCCAGCGGGGACCTTTTTCCGCAGCGTCGCCGCCATGGGGAATCGGGTTTTCGTCAGCGCGGCGGACACGCCTTCTAAGACCTGCCGGCTGCTGATCTTGAACGGGGAGACATTGGAGGAGGAAAAGACGGTGATCTTAGGCTCCTGCGATCCGGAACATCCCATGGATGCAGCCCCCTGTGCCATGGTGGAATGGAAAGGGACGATGGCGGTCTTCCTGACGGACGAAGCGCGGTTCTACCAGCCGGACGGAAGTCTTGCGGGAAGCTGCAGGCTAAGCGGGAAGGCCGGATCTGCCGTTGTGGGGAAGGACGGGAAGCTCTGGTTCTCCATCGGGGCGGGGCTTTGGGTCTTCGATGAATTTCCCGCTTGACAGGGGCGGCAATAACGGGCTATACTGAAAAAAAGGAGGCGGTTTGATGCGGATCGAAGAACTGGACCGGAAGGAATATGAGGGGATCCCTCTGTACCCCTTAGGGGATGGGCTGGATAACCGGCTTCCCTTTTTTGTGGGGAAGTACAGTTTAAGCGGCAACCTTTCTCCGCTGCACCGCCACAGTGTGATCCAGATCAACTATGTGTCCCGGGGAAAGCTGCTCCACCGGATCAACAACAGCCGCTATGAGCTGGTCCGGGGAGATATTTTCGTGATCCCGCCCTATGTGCCCCACCAGCTGATCCCCTGCGGGAACAGCGACTTTGAGCTGGTGGAGATCGAGTTCCAGCCGGAGTTCGTCTTCGGCGGGAACGGCATCACCGAGGACAGCGCCCTTTTCGATTTTTCCTACATCGAGCCGTTTCTGGTGACGGAATGCAACGTGCGTCCCCGCCTGAATTTGAGCGGCACCTCTCAGATCAAGGTGGAATCGCTGATCGAAGAGATGCTCGACGAGTTCGGCAGCCGGGAGGACGGCTATCTGATGGCCATTAAGGCGGATCTTTTAAAGCTGTTAGTGGTCACCGGACGGGTCTTTCACAGCAGCTTGCAGTCCTCGCCGGAAATGCAGCTTTTCAACCACCACCGGGACGCCATGGCGGAGACCCTGCAGTTCATCGACGAGAACTTTGACCAGCCCATCACCATTGAGGAGGCGGCTCGCCATGCCCTGCTCAGCCAGTCGTATTTCAGCTACCTTTTCAAGATGCTGACCAACCGCACCTTTGTGGAATACCTCCATGAACGGCGGATCCAGAAGGCCATGACCCTCCTTAAGGACAGCGGGGATCGAGTGCTGGACATCTGTTATTCCTGTGGGTTCAATAACGTGAACCACTTCAACCGGGTGTTCAAGTCCACCGTGGGACTCTCTCCCACCCAATACCGAATGTCCTGCCGCAGAGGGGAAGCGAAGGAGGAAGGAAAATGAACCGGCTCCCGGAGACCCCGGAAGGGGTAACGGCTCTCCTGACCGTGGAAGCGGAAGGAATCTGTGCAAAGATCCGCCTGCTTTTAAAAGAGGCGGGGGAATGGCGGGAGATCCTTTCCACAGAGGGGTTCGTGGGAAAAAACGGCGTCACCGACTGCAAACGGGAGGGGGACAGCTGCACGCCGGCGGGGCTTTTTCCGCTGGATACGGCCTTTGGGACAGCGGAGGATCCGGGCAGTCTCTTCCCCTATCGGAAGCTCACGGAGGACGACTACTGGGTGGACGATCCGGAGTCGCCTTTCTACAATCAATTCGTGACCTTTTCCGGCAGGGAAAAGCCGTGGCGCTCGGCGGAGCATCTGATTGAGGAGACGGCCGCCTATCGATATGTGCTGAACATCTGCTGCAATCCGGGACGGATCCCCGGAAAAGGCTCTGCGGTGTTCCTGCATTGCTCTACGGGTGGGGCGACAGCCGGCTGCGTCAGCGTACCGGAGGATGTGATGCGGGTGCTGCTTCGGAAGCTGGGGCAGGGAAGCCGGATTTTTATTGCGAAAAAGGGATGAGGGGAAGCCTTGTCCCTTTTGGCTTTTTATCGGTTTTCGCAGGAAGAATCTTGAAAAGCGTGGGAGAGCTGTGGTAGAATCTCTTTAATTATCCGCTTAGCGCAGCGAAAAAAATGCTGCAGATATGCGAGACCTGCGTTTCGCCGGAATACCGGGAGCGGGCGCAGCAGTTCTTTAATCTTTCCACTCTTCCGGAGCGGCTTGCGGGGGAAGAGACCCTTGCGCTGGAATATGTGGACGTTAAGGGAAACTGGTACACGGCACGATTCATCGTCAAAAAGCGGGACGCAAAAAGGAAAGTGACCCATGTGTTCTACTGCACCCGTTCTATCAGCGAGATGAAACGGCGGGAGGAAAACTGGATCAACATGGTGGAGGAGGCCAGCCGGGCCAACGCTTTCGACGAAGACGCCACCCGCTGCCTGGACGCCGGAATGAACGTCCATCTGACAAAGCCTTTGGACATGAAGAAGCTGATTCCGGTTTTGAAGAGTTATAAGGCGGTATAAATTTTTCGAAATTTTCAAATCAGCAAGGAAAAACCTTAAGCATCTCTTGCACTTGCCTTTCCCACCAAAATCTCCCAATCCCAGCGAGAATCCTTAAGCCAAAGGCGTACCTTCGAAGAGAGACTTCGGAGATATGCTTTGGCTTAAGGGTTCTCGCTTAAAGCGGAGGGCTTCGGGGAAATTCGGTGGTGCGGGGAGACACGCATCTTTTGAAAAACCCTTGATTTTTTATGTGGGATTCGGTATAATGGGAGAGGTTCAAGCCTCCTTAGTTAAATGGATATAACAAGCCCCTCCTAAGGGCTAGTTGTGAGTTCGATTCTCGCAGGGGGCGCCAAAAGCACAGCCGGAAAGCCTTGATTATACTTGGTTTTTCGGTTGTTTCTTTTTGGCGAGTATTCAAGAAGTTATTAAATCGGGAGTATAGTCGAAGAATACACTTTATTAACAGAATATTATATTTTGAACCGCAACAAAATATTGCGATTTAACTCTGCGTAT
Source organism: uncultured Oscillospiraceae bacterium (assembly GCA_900555435.1). Taxonomy (GTDB): domain Bacteria; phylum Bacillota; class Clostridia; order Oscillospirales; family Ruminococcaceae; genus Merdivicinus. The sequence continues at coordinate 1,474 of USLH01000011.1, read as the reverse complement.
GATATGATTACAGTAGTTGTAATCTATCAAATTAAGGAGAACTGCGTATGAACTACAATTATAATAAACTATGGAAGTTGCTAATAGATAGAAAAATTACAAAAACAGAAATGAGGTTGCAAGCAGGGATATCTACAAATATGCTTGCAAAAATGGGGAAAGATGAACCTGTTTCAATGGAAACACTTGCAAAAATAGCAACATATCTCGAATGTGGCATTGATGACATATGTGAGTTTAAGGCAACGGAAAGGATTTAATTATGAAAATTTTAGAATTAAATGATTTAAAGAAAGAAGCAAAAGTATTTTGTGAATTTATGAAAAAGGAAAATCACCCATCTTTGATTGGTGTTACAGATGGAAAAGCAGTTGGAACATATGTAGAACATCGTTTTCAAAATTATTTAAATAGTAAGTATATTCTTGATGTGGGAAGTAGTGCTAAGGGTATAGATTTACCGGGTGATAACATTATGACAGATATTAAGGTCACAAGTATTACTCAACCACAAAGCAGTTGTCCATTCAAGAACGCAAGGCAAAAAATATTTGGATTGGGATATAATTTACTTGTATTTGTTTATGAAAAATATGATACAGCAGATACTTGTTCATTGGATTTTAAATACTGCGCTTTTATCGAGAAGAATAGAACGGCGGATTATACGATAACAAAACGATTAAGACAAATGGTTGATGACGATGCTAACAAAGATGATATAATAGGCTTTTTAGTAGATAGGAATGTTCCAGGCGACGAAATCGTTTATAACGATTTAGCAGATGAAATCTTAGCGAACAAACCACATCAAGGTTATTTGACTATTAGTAATGCATTACAGTGGAGATTACAATATTCAAGAGTTATTGCATTAGGGAACTCGGTTGATGGAGTATTAAATTATGAATGGTGATAACATAAAAAAAGAATTTGGAGATTACCAAACTCCTTTGTATTTTGCAAATTGTGTTTGCTCATATTTGACCAATTATTTAAACTTGCAACCTGAAACCATTATTGAACCAACAGCGGGAATGGGAGCTTTTATCGAAGCAAGTATTGCACAGTTTGGAAGTTGCAAAAAAATAGTTGGGATTGAAATAAATACAGATTATTGCAAATATTGTGAAGATAAATTTCAAGATAAAAAAATTCGTATCATTAATGAAGATTTCTTCAAATACAATATAAATAAATCGCTGTTTAACAAAGACAAAGTATTGGTGGTAGGCAATCCTCCTTGGGCAACTAATTCAGAATTAAACTTTAATTTACCCGAAAAAACAAATTTTAAAGGATTGTCGGGAACTGATGCAATTACAGGAGCAAGTAATTTTGATATTTGTGAATATATTATCTTAAAATTGATTGAAGATTTTAGAAACACAAATACTGTAATTGCAATGTTGTGCAAGACATCAGTTGCAAGAAATGTTTTTTTGGAAATCAACAGAACTTCTGTGCCAACGGA